>NZ_LT607733.1:1657500-2012500 GCF_900091445.1 Micromonospora echinofusca
AGCCAGGCGTCGGCGAGCGTGCTGCACGAGCTGCTGGTGGGCCGGGGCGCGGGCGACGCGTTCCGGGTGCACGAGGCGTTCGTCGAGTTGATGTCCGGCCGTGGCCAGGTCACGCCGGACGAGGACGTGCTCGGTGACGGGGTCGCGTTCGCGGGCGTCGCCCGCTACCCCGCCCGGGTCAAGTGCGCGCTGTTGCCGTGGATGGCGTTCAAGGACGCCGCGGCACGCGCCGGTGTGGGCGTGAGCCCGACGGAGGTTGAGGCATGAGCAGCGAGGACACCGCCACCGCGGCGACCCCGGCGACCGAAGGCGCCGCCGCCCCGGCAGCGGACGCCGCCGCACCGGCGACGAACGGCGCGTCGGCCGCCGGGGGCAGGGCCGCCGTCGCCGACATCGAGGAGGCGATGAAGGACGTCGTCGACCCCGAGCTGGGCATCAACGTGGTCGACCTCGGCCTGTTGTACGGCGTGCACGTCGACGACGACAACGTCGCCACCCTGGACATGACGCTGACCTCGGCGGCGTGCCCGCTGACCGACGTGATCGAGGACCAGACCCGGCAGGCGCTCACCACCGGCCCGGGTGGCGGCCTGGTCGGCGACATCCGGATCAACTGGGTGTGGCTCCCGCCGTGGGGCCCGGACAAGATCACCGACGAGGGACGCGACCAGCTCCGCTCCCTCGGCTTCAACGTCTGACCGGCCCGGCGCCGGTTCCCGTCGAGCGCGTCGCCCCCACGGGGGCGGCGCGCTCGACCCGTACTGCGGCGACCGACGACGGCGGCCAGTTCGCCGACGGCGACGAGGATGTCGGCGGCGGACGACCCGTGCGTACGGGGACGCCCCCTTTTCTTTCAGGTTGCGGTGTTCCGGCGAAGCGGACACCAGGACGCGATCGCGTGACATCATCTATCGATATCTGTCACCGCCTTTGCAGAGGAGATGGCACATGCGATCTCGGTTGATCTCTGTCGCGTCCGCGCTGGCGCTCGTCACGAGTGGCTCGGCGCTGGCGTTGCTGCCGGCCAGCCCGGCCAGTGCGCACTGTAGTGGGCACGGCACCCACCCGGATCTGTACAGCGGGGGTGCCATCTCGTTCGGAAACGGGACCAACATCCGCGCCTATCCGCACGTCGACTGCGGCAGTCGCGGGCTCGGTTACCCGAGCCAGGGGATCGACGTCCACTGCGCCACCTACACCAACGCGCTCTGGATCTTCCTCCGTAACACCACCACCGGGGTCAACGGATGGTCCCGGTTGGACGCCCTCAACGTCTCGCAGCCCACCACCATCGCCGACTGCTCGAGCGCGGTCGCGACGCACCAGCTGGCCTGAACGCCCACCGCCGGCACCCGTCGTAGCCGGCGAACGCCGGGAAACCGGTGGCCGCGGGCGGGGTGGGGAAGCAGGATCGGGGCGTGATCGAGACGTACCCGGTGCAGAACCTCCCCGTCGCCGCGGCCACCGCCGCGCGCCGACAGCGGACGTCGTCCGGTCGCGTCGGGGTCCGCAGCCGACCGTCGTGACCGGCGCGTTCCTGGCCGGCCTGGTCGCCGGCTACGGCGTCGCCATCCCGGTCGGCGCGATCGCGGTGCTCATCCTCGGGCTCAGCGCCCGCACCTCGTTCCGGGTCGGCGCCGCCGCCGCGTTCGGAGTGGCCACCGCCGACGGGCTCTACGCCGCCGTGGCGGCCCTCGGCGGGGCCGCCGTCGCCGGGCTCGTCGCCCCGGTCGCCGGGCCGCTGCGGCCGGCCGCAGCGCTGGTGCTGCTCGCCCTCGCCGGCCACGGCGCCTGGCGTGCGCTGCGTCCCCGCCCCGTGACCCGGGCCGCCGCCGGTCGCGGTGCCCTGGACACCCCGGCCCGCGCCTTCGCCGGCGTGCTCGCGCTGACCCTGCTGAACCCCGCGACCGTGGTCTACTTCGCCGCGCTCGTGCTGGGCCGAGCGGACCGCGCCGAGCCGGATCCGCTCGCCGCCGGCCTCTTCGTGCTCGGCGCGTTCGTCGCCTCGGCGAGCTGGCAGCTGGTGATCGCCGGCGGAGGCAGCCTGGTCGGCCGGGTGCTGACCGGCCCGCGCGGCCGGCTGGTGACCGCACTGCTCTCCAGCGCGATCGTCGCCGCCCTGGCCGTGGCGGTGCTGCTGCCCGGCTGAGTCCGGGCCCGGTCGCCGCTGCCCGGCTGAGCCCGGCCGGTCGCCGCTGCCCGGCGGCGGCCCGCCGCCGCGGGTCCACCCACCCGTGGCGGTGGGCCGGTCGCCGTGCCGTAGGTTCGGCGTATGAGCAGCCGACCCGCAGCCGGAGGCGGCCGGTGGGTCGAGGTGGACCCGGCCCGGGTGGCCCGCTGGGTGGAGGGCTTCGCCGACCGGCACGGCCCGCCCACCGCCACCGTCGAGGCGTACGGGCTGCTGCTCACGGCTGCGGACGGCGCGACCGCCGAGCTGCACGCCCCGCCCGGCGCGCCCGCCGCCCCCGACCTGCCCGGTTTCGTGGCCGCCGCGGCCGCGCCCCGCCGGATCGGCCTGCTGCTCGCCCGGAAGGGCGCGGTGGCCCTCGGCGTGGCGGCGGGGGAGAAGCTGGTCGTCTCCAAGGTGGACACCCGCTACGTGCAGGGGCGCACCGCCGCCGGGGGCTGGTCGCAGCAGCGCTTCGCCAGGCGGCGCGACAACCAGGCGAAGGCGGCGCTGGGCGACGCCGCCGACCTGGCCGTACGGCTGCTGCTGCCGGAGGCGTCGTCCTTGCGCGCGTTGGTCTGCGGCGGCGACCGGCGGGCGGTGGACACCGTGCTGGCCGACCGGCGGCTCGCTCCGCTGGCGGCGCTGCGCGCGGAGCGGCTGCTGGACGTGCCCGAGCCCCGCCACGCCGTGCTCGTCGGCGCGATCGCGGCGGCCCGGGCGGTCCGGATCCTGGTGCGCGATCCCGCCCCGTCCTGACCTGGCGCACTAGGCTGGGCGCGACGGTGGGGGAGGGAGCCAGGATGGCGGGGGCGGCGGCGGCCGACGTCGCCGTGGTCGGGGTCGTCGACTCCCACGACGACGCGGTCGGGGAGAGCCTGGGTGGCCGGATCCGACGGCTGCGCCTGGCCCGGGGCCTGACCCAGCAGCAGGTCGTCGGCTCCCGTTACACCCGCGCCTACCTGGGCGCCGTGGAGTCGGGTGCCCGGATGCCGAGCCCCGAGGCGCTGGCCCACTTCGCCGACCGCCTCGGGCTGGCGGTGGACGACCTGCGCCACGGTCGGCCGGCGAACGCCGCCGCCCAGCTCGCCGCCGAGCAGGCGGCGGCCCGCCGGGACCTCTCCGCCGGTCGGCTGGACGCCGCCGAGCGGGCGTTGACCGGGATACGCCGCCGCGCGGAGCGCTACCGACTGTCCGAGCTGGCCGGTTGGGCCGGATACCACCTGGCGGAGGCCCAACTGCACCGTGGGCGCACCGAGGACGCGGCCGCCCGGTACGACGAGCTGGCCGGGGACCTGCCCGACGACTCCCCGGCGCTGCGCGCGGCGGTGCTGGCCCGGCAGGCGTACTGCCTGCTGGTCGCCGGGGACGCGCCGCGGGCGGTGGCGATCCTGGAGGGCGGCCTGCGGGTCCTGCGGGCGGCGCCGCCGGTGGACGCCGACGCCGAGCTGCGGTTGACCAACGCGTTGATGTACACGTTCCTCGAGCTGAGCTGGCGGGAGCGGGCCCGGCGGTTGGAGCGGGAGGTGGCGCCCCTGCTGACCCGGGCGACCAACCGGGAGTGGGTGGCGCAGTTCCACGCCGTCGCCGGGCAGTTGCGGCGCGACGGCGAGCTGGACGAGGCGGACCGGCACCTGCGGGAGGCCGTCCGTCGCTACACCGAGCTGGGGCTCACCCGGGAGATCGGCCTGTGTCACTGGGCCCGTGGCTACGTGCTGCTGCGGGCCGGGCGGCCGGGGGAGGCGGGGACGCAGCTGCGGCGCGCCCGGGAGACGCTGGGCGACGTCGGCGCGGTGCTCGACCACGCCGGGGCGACGCTGGAGCTGGCCGAGGCCCGCCGGCGCGAGGGCGCGCTGGACGAGGCGGCCGAGCTGGCCGAGGAGGCGGCCGGGGCGGCGACCGCCAGCGACCACCGCGAGATCATGGCCGAGGCCGACCGGGTACGCGGGCTGGTGCGCGCCGCCCAGGGCGACGGCGAGCAGGCGCGGCGGCTGCTGTTGCGGGCGGTCGACCGGTACGAGCGGGCCGGCCTGATGGGTGACGTGGTGATCACCTGCCACCACCTGGCGGAGCTGTTGCTGGCCCGGGCGGAGCGGGACGAGGCAGCGGCGGTGCTGCGCCGCGGCCTGCGTGCGGCGGAGCGGCTGTCGTGAGCCGGCCGGAGCCGGACGGGGCGGATACGGCGACGAGCGGGCTGGGCGCGCGGGTGCAGCGGCTGCGTACGCAACGGGGGCTCACGCAGCGCGCCCTGGCCGAGCCCCGCTACACCGCGGCGTACGTCTCCGCCGTGGAGAGCGGTCGGCGGGTGCCCTCGGGTGACGCCGTCGCCCACTTCGCCGAGCGGCTCGGTGTCACGCCCTCGGACCTGACCACCGGCCGCTCGCCGGCCGAGGTGGTGCGCCTGGGGCTGCGCCTGGCCGAGGCCGACCTGGCCGGCTCCGTCGACGAGACGGCCGCCATCTGCCGCGAGGTGGCCGGGGCCGCCGCCGACCTGGCGGAGCCGGTGCTGGAAGCCCGGGCCCGGCTCGGCCTGGCGGGCGTGGCGCTGCGCCGCGACGAACCCGGTACCGCGTCGGCCCAGCTCGACCGGGCGGAGGCCCTCCTGGTGGGGGCGGCGCCGCACGTACGCGCCGAGGTGGCGGCCGGCCGCGCCGGGCTGGCGTACCACGACGGTGACCCGCGCTACGCCCGCTACCTGCTCACCGAGGCCCGCGACGCGCTGATGCGCGACGGGTATCCGGATCCGTCGGCCCTGCTGATCCTGCACGCCGAGCTGGTGCGCTGCCACGTCGCCCTCGGCGACGAGGGGGCGGCGGCGGGGGCCGCCGCGTACGGGCTGACCCTCGTCACCGCCGGCGGCCCCGCGCCCACCCCCACCTCTACGGGCAACCCGCCCAGCGGCACGACCTGGCAGGCCGGCACCGGGTACGCCGCCGGCGCGACGGTGACCTACGCGGGGGTGTCCTACCGCTGCCTGCAGGGGCACACCGCCCAGCCGGGCTGGGAGCCGCCGAACGTGCCGGCGCTCTGGCAGCGGGTCTGACCGCCGCCGCCCCGTACACGTACGCCACGGGCCCGGTCGCCGACCGGGCCCGTGGGGACGTCCGTCAGGACGGGGTTCTGCGTGCTCAGAGGCTGCCGCGGAAGGTGTCGCAGGACTTCGGGTCGCCGGTGGAGTAGCCCCGGGTGAACCACTCCTTGCGCTGGGCGGAGGAGCCGTGGGTGAACTCGTCGGGGTTGACCGGCCGGTTGGCCCGCTCCGAGATGGCGTCGTCGCCGATCTTCTCGGCGGCGTCGATGGCCTGCTGGATGTCCTGCTCGCTGATGCTGGTGAAGATCTTCTGACCGCTCGCGTCGGCGGTGCCGGTGGCGTTCTTGGCCCAGGCGCCCGCGTAGCAGTCGGCCTGCAACTCCAGCTTCACCGAGAGCGCGTTCGCGCTGTCCGGGTCGCGCTGCTGCTGGCGGCGCATCTGGGCCTCGGTGCCGAGGAGGTCCTGCACGTGGTGGCCGTACTCGTGGGCGAGCACGTACGGCTGGGCGAACTCGCCGGCGGCGCCGAGCTGCTGGGCGAGCACCTGGTAGAAGGTCAGGTCGATGTAGACCTGGTCGTCGGCGGGGCAGTAGAACGGGCCGACGCCGGAGTCGGCCTGCCCGCAGGCGGTGCTGACGCCCTGGCTGAAGAACACCGTGCGCGACGGGCGGTACTGCTCGCCGAACGCCTCGGGCAGGGCCTTCTGCCAGTACGCCTGGATGGAGTTGACGTAGAGCGTGTTGCGGCAGTCGAGCTGCTGGAGCGCGTCCTCGGCCGAGCACTTCTGTTCCAGCGACGCGTTGTCGCCCTGCGGCTCGTCGCCGCCGTTCGTGGCCGCGTTCAGGCCGAAGCCGCCGCCGACGAGCGCGACGAGCACGGCGATGACCAGGCCCACGATGCCGCCCCGGCCGCCGCCGATCGGGATGGGGATGCCGCCCAGCCCGCCGCCTCCGCCGGATCCTCGCCGGTCGTCCACCTGGCTGGTGTCGATCCGCGCGTTCTCGTTCAGCTCCATGTCAACCCCGATCACCCGATTTGATCCGTCTTGGTGGTTGCGGTACCGGACCGGGTCCGGACGGCGTTCCGGTACCCGATGATCTTGATCGGTAATCCGGAGGGGTGGTCGGGCGGCGCCCGGTACACTTGCGCCGTGCTGCTCTGCGAAGGCTGAACCGCCCCGCGCCGACGGGCCTCGTGCTCGCCGGCGCTTTCGCGTGCCCTGAGTCAGCCCTTCCAGACCCCGAGAGCGAGTCCTCCGACATGATCACTGCCACCGGCCTGGAGCTGCGCGCCGGCGCCCGGATCCTGCTGTCCGACACCACCCTGCGCGTGCAGCCGGGTGACCGGATCGGCCTGGTCGGCCGCAACGGCGCCGGCAAGACCACCACGCTGAAGGTGCTCGCCGGCGAGGGTCAGCCGTACGCCGGGCAGATCGACCGGCGCAGCGCCATCGGTTACCTCCCGCAGGACCCGCGCACCGGCGACCTGGAGGTCACCGGACGCGACCGCGTCCTGTCCGCCCGCGGCCTGGACGTGCTGATGGCCCAGATGAAGGAGATCGAGGCCAAGCTCGCCGACGGTGCCGACGACAAGCTGGTCCGCCGCTACGGCGCGCTGGAGGACCAGTTCGCCTCCCTCGGCGGCTACGCGGCCGAGGCCGAGGCCGCCCGGATCTGCGCCAACCTCGGCCTGCCGGACCGTGCCCTCGCCCAGACCATCGGCACGCTCTCCGGTGGTCAGCGCCGCCGCATCGAGCTGGCCCGGATCCTGTTCCGCGACGCCGGCGAGAACGGCGGCGGCATCCTGCTGCTCGACGAGCCGACCAACCACCTCGACGCCGACTCGATCACCTGGCTGCGCAGCTTCCTCGCCAACCACAAGGGCGGGCTGATCGTGATCTCCCACGACGGCTCGCTGCTCGAGTCGGTGGTCAACAAGGTGTGGTTCCTCGACGCCACCCGCTCGGTCGTCGACGTCTACAACCTGGGCTGGAAGGCGTACCTGGAGGCCCGCGAGACCGACGAGCGGCGCCGCCGCCGGGAGCGGGCCAACGCCGAGAAGAAGGCCGGCGCGCTGATGGCGCAGGCCGACAAGATGCGGGCCAAGGCCACCAAGACCGTCGCCGCGCAGAACATGGCCCGCCGGGCCGAAAAGCTGATCTCGGGCCTGGAGGAGGTACGCGTCGCCGACAAGGTGGCGAAGGTGCGTTTCCCCAGCCCGGCCCCGTGCGGAAAGACCCCGCTCACCGCGACCGGCCTGTCGAAGTCGTACGGCTCCCTGGAGATCTTCACCGACGTCAACGTGGCGGTCGACCGGGGCTCCCGGGTGGCCATCCTCGGGCTCAACGGTGCCGGCAAGACCACCCTGCTGCGGATGCTCGGCGGGCTGCTGGAGCCCGACACCGGCGGGGTGCACGCCGGGCACGGTCTGCGGCTCGGCTACTACGCGCAGGAACACGAGACGCTCGACGTGGACCGTACGGTGCTGGAGCACATGCGCAGCGCCGCCATCGAGCAGACCGACACCGACCTGCGCAAGATCCTCGGTGCGTTCCTCTTCTCCGGCGAGGACGTGGACAAGCCGGCCGGGGTGCTCTCCGGCGGCGAGAAGACCCGGCTCGCGCTGGCCACCCTGGTCTGCTCCGGCGCCAACGTGCTGCTGCTCGACGAGCCGACGAACAACCTCGACCCGGTCAGCCGGGAGCAGGTGCTCGACGCCATCGCCCGCTACCCGGGCGCGATCGTGCTGGTCACCCACGACCCCGGCGCGGTCATGGCGCTCAAGCCCGACCGCGCCATCCTGCTGCCCGACGGCGACGAGGACGCCTGGAGCGACGACCTCCTGGAGTTGGTGGAACTCGCCTGACCCACCCCCGCCCTGACCCACCCCCGCCCTCGGCCCCGCCCCTGCCCTCGGCCCCGCCCCTGCCCCGTCGATCATGAAGTTGTTGCACTCCGGCCCGGCGTGTCGCGACAACAACTTCATGATCGACCCGGTGGGGTGGCCCGGTGGGTGGGTGGGTTGCGGTGGGTGTGGGTGGGTCGTGCGGTCAGCGCAGGAGGTCGCGTAGGTGGGGCAGGACGCCCGAGGTGGCCAGGATGACCACGCCGATGGCGATGAAGATCGCCGGAACGAGCCAGTGGCCCGCGCGCCCGACCAGCCGCGTCACCCGGGGATGGTTGCCGAGCCAGGCGCCGGCCGCACACCACAGCGCGATGAGCACCACGAAGACCAGGAGGAAGACCGCGCTGTCCGCCGGGCCGAGCGCCCGGAACACCGGTACGTAGACGGCGATGTTGTCGGCGCCGTTGGCGATCGTCACCCCGGCCACGCCGATGATGGAGCCCACCACCGCGGGTGTCTCGTCGGCGTCGCGGTCGAGCAGCGCGCGGACCCCGAGAGCGACCGGCAGCAGGCCGAGCAGTCCCGTCCAGGGGTCGGGCACCACCAGGAGCCCGGCCGCGACCACGGCGCTGGCCAGGGCGAGGGCGCCGATGCCCAGGTACTGCCCGGCGACGATCTGCCAGGGCCGGGGGCGGCCGGTGGTGCGGGCGGCGACGAAGAGCAGCGTCAGGACGACGATGTCGTCGACGTCGGTGGCGGCGAACACCACGGCCGCACCGGCGGCGGTGCCCAACAGGTCGATCACGCCAGCAGGGTACGGGCGGGCCGCCCGTCGAGCCGGCTGAGCCCGTCGAGCCGGCTGAGCCCGTCGAGCCGGCTGAGCCCGTCGAGCCGGCTGAGCCCGTCGAGCCGGCTGAGCCCGTCGCGCGTGGTCGGGGCGGGCGTCCCGGAGGTCGGGAGCATCACTCTATCGGGAAGCTGACATTGCATAGCGTGTCGGTTGGCGAAGAGTTGATATCTGGCGCATGATCGTTCGAGGCGGTCTAATAGGTGGGACCGTATCCGAACCGCACAGTCTGGGACGTGAGGACACAGCATGGCAGCCACTGGCACAGCCACCAGCACTGAGAAGGGTCGCCGGATCGTCGGAGCCGAGCGTCAGACGCTCGCCAAGGACCTGGTAAAGCGGTACACCTCGGGTGAGAGCATCCGCGCGCTCGCGGCCTCGACCGGCCGTTCCTACGGGTTCATCCACCGGGTGCTCACCGAGTCCGGGGTTCAGCTGCGGCAGCGTGGCGGCGCCCGACGCCGCAAGAAGGCGTGACCCGCCCACGAGCGTCGTCCATCAGCGCCGCTCCCCGGGTCGCTCGGTGACCGCCGAGACGACCGGGGTCCGGCTGGAATGCGACGGGCCGGTCGCGACGGTCACGTTGTGCCGGCCCGACGTGCTCAACGCCCAGACTCCGGCGATGTGGCGCGCGATGAGCGAATTCTCCCGCGACCTTCCCGGCGACGTACGCGTCGTCGTCGTGCGCGGCGAGGGGCGGGCGTTCTCCGCCGGCCTCGACCTGTCCGTGGCCGGTGCCTCCGGGCCAGGGTCGTTCGCCGAGCTGGCCACCCTGCCTGAGCAGGAGTGTGCCGACCGGATCGCGGAATACCAGGGCGGCTTCACCTGGCTGCACCGCCCCGACGTCGTCTCCGTCGCCGCCGTGCAGGGGCACGCGATCGGCGCCGGCTTCCAGTTGGCGCTCGCCTGCGACCTGCGCGTGCTCGCCGAGGACGCGAAGCTCTCCATGGCCGAGGTGACGCTCGGCCTGGTCCCGGACCTCGCCGGCACGGGACGCCTGGTCGACCTGGTCGGCTACAGCCGCGCGCTGGAGATCTGCGCGACCGGCCGGCGGATGGACGCCGCCGAGGCGGACCGGATCGGCCTGGCCACCCTGGTGGTGCCCAACGCCGAGCTGGACGCCGCGGTGCGTGACCTGACCGCCGGGCTGCTCGCCAACGACCGCAACGCGGTGGTGGAGATCAAGGCCCTGCTCGCCGGCGCGGCCGGCCGGTCCGCTGCCGAGCAGCAGCGGGCCGAGCGGGAGGCGCAAACCCGCCGGCTGCGCGATCTCGCCGGGCGCGGAGAATAGTAAGGACCGTTCGGGAAGACCAGGGTTACGACCGAGGTTGTCAGAGTCGTCGGGACAATTGACCTGACGGTGCGGTCAGCCCGACGACCCGGAGGTGAACGTGTCCAACTCGATGTCCGGCGGCGGCATGGCCGGCTGGAGCATGCTCCGGTCGATGCGCAACCGCGACGAGATCTCCACGCACCGCCTCAAGCGCGGGGTGGCCCGGCGGATCGTGGCCTTCGCGCGGCCCTACCGCCGGGACATCGTCGTCTTCCTGGTCACCGTGGTGCTGGCGGCGGTCATCGGGGTCGCGACCCCGGTGCTCGCCGGCGACGTGATCGACACGATCACCCGGCGCGGTGCCGACGCCGGCAGCGCGGTGGTCCGGCTGGCGCTCGTCATCGCCGGCCTCGCGGTGGCCGACGCGCTGCTCTCGCTCGCCCAGCGGTGGTATTCGGCCCGCATCGGCGAGGGCATCATCCTGGACCTGCGCACCCGGGTCTACGACCACGTCCAGCGGATGCCGTTGCAGTTCTTCACGCGTACCCAGACGGGGGCGCTGGTCAGCCGGCTCAACAACGACGTGCTCGGCGCGCAGCGGGCGTTCACCTCGACGCTGTCCGGGGTGGTCAGCAACGTCATCCAGCTCGTGCTCACCGCCGCGGTGATGTTCACCCTCTCCTGGCAGATCACCGCGCTCTCGCTGGTGCTGCTGCCGGTCTTCATCATCCCGGCCCGCCGGGTCGGCAAGCGGCTCGCCGAGATCACCCGGGAGTCCTACAACCTCGACGCGAAGATGAACGCGACGATGACCGAGCGGTTCGGCGTCTCGGGCGCCTTGCTGGTGAAGCTCTTCGGCCGCCCCGAGGTGGAGGCGCGTCGGTTCGCCGGGCGGGCCGAGCGGGTGCGCGACATCGGCATCCAGTCCGCGATGTACTCGCGGACCTTCTTCGTGGCGATGCTGCTGGTGGCGTCGCTGGCCCAGGCGCTCACCTACGGGCTCGGCGGCTGGCTGGCGGTCACGGGCAACGTCAGCGCCGGCACCGTGGTGACCCTCGCCCTGCTGCTCACCCGCCTCTACGGCCCGCTGACCGCGTTGTCCAACGTCCGGGTCGACGTGATGAGCGCCCTGGTCTCCTTCGACCGGGTCTTCGAGGTGCTCGACCTGAAGCCGACGATCGAGGAGCGGCCCGACGCCGTGCCGGTGCCCCGCGACGCCGGTCGGATCGAGTTCCGCGACGTGCGGTTCCGCTACCCCAGCGCCGCCGAGATCTCGCTCGCCTCCCTGGAGGAGGTCGCCGCCCTCGACCGTACGGTCAACGAGCCCGTGCTCAGGGGCGTCTCGTTCGCGGTCGAGCCGGGGCAGATGGTGGCGCTGGTCGGCCCCTCCGGCGCCGGCAAGTCGACGCTGTCCATGCTGATCTCCCGCATCTACGACGTCACCGACGGGCAGGTGCTGGTCGGCGGGGTCGACGTCCGTGACGCCTCCCTCGACTCGCTGCGCGACGAGATCGGGGTGGTCACGCAGGATTCGCACCTGTTCCACGAGACCATCGCCGAGAACCTGCGCTACGCCAAGCCGGACGCCACCGACGACGAGATCTGGGCGGCCCTGGCCGGGGCGCAGGTCGCCGACCTGGTCCGGTCGCTGCCGGAAGGGCTGGACACGCTGGTCGGCGAGCGCGGCTACCGCTTCTCCGGCGGCGAGAAGCAGCGCATCGCCATCGCCCGGCTGCTGCTCAAGGCCCCGTCGATCGTGATCCTCGACGAGGCGACGGCGCACCTCGACTCGGAGAGCGAGGCCGCCGTGCAGCGGGCGCTGTCGGTGGCGCTGACCGGGCGTACCGCGCTGGTGATCGCGCACCGGCTCTCGACCGTCCGCGACGCCGACCAGATCCTGGTGCTCGACGGCGGGCGGATCGTCGAGCGGGGGCGCCACGAGGAACTGGTGGCCGTGGGCGGGCTCTACGCCGAGCTCTACCGCACCCAGTTCGCGGTCGCCGACTCGCCCACCCCGTACGCCGACGCGACCGGGCCCGAGCCGGTGGCCGTGCCGCCGCTGCGGCCCTACCTCGCCGACGAGGCGCTCCCGCCGGCGGCGGCCAACTGACCCTGCCGCGAGCTGCGGCCGCAGCGCCGCCCTGCTCGTCGCCGACCACCCGGACGTCGCCACCGTGGCGGCTGACGTGCCGCGAGTCGCGGCCGATCGATCCTGCCGCGAGTCGTGGTTGGCTGACGCTGCCGTCGCGGCCGGTCGGCGGCGCAACTGCCGACCGGTGCCTCAGTCGGCGGTGACCGCCGCCCGCAACTCCCCGAACGCGGCGCCGAGCGTCTCCGGGGTGAAGTGCGCGTTCAGCCCGCTGGGGTTGGGCAGCACCCACAGTCGGGCGCCCGCCAGCGGCTCCGGCTGCGGCCCGAAGGCGGCCTTCGGTCGGGCGAACCCGATCCGGTACGCGGTCACCCCCACCACGGCCACCCATCGGGGCCGGTACCGCGCGACCTTGGCGGTGAGGATCTGCGCCCCCTCGAGAAGTTCGGCCGGGGTCAGCTCGTCGGCGCGGGCGCTGGCCCGCGCGACCATGTTGCTGATGCCGAGGCCGTAGCCCGGCAGCTCGTCCTGCTCGCTGGGGTGCAGCAGCCGGGGCGTGAACCCGCCCCGGTGCAGCGCCGGCCAGAACCGGTTGCCCGGGCGGGCGAAGTGCCATCCGGTCGCCGCCGACCACAGGCCCGGGTTGATCCCGACGAAGAGCACGTCCAGGCCGGGGGCGATGACGTCGGGGATGGTGCGCTGCGCCGCCGCGGCGAGTTCCTCCCGCGTCGGCCGCGGATGCCGTGCGGCCGCGTCCATCGCCACCGCCCGCCGCCGGGCGGGGGAGCCGGGGGCCGACCCGCCGGCGGGCGGGGCCATCACAGGCTCCGCAGTACGCCGCCGTCGACCGGCACGGTGACCCCGCTCAGGTAGCTCGCGGCGGGGGAGAGCACGAACGCGGCCACCCGGCCGAACTCGGCGGGGGCGCCGATGCGGCGCAACGGGATGGCGGCCTCGGCCTCCGCGCGTGCCCGCTCGGGGTCGCCGGTGGCCGCGAAGAGCTCCACGTTGCGGTCGGTCATGATCCGCCCCGGCAACAGCCCGACCACCCGTACGCCCCGGGGGCCGTACTCGTCGGCGACGTCCTTGGCCATGCCCGCCAGGCCGGGCCGTAGGCCGTTGGAGATGCCCAGGCCGGGCACCGGCCCGCGTGCCGAGGTCGACAGGACCAGCCCGACCGCCCCGCCCGCGTCCCCGGCCAGGTTCTCGGCGACGGTACGGACCATGCGGACGGTGCCGAGGAAGACCGTCTCGAAGGAGTGGCGCCACTGCTCGTCGGTGACCGAGGCGGCGCTGCCGGGCGGCGGCCCGCCGACCGAGACCAGCGCCCCGTCCAGCCGTCCGAAGTGCTCCCGGGCCGCCGCGACGAGGCGCTGCGGCGTCTGCGCGTCGGCCAGGTCGGCGGTCAGCCCGATCGCCCGCTCCGGCCCGCCGAGGCGCTGCGCGGCGGCGGCCACCGCGTCGGCGTCGCGGGCGGAGAGCACGACGCGGGCGCCGTCGGCGACGAGGCACTCCGCGGTGGCGTAGCCCAGCCCCCGGGAGGCGCCGGTGAGTACGTACACCCGATCGGTCAGTCCGAGATCCATGCCGTCGATCCTGCCGCACCCGGCCGGATCCGCCAGCGGGGCCCTCGGACCGCCAGGGCCGGCGACCGGGGGCCGACGGTCCAGTAGCAGGGGACGGGCCGACGGCGGACGGTCCAGTGGCGCCGGTTCAGCGGCGCGACAGTTCAGCGGCAGCGGTTCAGCGGCGGGCGGGGCGCAGCAGGCGTACCCGACCGGCGAGCTGGACCGCGACGGCGCCGCCGGCGCGCCCCCACGCCGGCAGCCGACGCGGGCGCGGCGGCGCGTGCCCGTCGTAGCGGTGGGCGGCCTCGCGCGCGGCCAGTTCCTCCGCGCCCAGCGGCGGCAGCGCGCCCTGGTCACGCAGGTCACGGGCCAGGTCCCAGCCGTCGCGCAGCGAGCCCCCGGTCGGCCGCCCCGACGCCCAGCGGGCGAAGGTCGCCGACCACTGCGGACCGAGACCAGCGGCGAGCAACGGCCAGTGCCGGGACACCTCCCCGGCGCGTTTGCGCAGCAGCGCGGCTCCGGCGGCGGCGAGCGCCGCAGGGTCGAAACCCGCCGGCGCGGGGCCGCCGGCCACCAGCGCCGCCACCAGCGCCGCCTGCCGCTCGGCCAGGTCGCCGCTCACGTCACCACCGGGAAGCCGGACGCGGCGGCCAGGGCGTCCAACTCGGCGCGCAGCACCGGGGCGGGCGGGTAGTGCCCGTCGCGTTCCAGCAGGAGCGCGGGCGGCCGGCGGCGGGCGCACAGCTCGCGCAGCAGGTCCAGCACCGGCGGCGGCACCGCATCGGTGTGCGTGTCGTGGTAGTAGCCGCCGTGCTCGGCGCCGCCTGCGACGTGCACGTAGGAGACCCGGTCCAGCGGCAGCCGGTCGAGCAGCGCGGCCGGGTCGGTACCCCGGTTGCGGGCGTTGGCGTACACGTTGGCGACGTCGAGCAGCAGGAACGCGCCGGTGCGGTCCAGGATCTCGGTGAGGAAGTCGGCCTCGTCCAGCTCGTCGTCGGGCCAGTCGAACAGGGCCGCGATCGGTTCCAGCGCGATCGGCACCGGCAGCCCGGCCTGCGCCCGGGCGACGTTGGCGCAGACCGCGTCGACCGCCTCGCGGCTGCGGGGCAGCGGCAGCAGGTGGCCGGCCTCGACGCCGCCGGCCCGGACGAAGGCGATGTGCTCGCTGACCAGCGGCGCCCCGACCAGCTGCGCCACCGCGCCCAGGTGGGCGACGCGGGCCGGGTCGACCGGTTCCGCGCCGCCGAGGGACAGGCGCACGCCGTGCGGTACGACCGTCACGCCGCGCTCGCGCAGCGCGGCCAGCCCCGCCGGCAGCGGTCCGGAGGCGGCGACGCCCTCCGCGACCACCTCCACGAAGCGCAGCCCGGGCAGGTCGGCGACGAACCCGGCGATCTCCGGCCGCCAGCCGATGCCCACCCCGTGCGGGCCGGTCATCCGCCGCACCCGCCTCCGCCGCAGCCCCCGCCGCCTCCGCACGAGCTGCCCCCACTGCACGAGCTGCCCCCGCCGCACCCGCCGCCGCCGGAGGAGGAACCGGTGCCGCTGATGGCCTGGCGCTGGATCTCGGCCTGGCTGGCGAAGCCGGGGTCCATGGCATAGAGCGACGCGGTGCCGAACAACGCGACGCCCATCGCGGCGCCCGCCGCGCCGTACGTGGCGTAGGCCGGGCCCGAGGCGGGCGCGAGGTAGGTGTGCTGGCGCCGCAGGTCGCGCAGTGCCCGGGTGGCGGCGTGGGTGCGCCACGGCACCCGGTGCAGGAGGACGGCCACAACGATCAGCGGGATCTGGCTCAGCACGAGCCAGCCCACCGGACGGTCGTTGACCAGCCCGGCGACGATGCGCGCCACGCCGACCAGCAGCAGGGCGGTGAGCAGGAACGCGCCCAGGCGCAGCGCGGACCGGCGGGCCGGTGCGAGCGCGAGCCCGCGCTGCTCCAGGCTGGCCCGCAGCTGATCGAGCGCCCGGACCACCCACTCGTCGCGGGCCAGCTGCCGGGTGGTGGCGTTGCGGCCGGCCGCGAAGTGGATCGCCTGGTCCAGCGGCGTGATCCCGGCCGGCAGGGGCCCGCCGGTGGTCAGCCGCCGGTCCGGTCGTACGCCGATGGCGCCGCTGCTGCGCAGCGCGCCGACGGAGGCCCAGATCGCCAGCTGCTGCCCGCCGTTGAGGTAGGCGACCTGCTGCGGGCCGAGCTGGCCGACGTGACCCACCGACGGGCCGGCGAGGACCGCGAGCCGGTGGACGAGCGTACCGACGACGATCACGACGGCCACGAGGAGATAGACCCGGAGGAAGGTGGGGCCGGAGATGCCCCAGGTGTCACCAGGTGCGGCGGGGACGGTCATCTGCTGCTCCTTCGGGCGAGGGGGATCGCGGCCCAATTGTGGAGCAGCCCCGCCAGGGCGTACCCACCGCGTGGGGCGAGTTACCGGACCGATACGCGTGGCAGGGGCGGACGGTCAGCGGCGGCGCACGGCCTCCTCGACCAGGTCGAGCACCGGGCCGAGGTCGCCGGCGGGGCGGCCCATCGCCAGGTGCAGCACCAGGCCGTCGTAGGCGAGTTCGAGGAACTGGGCCAGTACGTCGATCGGCACGTCGTCGCGGAGCACGCCCGCCTCCCGCTGCCGGGCCAGCCGGTCGCGGGTCGCCTCGGCGACCGCCGCCGACCGCTGCGCCCACCGCTTGGCGAACGCCGGGTCGGTCCGCAGTCGCCGGGACACCTCCAGCTGGCTGCCCAGCCAGCCGGTGGTGTCGGGGGAGACGGCGCCGGCCAGCAGGTCCCGCATGACCTGGACCAGGCCGTTGCGGGCCACGGTCTCCACCATGGCCGCGGCGTCGTCCTCGGCGACGGCGAGGAAGAGCGAGTCCTTGTCGCGGAAGTGGTGGAAGATCGCGCCCCGGGACAGTCGGGTGGCCTCCTCCAGCCTGCGGACGGTGGCGCCCTCGTAGCCGTGCCGGGCGAAACACGCCCGCGCGGCGGCGAGGATCTCCTGCCGGCGCGCGTCGAGCTGGTCCTGACTTACTCTGGGCACGGGTCGATCGTGACAGCTCACCCTCCGTTGTGCAAACCGTACGTACGGCTTGGTTTGGTCGCGCGCATGATCATCCGTAGGGCACGCGCCGGTTAGGATCGCCCCGTGATGCCACTCCCCACCGCCGTCGCGGTCCCCGCCGCGCCGCTGACCGTCGCGGCCGTGCAGGCCGAGCCCGTACCCGGCGACGTGGCCGGCAACGCGGCGAGCGCCGCCCGGCTGGTCCGCCGCGCCACGGAGCGCGGCGCCCGGGTGACCGTGCTGCCGGAGCTCTTCCTGCCCGCGTACCACCTGCCGACGCTGGCGGCCGATCCCGCCGGCACCGACGTCGCGGCCGACGCGGCGGCCACGGTCGACGACGCGCGGCTGGACCCGCTGCGCGAGGCGGCCCGCGACGGCGGCGCGGCCGTGGTGGTCGGCGCCGCCGTGCGGCACCCGGACGGTCGGCGGACGATCTCCGCCCTGCTGGTCGACGGGGCCGGCGACGTCCGCGTCGGGTACGACAAGCAGCAACTGTGGAGCGGCGAGCGGGAGCTGTTCGTCGCCGGTGACCGGGGCGCGACCCTGCTCGTCGACGACTGGCGGCTCGGGCTCGGCATCTGCTACGACGGCTGCTTCCCCGAGCACGGCCGGGCCGCCGCTGCCGACGGCGCGCACGGCTACCTCTGCCCGAGCGGCTACCTGGCCGGCTCCGAGCACCGCCGCGACCTCTACTACGCCGCCCGCGCGCTGGACAACACGATGTACGTGGTGTTCGCCAACCTCGTCGGCGGCGCCGACCCGTGGCGGTTCAACGGTGGCGCCGCCGTCTACGACCCGGAGGGCCGCCCGTTGGCCCGGGGCGCGGACACCGGCGAGGCCGTGCTGGTCGTCGCGCTCGCCCCGGAGGCCCTCGCGGCGACCCGGGCCGCCCACTGCATGCTGCTCGACCGCCTGCCCGACCAGGGCGGGGCCCGCGCGGCCCTGCCGGCCTGACGGGTCGCCGGAAGCCGGCTCGGCACTGTCGGCGGGCGGTGGCGGTCCCGTAGGGTGCCCGAGTGCCGCTGCTCCTGCTGGACCTGGACAACACGCTGCTCGACCGGGCCGGTCCGTTCCGCGCCTGGGGGGAGCGTTTCCTGGCCGGTGTCGGCGCGCCGCCGGCCGACATCGACTGGCTGCTGTCCATCGACGCCGACGGGCTGACCGACCGGTGGGACGTGGCCGACGCCGTACGGGACCGCTACCGGCTGCGGATCCCGTCCATCGACCTGGTCGAGGAGCTGCACGACTGCGTGGTGGCCGATGTCCGGCTCGATCCGCTGGTGGCCTGCGCGCTGCGGATCGCCGACGAGGCGGGATGGACGCCCGTGGTGGTCAGCAACGGCGCGGTACGGCAGCAGGAGGCCGTCATCCGGCGTACCGGACTGGACCGCTTCGTCGCCGACTGGGTCATCTCCGAGGAGGTCGGCGTCAGCAAGCCCAACCCGAGGATCTTCGCGCTGGCCGCCCGGCGGGTGCGGCTGCCGTTACGCGGCGCCTGGGTGGTCGGCGACGGCCCGGAGGTGGACATCGGGGGCGCCGCCGCCGTGGGGCTGCCCAGCGTCTGGCTGCACCGGGGGCGGAGCTGGGTCGACAGCCGGTTCGCCCCCACCCGCACCGCCGACGGCGTGATCGCCGCCGTCGCGGCGGTGCTCGCCGCCTGACGGGCGGCACGCCGGGAGTAAATCGGTTGACCCGGGTGGCGCTGGCCCGTGAGCATGGTCGGCGCATCGTGCAACCGGGCGCGCCCGGTCGAGGAGAGGGGGTCGGTCATGGCCGTCTTCGCAGGTCACTTCCACCTGCCCCCATCAGCCTCGAGCAAGGGAACACCACCGCAGTGCGCGATCACGACCTTCCGGCGCGCGAGCGCCGTACCCGCGGCAAGCGCCGCTTCGACGACGACGAGCAGCTCTTCCTGAAGCGGGGCCGGGCCGCCGGTCCCGCCCCCACCGACCCGGACGCCGAGCCGGACCCCGAGACGGGGGACAGCTGGTCCTCCTGGGACGACGCCGTGCAGGGCCCGCAGCCCCACCCCGACTGGCTGGTTACCGAGCTGGCCGCCAGGGACACCGAGCTGGGGGTGCTAAAGACGGGCAAGGAGGCGGACGTCCACCTGGTCCGCCGGGCGGTCCCTGACACCGACCGGTCCTGCCTGCTGGCCGTCAAACGCTACCGGGACCCCCAGCACCGGCTCTTCCACCGCGACGCCGGCTACCTGGAGGGGCGCCGGGTCCGCCGGTCCCGGGAGAACCGCGCGATGGCCGGGCGCACCGCCTTCGGCCGGCAGATGATCGCCGGGCAGTGGGCGGCGGCGGAGTTCGCCGCGCTGGCCCGGCTCTGGGAGGTTGGCAGCCGGTACGGGACGATCTCCGTCCCCTATCCGGTGCAGGTGCGCGGCACCGAGCTGATGCTGGAGTTCCTCGGCGACCACGACGAGGGGCTGGCCGCGCCCCGGTTGGCCCAGCTGCGGCCGGAGGCGGGGGAGCTGCGCGAGCTGTGGGGTCAGCTCGTCGACGCCCTCGTGGTGCTCGCCCGCGCCGGCCTCGCGCACGGCGACCTGTCGCCGTACAACCTGCTGGTGCACGCGGGGCGGCTGGTGCTGATCGACCTGCCGCAGGTGGTCGACGTGGTGGCCAACCCGCAGGGGCCGGAGTTCCTGGCCCGCGACGTCCGGGTGGTCGCCACCTGGTTCGCGGCCCGCGGCCTGCCGGCGGCGGACGCCGATCCGGCCGCGCTGACCGCGTTGCTGCTGCGGGAGGCGGGGATCCGCTGACCGTGACGTCCCGGGCGGCCGACACGTGCCGGCCGCCCGGGACCGGGTCACTGGAGGTAGCGCTCGACCGCCGGCTTGGGGCGCAGGCCCTGGGCGTCGGGGTCGCCGTGGGTCTGCCGGGCGGCCCGCCGTCGCCGCAGCAGGTCCCAGCACTGGTCGAGGGACTCCTCCAGCTCGCGCAGCCGGGTGCGGGCGTCGTCGTCCGTGCCCGACTCGCCGGCCTGCGCGTCGGCGCGCAAGCGGTGCTCCTCGTCGACCAGCTCGGTGATGCGGTTCAGGATGGTCTTGTCGTCCATGCCCTGAGCCTGGCACAGGCCGTGCGGGCGCGCCCGGGTTCCACCGCCGTGCCCGCTTCTGCGGTAGGTTGCCCAGCCATGGTCCCCACCGTCCGGGCCGCCGGCCCCTCCGACGCGGCAGGGGTCGTCGCCCTGCTCCGCGCCGCCCGCCCCCATCTGGTTGTCACGCCGCAGGTGCTCGCCTGGCAGGCGACCGGCAAGCCGGCGGAGCGCTTCGGGATGCTCGTCGCCGAGGCGGGCGGCGGGATCGCTGGCGTCGCCCGTACGGGGCTGCTGCACGAGAGCGCGGAGCCGGGGCTCGGCTTCGTCAACCTGGTCGTGCACCGCGAGGGGTGGCGGCGGGGCGTCGGCTCGGCCCTGCTCGCTGCCGCCGAGGAGCGCCTCGTCGGGCTCGGCGTGCGCCTGGCGTACGCCCGGGTCGTCGACGAGCCGGCGTCGCTCGCCTTCGCGGAGCGGCGCGGCTACCGGGGCGGCCGGCGCAACGTGATCCTGGGGCTGGACCTGGCGACGGCGGTGCTGCCGCCCGCGCCCGCCCCGCCGGCCGGGGTGCGGCTGGTCACGGCGGCGGACCTGCCCGACCCGCGCCCGCTGTACGAGGCGGACCTGGCCGCCGCCGTCGACGAGCCGGGCGACGTCGGGATGGACGAGATCAGCTTCGGCGACTGGCGGGCCGCGTACTGGGACCGGCCGGACCTGGACCGGGCGCTCAGCATGGTGGCGTCGGCCGACGGGGTGGTGGTGGCGTTCACCGTCGCGCTGACCGACGGACGCGACCGCTACCTGTCGGGCATGACGGGCACCCGGGCGGGGTGGCGGGGTCGGGGCCTCGCCCGGCTGGTCAAGCACGCGTCGCTGCGGGCGGCCCGGTCGGCGGGCCTACGGTGGGCGTACACCCTCAACGACGCCGGCAACGACGCGATGCGGGCGGTGAACGCCTGGTGCGGATACCGCCCGGTGGCCGCAGAGTGGCGCCACCTGCGCACCCTCCACGAGTGACGCCCGACACGGAATCCTTCATGGACGAGCATTCCCATGAGCAAAATTCTCGTTCGACGGCTAGCGGATTCTCGGCGGGTGGTGGCATGCTTCCCGAATCGTGACGCAAGGCAGCCGTCTGCGTGACGGTCTGTCACAGCGCAGCGTGACCAAGGGGGAGGAGCCGCGGGTGCGGTATGCCATGGCCGGGCGGAGCGTCGACGACGCACGGGGGCGAGCCGCCCGCTCGATACCACTGTGGAGGATGCTTCCGGGTCTGCTGCGCGACCCGCTGGGCCAACTCGTCGCGGTGGCCGACTCCGCCGAGGGCGAGATCGTCCGGCTCAACCTCGGGACGATCCGCCCCTACCTGGTCACCGAGCCGGCCCACGTGCAGCACGTCCTGCGCGACAACGAGGCCAACTACACGCGCGGCGGCAACAGCATGCTCTGGCGTCCGGTGCGGCGACTCACCGGCGAGGGCATCCTGTCCGACGGGCCGCAGTGGCAGGCCAGCCGCGCGCGCATGCAGCCGCACTTCACCGCCAAGCGCATCGACTCCCTCGTGGACACCATGAGCCGCGCCGTCAGTGACGCCGTCGACGAGTTCGACGAGCCGGCCCGCACCGGCCGGTGGTTCGACGCCGGCACCGAGCTGGGACGGGTCATCTGCCGGGCGATCAGCAGCGTCTTCTTCGCCGACCGGGTGAGCCTCGCCGACCAGCTGCGGATCGTCGCCGCCCAGGGCACGATCGTGACGGCGCTGCGCGCCCGGCTGCTCCTGCCGTTCGTGCCCGACGCCGTGCCGGTGCCCGGCGACCGCGCCCTGAGCCGCGCGATCGGCGTCGTCGACGACATCATGCTGCCGCTCGTACGCGCGGAGATGGCCGACCCGCGCGACGGCGACGACCTGCTGGCCGCCCTGGCACGCGCCCGCGACGAGCAGGGCCGCCCCCTCGACGAGCGGCAGGTCCGCGACGACGTGGTGGCGTCCTTCGCCACGGCGACCGAGACCACGTACGCCGTGCTGACCTGGCTGTGGCCGATCCTGGACGCCCACCCCGAGATCGCCGAACGGCTCTACGCCGAGCTGGACGAGGTGGTGGGGACCGACCGGACGATCAGCCGGGAGCAGCTGCGGGCGCTCACCTACACCCGGGCCGTGGTGGAGGAGCTGCTGCGGATGTACCCGGCGGGCTGGCTGCTGCCGCGTACCGCCCTCGCCGACGACGTCATCGGCGGCACCAGGATCAAGGCGGGCAGCATCGTCGTCGTCAGCTCCTACATCACCCAGCGGCTCGCCCGCTTCTGGGACCGTCCGGACGTCTTCGACCCCGAGCGCTTCCGCGGCGACCAGTCGCGCCGCGGCCACCGGTACGCGTACTTCCCGTTCGGTGGCGGCCCGCACCAGTGCCTCGGCATGTACCTGTTCAACCTGGAGGCTCCGCTGGTGGTGGCCACCATGCTCAGCCGCTACCGCTTCCGGCTGCGGGAGCCCGGCATGCCGCCCAAGCAGTTGGCGGCGGCCCTGCGACCGGGTCGGCCGGTGATCATGGCGCTGAGCCCGGTCCGCGAGCGGAGGCCGGCATGACCGCGCTGCCGGCGGCGACGCCCGAGGGGCGTGACGAGCTGCGCGACGCCCAGGAGCAGGGCCGCATCTGCGGCCTGGCGGTACGCGGCCAACGCGACCTGCAGGCGTCGGCCGCGGCCCGCCCCGAGCTGTTCCCCGCCGAACCGTTCGACACCATGCTGTTCGCCAACATCTCGCTGGCCATCGCCTTCGGTGCCCCGTGGTGCACGGCCGAGCAGCTACGCGCCGCGAACCGCACCGTGCTGTGGGGCTTCGCCCTCGACTGGCTGATCGACCACCGGGCGCGTACCCGCGACGAGGTCGACGGGCTCGTCGCGCGCTGCCGCGTGGTGGCCGCCGGCGAGCCGCCCGCCGCCGACGACCATCTCGGCGCCTACCTGGCGGCACTGCAGGAGGAGCTGGCGACGGTTCCCGCCTTCGCCGCGTACCGCCCGCTGTGGCGCGACCGGGTGGACGCGACGGTACGGGCGATGGCCCGCGAGTGGGAGTGGAAGGCGGCCTGGCGGCCCGGGGACCGGGCGTCCCTGCCGAGCCTCGACGCCTACCTCGACAACGCCGACAACCACGCCTGCACGATCGTCAACGTCGCGCACTGGCTCTACACCGGCGACGAGGCCACCCTCGCCCGGCTGGACGAGCTGGTCGCGGTGAGCGACCAGGTGCAGCGCGCCCTGCGCCTCGTCAACGACCTCGGCACCTACGAGCGCGACCTGCGCTGGGGCGACCTGAACGCGCTGCTGCTGGTCGAGGACCGCGCCGAGGTGGAACAGCGGCTCGCCACGCTGGTGGACAGCTGCCGCCGGATGCTGGTCCCGCTCCGCACGACCTGCCCGCGCGAGGCGGACTACCTGGCCCGGCAGGTCGGCTTCAGCAGCGGCTTCTACCAACTGGCCGACTTCTGGGGGATGTCGTGACGGCGGCGCCCGTCGCCGCGCCCGACGTCGGCGGCGCCGGGCTCGCCGCCGCCGGCCGTGAACTGCTGGCGGCGATGCTGGCCGCCCCCGCCGGCACGGTCTCGCCCTCGATCTACGAGACCGGCCGGCTGGTCGGCGACGCGCCCTGGCTGCCGGGGCACGCCGAGCGGCTGCGGTACCTGCTGGCCGCCCAGCGCGCCGACGGCGGATGGGGCGCGCCCGGCGCGTACGGCCTGGTGCCCACCCTCAGCGCGGTGGAGGCGCTGCTGAGCGCCCGGCGTACCGACAGCCGGGAGGCGCACCGGCTCGCGCCGGCCGTGGACCGGGGCGTGGCGGCGCTGCGGGACCGCCTGCTGGTGGCCGTCGAGCCCGTGCCGGACATGCCGGGCGTCGACCTGATCGTGCCCGCCCTGATCGACCGGATCGACGCGCTCCTCGACGGCGGCGCGGTCGGTCGGAGCCGGCCGGCGGCGCCCGCGCTGCCGATGCCGTACGGCATGACCCGGCACCGGGCCGAGGCGGTCGGTCGCCTCCTCGCCACCGGCGGGCCCGTGCCGCAGAAGCTGTGGCACGCCTTCGAGGTGCTGGACGCGCGGGCGCGGGTGTGCCTGCCGGCCCGGCCCGTCTCCGGCGCCGTCGGCGCCTCGCCCGCCGCCACCGCGGCCTGGCTGGGCGATCCCACCCGTGCGGGTGCGGACCCCGCCGCGCTGGCCTACCTGACCGGCGTCGTCGCGCGCGGCGGCGGGCCCGTGCCGTGCACGACGCCCATCGCCGTGTTCGAGCGCGCCTGGGTGCTCAGCGGCCTGGCCCGGGTCGGCGCGGCGTCGGACGTCCCCGCCGAGCTGACCGGCGGGCTGGCCGCCGCGCTCGGACCGACGGGCGCGGCCACCTCGCCCGGCCTGCCGACCGACGCCGACACCACCGCCGTCACCCTCTTCGCGCTGGCCCGCCTCGGGCGTCCGGTCGCGCCCGACAGCCTCCTGGCGTACGACACGGGGGCGCACTTCTGCACCTGGCAGGGCGAGGACGGCGCCTCGGCCACCACGAACGCCCACGTCCTGGAGGCGCTGGGCTGGCACGCCCGGCACCGGCCGGGTCACCCGTACGCCGACGTCGTGCGGCGGGTGGCCGGCTGGCTGGTCGACGGCCAGCTCGCCGACGGCAGCTGGACGGACCGCTGGCACGCCTCCCCGTACTACGCGACGGCCAGCGTCGCGGCCAGCCTCGCCGAGTACGCGCCCGACACCGCCGGTGAGCGGCTCGACCGGGCGGCCGACTGGGTGCGCGACACCCAGCGTGACGACGGCTCGTGGGGACTGTGGGCCGGCACGCCGGAGGAGACCGCGTACGCCCTCCAGGTGCTGCTCGGCACCGGGCGCGCGCCCCGGCCGGGCCTGGCCCCCGTCGTGCGCCGGGCGCTCGCCTACCTCGACGACCACCGCGAGGGCACCGACGACGTTCCACTGTGGCATGACAAGGATCTCTACCACCCGGTGCTCATCGTGCGGGCCGCCGTGCTCGCGGCGCGGCACCTGGCCCGGCTGACCGGCCACGCGGGACGGTGAGCGCGGCGATCGGATGCCCGCCATGACGCACCGGTCATGATCAGGACTGCTTGAGTGATCGTCGTGACACTGCTACCGTGCGCCGGGTCGGTCGAAGCGCCATGCGGAAGCCGCCGATCGGTCGAATCAGACTCCCCGCCAGGGATGGTTTTCAATGGGTTCCCGCAGCTCCAATCTGCGCCGGAAAGTCGTGGCTCTGCTGGCCTCACTCGTTGCGCTGTGGGCGTTCGCCGCGTGGGTGACCCTCCGGGAAGGCGTCAGTCTCCTCTGGGTGCAGGTGCTCGACGCGCAGGTCGCCCAGCCGGGTGAGCCGCTGGTGCTGGAGTTGCAGGCCGAGCGTCGCGCGTCCGCGGCGTACCTGGGGGGCTCGGGCGCGGCCGAGCGGGAACAGCTCGACGCGCAGTGGCGGCGCACCGAGGGCGTCGCCGACGACTTCCGCAAGTCGGTCAGCAGCTGGCGGGTGGACCTGGCGGCCGACGAGAGCCAGCGGCAGATCGACGCGGTCGTCAGTGGGCTCGACCGGCTCGACGGCGTACGCGAGTCCATCCGCGACCGGCAGGTCGACCGCGCCACCGCCACCCGCGCCTACACCGAGCTCATCGACTCGGTGCTGCGGATGTACGGGTCGCTGGGCAACCTGGACGACGAACGGTTCACGCAGGAGACCGCGGCGCTGATCGACCTCGTCCGGATCCGCGAACTCATGTCCCAGGAGGACGCCCTCGTCACCGGCGCCCTGGCCGCCGGCCGGATGACGCCCGAGGAGACCGCCGCGTTCGCCCGCGCCACCGGCGCCCAGCGCTACCTGGACAGCCAGGTCCGCACCGACCTGTCGAGCGCCGACCGGACCCGCTACGAGGCGCTGCTCAGCGGCGAGGCGTACACCACGTTCCGGGCGCTGGAGGACCGGGTCGTCGTGCAGGGACGCGCGGGCGGCGCGCCACCGGTGTCGGCGGCCGAGTGGCGCGCGGCGGCCGACGTGGTGGTCGAGGAGCAGCAGCGCTTCATCATCGAGGCCGGCGACGCGCTCGTGGAGCGGGCCGCGCCCATCGCCGTCGGTGTCGTCCTGCGGCTGGTGCTGGCCGCCGGTCTGGGCCTGCTCGCCGTCATCGCCTCGATCGTCGTGTCGATCACCACCGCCCGGGCCCTCGTGCAGCAGTTGGAGCGGCTGCGCGAGGCCGCCTTCCGGCTCGCCAACGAGCGGCTGCCCGGCGTGGTCGAGCGGCTCGGCCACGGCGAGGAGGTCGACGTCGCCAAGGAGGCGCCTCCGCTGGAGTTCGGCGACGACGAGATCGGCCAGGTCGGCAAGGCGTTCAACGCCGTGCAGGAGACCGCGATCCGCACCGCCGTCGAGCAGGCCGAGCTGCGTCGCAACGTCCGTGAGGTCTTCCTGAGCCTGGCCCGGCGCACGCAGGCGCTGGTGCACCGCCAGCTCACCCTGCTCGACGCGATGGAGCGTCGCGAGCACGACGCCGAGGAGCTGGAGGACCTGTTCCGGGTCGACCACCTGGCCACCCGGATGCGGCGCAACGCCGAGAACCTCATCGTGCTCTCCGGCTCCACCCCGGGCCGCGCCTGGCGGCGCAACGTGCCGATGGTCGACGTCGTGCGCGGCGCGGTCGCCGAGGTGGAGGACTACACCCGGGTCAACGTGCTGCCGCTCGGCGCCGTGTCGCTCACCGGCCGCGCGGTCGGCGACGTCATCCACCTGCTCGCCGAGCTGATCGAGAACGGCCTGTCGTTCTCGCCGCCGCACACCTCCGTCGAGGTGCGCGGGCAGATGGTGGCCAACGGCTTCGCCATCGAGATCGAGGACCGTGGCCTGGGCATGAGCGAGGAGGACCTGGCCGCCGCGAACCACCGGATCGTCGACCAGTCCGAGCTGAACCTGGCCAACGCCTCCCGCCTCGGGCTCTACGTGGTCAGCCGGCTGACCGAGCGGCACGGCGTGCGGGTGCAGCTCAAGGAGTCCGCGTACGGCGGCACCACGGCCGTCGTGCTGATCCCGGCCGAGCTGGTCACCGCCGACGACGAGGACCCGAGCACCTCCGGCGGCTTCCCCGCCGGCCTGCCCGCCGCCACCCGGGTGTCCGGCACGCCCGGCCAGGTGCCGCCCACCGCCGAGCCGCCGCTCGCCGCGGCGCCGGTGGCGCTCGCCGAGCCGCTCGCGCCCCGTACGCGGCCGGCTCCGGACACCGACGCACCCACCGGGGGGGACGCCGACACGGGCGGCCTGCCGACCCGGTCGCGCGGCCGGAGCCTGCCGGCGGCCGCCCCGGCCCTCGACGCGCGGCTGCCCGTCCGGCCACGTGGCGGCTCCGAGCAGTACGCCCTCGACGGCCCGACCTTCCCGACCGGCCTGCCGGTGGCCGCCGCCCGGCCCGTGCCGGCGGAGGCACCCGAGGCGACCGGGACGCCGGACGCGCCGGAGGCGGACACCGGGTCCACCGCGACCGGCGGCCCGGCGCCGACGGCCCGCCAGGTGACCGCGCGCACCGATTCGGGGCTGCCGGTGCGGGTGCGCCAGGCCAGCATCGTGCCGGAGCTCCGCGACGATCCGGCCGCCGACACCGACGACGACACCGACGACGAAACGGCGCGCCCGCCGGAGCAGGTACGCCGGATGATGAGCTCCTACCAGACCGGTACCCGGCGCGGCCGTACGGACGCCGCCCGGCTGCTCGGTGGAGCGGGCGACAGCCGTACCGAGGCCGGCGGGGAACCCGACGCCGGCGACGACCTGCAAGCGACCTGACCGGCGCCGCGACGGCGCGGGGGACCTCCGCGCCTGACGGGCAGCCGAGACGAGCACGGCGACAACTGCCGGGGGAGAAGAGGACGACGAGTGGCGCAGAAGACGGCTTCGAGTGCCGACCTGACGTGGTTGCTGGATGATCTGGTCGGCCGGGTGAAGCAGGCCGACCACGCGGTCGCGCTCTCGACGGACGGCCTGTTGATGGCCGCCTCGCGAGGGCTCAGCCGGGACGACGCCGAGCACCTGGCGGCCATGGCGGCCGGCATCCAGAGCCTGGCCCGGGGCGCGGGCAAGCGCTTCGGCGGAGGCCAGGTGCAGCAGACCATCATCGAGATGCAGTCGTCGTTCCTGTTCGTCACAGCGGCGGGGCGCAACGCCTGCCTCGCCGTCCTCGCCAGCGAGGACGCCGACGTCGGCCTGATCGCCTACGAGATGGCGATGCTGGTCACCCGCGTCGGCAAGTACGTGGCGTCGCCGACACGGACCGGCGAGCAGCAGACCGGCGAGAAGTAGCCGCGATGACGGTGCAGGGGGAGTCCTCGGAGCACCAGTGGGTCGACGACCATGCCGGCCCGGTCGTGCGCCCGTACGCGGTGACACGTGGCCGGGCCCGGCCGGTCACCGGCACGTTCGACCTGATCTCCCTGGTGACGGCGACCCGCGCGGACGTGAGCCCGGAGGTCGGGCTGGGCCCGGAGCACCTGGCGATAGTCGGGCTCTGCCAGCGGATCCAGTCCGTCGCCGAGATCGCCGCCCACCTTGACCTGCCAGTGGGCACCATCCGGGTCCTGCTCGGTGACCTGGCGGCCCGCAGCCTGGTGCAGGTACGCGAACCGCACACCACGGCCGGCCTTCCCGACAACAGCGTTTTCGAGGCGGTAATCAATGGACTACGGGCACTCTGAGCGGCCGGCGGGAGCGACGCCACTGCCCACCGCGATCAAGATCCTCGTCGCGGGCGGCTTCGGCGTCGGCAAGACCACCATGGTCGGCGCCGTCAGCGAGACACGCCCGCTTCGTACGGAGGAGGTGTTGACCGAATCCGGCGTCGGCATCGACGACCTCTCCGGGGTGGAGAGCAAGACGACCACCACCGTCGCGATGGACTTCGGCCGCATCACCATCAGCGACGACCTGGTGCTCTATCTCTTCGGCACCCCCGGCCAGGACCGGTTCTGGTTCGTCTGGGACGAACTGGCGCTCGGCGCGCTCGGCGCGGTGGTGCTGGCCGACACCCGGCGGCTGGCCGACTGCTTCCCCTCGATCGACTACTTCGAGGGCCGGGGCACGCCGTTCGTGGTGGCGGTCAACTGCTTCGAGGGGGCCCGGCAGTACCGGCTCGACGAGGTTCAGGCGGCGCTCAACCTCGATCCGGGGGTGCCGGTGCTGCTCTGCGACGCGCGGCAGCGGGAATCCAGCAAGGAGGTGCTCATCACGCTGATGGAGCACGCCATGAAGACCCGCGAGGCCCGCCGCCGCGCCGCCACAACCGAGTAACCCGACACCACCACCACCACCACCGCTGCCGCTGCCGCTCCGGCGCGCAGCCGCTGTCGCGCGGTAGCCGCCGTTGCCGCTGCCCGCTGCCCGCTGCGCCGTTGCCCGCTGCGCCGCTGCGCCGCTGCCTGCTGCGCTGACGAGATCTTGGTAGGGAACGGCCCCTCCGGGGGCACTTCCCTACCAAGATCTTCGGGGGTGCACCGGTGCCAGCGCACCGATGGGTGACAGCGTGGCCGTTGGGTGGCAGTGCGCCTGTTGGCGGGGCGGGGCGAGGGGGCACGGACTCCGCATGCCCGCACCGTCAAGTCAACGGTGCACTCCCAGCACCGTGCCGTGGCTTCCGTGGGTGCCAGGTGATGTGGCGGCAGTGATCTCGATTGATTGACTTCGATCAATTTGGCTGGTTAGCATGTGCTCGGAAAGCGCTTTCCGCCGTCCATCACCTGGCTGATCGCCGGTGCCGGTCCGCAGCACCGACGCGAACCCGTCCCCCCTCGCGTCCGGTTCCGCGCGACCGTGCCCGGCACCCCGAACGGTACCCGGCCAGTCGTGCGCCGGCTCCGGCGATCCGCCGTACGAGAAAGGCGGAACCTCATGCTCGCGACCCGCAACCCGGACGGGCCGCCACGGCCCGGGCGTCGCCGACGGCTGCTCGCTGCCGCCGGCCTGGCCGTCGCACTGGTGGCACCGCCATCACCGGCCGCCGCCGCGCCCCCGCCCGCCCAGCCGTCGGCATCCGGCACCGCCCCGCAGGCGGCATCCGCCACCTCTGCGGCCGCCGCGGGCCCGGACGGCTTCGCCAGCGTCTCCGCCCTCGGTCAGAACGGCACCACCGGCGGCGCCGGCGGACCGACCGTGACCGCGACCAGCGCGGCGGACCTCCTGGAGCACATCGACACGGTGGGCCCGCTGGTCATCCAGGTCACCGGGCGGATCGCGATCACCAGCAAGCAGGGGGTACGCCCCAACAAGACCATCGTCGGGGTCGGCGACGCCGAGATCACCGGCGGCGGGCTGGACTTCTACCGGTCGTACAACGTGATCGTCCGCAACATCAACTTCACCGACGCGGAGGACGACGCGATCAACGTCGGCCAGAACTCGCACCACATCTGGATCGACCACAACCGCTTCTCCGGGGCGGTGGACGGCTCGGTAGACATCGTGCGCGGCGCCGACTACGTGACGGTGTCGTGGAACCACTTCGACCACGCGGACAAGTCCATGCTGATCGGTCACTCCGACGGCTCGGCCTCCACCGACGTGGGCCGGCTGAAGGTCAGCATCCACCACAACTTCTTCGACCACAGCCGCCAGCGGCACCCCCGGGTCCGCTTCGGCGAGCCGGTGCACGTCTACAACAACTACTTCCTCGGCAACGCCCTCTACGGCGTGGCGTCGACGGAGAACGCCGGCGTGCTGGTGGAGGGGAACTACTTCCGCGACGTGCCGCACCCGATGTGGTCGGCGAGCGGCTACGCCGACAGCGGACCCGGCCGGGCGGTGCAACGCCACAACGTGTACGTGGGCTCCGGCACGCCGGAGACGAACGGCACCGTGGTCGAGCCGCGTTCGTACTATCCGTACACCCTCGACCCGGCGGCGGACGTGCCCGCCCTGGTCCTCGCGGGCGCCGGCACCGGGCGCATCTGAGCGGACACGCGAGGGGCCCCCTGCCGTCGTGGCAGGGGGCCCGTCGTCCGTGTCGTCAGCTGGCGATCATGCGACGCAGCACGTACTGCAGGATGCCGCCGTGCCGGTAGTAGTCCGCCTCGCCCGGGGTGTCGATCCGGACCACCGCGTCGAACTCGACGCCGGTGTCGGTGCTGACCTTGACCGTACGCGGGGTCTCGCCGTCGTTCAGCGCGGTCACACCGGTGATGGAGAACGTCTCCGTGCCGGTGAGCCCGAGCGACTCGGCGGTCTCGCCCGCCGGGAACTGCAGTGGGAGCACGCCCATGCCGATCAGGTTCGAGCGGTGGATGCGCTCGTACGACTCGGCGACGACCGCCCGGACGCCGAGCAGCATGGTGCCCTTGGCCGCCCAGTCGCGCGACGAGCCGGAACCGTACTCCTTGCCGGCCAGCACGACCAGCGGGATGCCGGCCTCCTGGTAGGCCACGGAGGCGTCGTAGATCGAGGTCTGCTCGCCGGTCAGGTGGTTGACCGTGAAGCCGCCCTCGACGCCCGGGACGAGCTGGTTGCGCAGCCGGATGTTGGCGAAGGTGCCCCGGATCATCACCTCGTGGTTGCCCCGGCGGGAGCCGTACGAGTTGAACTCGTGGCGCGGCACGCCGTGCTCGGCGAGGTACGTGCCGGCGGGCGAGTCGGCCTTGATGGAGCCGGCCGGCGAGATGTGGTCGGTGGTCACCGAGTCGCCCAGCTTGGCCAGCACCCGGGCGCCGGTGATGTCGACGACCGCCTTCGGCTCGCGTTCCATGCCCTCGAAGTACGGGGGCTTGCGGACGTAGGTGGAATCGTCCGCCCAGGCGAAGGTGTCGCCGGTCGGGGTGGGCAGCGACTGCCAGCGCTCGTCACCGGCGAAGACGTCGGAGTACGCGGCGCTGAAGCCGGTGGCGCCGATCGCCGAGGCGATGACGTCCTGGATCTCGGCGCTGTCGGGCCAGATGTCCCGCAGGAACACCGGGTTGCCCTCGCTGTCCTCACCGAGCGGCTCGTTGGCCAGGTCGATGTCCATGGTGCCGGCCAGCGCGTACGCGACCACCAGCGGCGGGGACGCCAGGTAGTTCATCTTGACGTCCGGGTTGATCCGGCCCTCGAAGTTCCGGTTGCCGGAGAGCACGGAGACGACCGCCAGGTCGGCCTCGTTGACCGCGGCGGAGACCTCCTCCGGCAGCGGGCCGGAGTTGCCGATGCAGGTGGTGCAGCCGTAGCCGACCAGGTGGAAGCCGAGCTTCTCCAGGTAGGGCGTGAGGCCGGCCCGCTCGTAGTAGTCCATGACGACCTTGGAGCCCGGGGCCAGGGTGGTCTTCACCCACGGCTTGCGGGTCAGGCCCTTGTCGACCGCGTTGCGGGCCAGCAGGGCCGCGCCGATCATCACCTGCGGGTTGGAGGTGTTGGTGCAGGAGGTGATCGCCGCGATCACCACGGCGCCGTGGTCCAGCTCGTACTCGACGCCGTCGGCGCCGGTGACCCGGGTCGGGTTGCTGGCCCGCCCGCCGGAGCCGACCGCCGCCGTCTCCAGGTCGCGCGGCGCGTCGGCCGGGTCGCTGACCCCGTTGGCCGGGGAGTCGCTGGCCGGGAAGGACTCGGCGCTCGCCTCGTCGGCGTGGCCCTGCACGCCGAACGGCTTCTCCTGCTGCGGCACGCCCGACTTGCGGCCACGGTCGCCGCCGGTCTCGTCGGCGGCCACGTAGTCGGTCAGCGCCGAACGGAACAGCGTCTTGGCGTTGCCCAGCGGGACCCGGTCCTGCGGGCGCTTCGGGCCGGCCAGGGACGGCTCGATCGTGCCCAGGTCGAGCTCCAGGCGCTCCGAGTACTCCGGCTCGGCGTCCGGGTCGTGCCAGAGGCCCTGCTCCTTGGCGTACGCCTCGACGAGCGCGACCTGCGCGGCGTCGCGGCCGGTCAGCTCCAGGTAGCGGACGGTCTCGGCGTCGATCGGGAAGATCGCGACGGTCGAGCCGTACTCCGGGGACATGTTGCCGATGGTGGCGCGGTTGGCCAGCGGAACGGCGCTCACGCCGGGGCCGTAGAACTCGACGAACTTGCCGACCACGCCGTGCTTGCGCAGCATCTCGGTGATGGTGAGCACCAGGTCGGTGGCGGTGGTGCCGGCCGGCATCTCGCCGGAGAGCTTGAAGCCCACCACGCGCGGAATCAGCATGCTGACCGGCTGGCCGAGCATCGCGGCCTCGGCCTCGATGCCGCCGACGCCCCAGCCGAGCACGCCCAGGCCGTTGACCATCGTGGTGTGCGAGTCGGTGCCGACCACCGTGTCCGGGTACGCCTGGCCGTTGCGCTCCATGATCGTACGGGCCAGGTACTCGATGTTGACCTGGTGCACGATGCCGGTGCCCGGCGGGACGACCTTGAACTCGTTGAACGCGGTCTGGCCCCAGCGCAGGAACTGGTAGCGCTCCTTGTTGCGCTCGTACTCCAGCTCGACGTTGCGCTCGAAGGCGTCCTCGCGACCGAACAGGTCGGCGATGACGGAGTGGTCGATGACCAGCTCGGCCGGGGCGAGCGGGTTCACCTTGGTGGCGTCGCCGCCCAGCTCGCGGACGGCCTCGCGCATGGTGGCCAGGTCGACCACGCAGGGCACGCCGGTGAAGTCCTGCATGAGCACCCGCGCCGGGGTGAACTGGATCTCGACGCTCGGGTCGGCGTCGGATTCCCAGGCCCCGAGCTGCCGGATGTGGTCGGCGGTGATGTTCGCGCCGTCCTCGGTCCGCAGCAGGTTCTCCAGGAGGATCTTCAGGCTGTAGGGGAGCCGTTCGTGCCCCTCCACCTTACTGATCTTGAAAATCTCGTAGCTCGCGTCTCCGACGCGTAGCTGGGTCTTCGCACCGAAGGTGTCGAGGCTCGCCACGTCGTACTCCTTCACACCAGCGACCGTGAGTAGTCCTGAGCAGTCTGTCGCACCGGTCGGGGTGCCGCCGTGGTTAGGGGACACTTACCGCCGATTCTCCATCGTCAACAAAACCGTACGTCCGTCTTGCTAACTTCGCAACCTCGTGCCATCGTTCGGGACGAGGAGGTGCCACCATGATCCATCATGTTCAGCTCGCCTGCCCACGCGGCACCGAGGAGGCGTCGCGGGCCTTCTATGTCGGTGTGCTCGGGATGACCGAGAAGCGCAAGCCAGCCGCGCTCGCGGCCCGGGGCGGCTGCTGGTTCACCGGTCACGGCGCGGAGCTGCACCTGGGCGTGGAGGACGACTTCCGCCCCGCCCGCAAGGCCCACCCTGGTCTGCTCCGGCCGGACCTGGACATGCTCGCCGCCCGGCTGGCCGCCGCCGGATACCCGGTCACCTGGGGTGACGACGAACTGCCGGGCATGCGCCGCTTCCACTCCCAGGACACGCACGGCAACCGACTGGAGTTCCTCGCCCCGATCGACTGACTGCCTCGATGCCCGACAACGGCATGACGAAGGGCCGGCCCCCTGGGTGGGGGCCGGCCCTTGTCGTCGTTGCGTGGTGTCGTCGCCGTCGGTCAGGCGGTGTAGCCGCGGGTGGCGATCCAGTCGGCGAGGTTGTCGACGCTCATGCGGTAGGAGGCCTGGTTGGGGTCGGCGGAGTCGGCGATGGTGACGGTGTTGCCGTTGTCGCGGTAGCCGACGACGCTGATGTAGTGCCCGCCTTCGAAGGAGTGGGTGGTGCCGTCGGTGTCGGTGGCGGTGCCGGCGATGTTGGCGACGACGGCGTGGCCTTCGTCGATGGCGGTGACGATGTCGGTGCGTAGCTTGTCGGTCTGCTTGTCGTCGGCCTTGGGGTCGCGGATCTCGACGGACTGGTAGGCGTCGCGGCCGGTTTCCTTGTTGAGTACGGGGGTGATGTCGTTGATGGAGTTGGTGCCGGCTTCGGTGGTGCCCATGCGCTGGGCCATGCCGTCGACGTCGATGTTCTTGCCCTGCACGCTCAGGGCGTTGCGGGCGGCGGCGGGGCCGCAGTAGTAGAAGTTGGGCTGGGCTTCGTAGCGCACGCCGAGTTCGCGCTCGCCGTGCTGCTTGCGGTCCTGGCTCACCGAGGTGGGCTTGCCCTCGGCAGGCGCGGCGACGGCGGCGGTGACGGGGCCGGCGATGGCGCCGCCGGTGAAGGCGAGCCCGGCCACGGTCAGAGCGGTCTTACGGAAGATGTCGGTACGCATGATGGTCGGCACCTTTCGATCGGGGGTACGCGACACACACCAAGGGGGGGCGGGTGCGCCGCGAGAAAGGAAAGGTCGAGATGTCCGGGGGCCTGCGGCCGGTGGGCCGAGGCTCGTTCCCGGGGGGATGCAACCGGCCGGGCCGGCCACACATTCCGCCGGCCACCCGGCCGACGAACGGCCTGGTCATTGAACGGCCTGGTCACGCGGCCACGATGGTTACAACGACCCGGCGCCCCGACCCATGCCCCGACCCCCGGTGGCGTCCGCCACCCCAAACCGGCACATACCACCCACCCTGCGTGGATCGCGCAGCCCTGGTGGGCCACAAACCACGCGATCGTGCCGATAGCCGGCACCACAACTGCGTGATCCACGAGGCCTGGAGCGGGCCGGGGCGTCACGTCGCCGTGCCGGCCAGGCCGGGCGCCTTCAGGACTCTTGGGGCGTAGCGTCCATCGGGGTGAGCCGGTCGGCTCGGGCACGCAGGTAGCGCTGCTCCGGGAGGCTGGAGGTGCGCTGGGACGCGAGCAGGTAGTCCTCCCGCGCGGCTGCCATGTCTCCGGCGAGTTCCCGCAGGTGGGCGCGGGTGGCCGCGAGGCGGTGGTGGCGGGCCATCCGGTCGTCGGCGGCCAGCGCGGCCACCATGGCCAGGCCGGCGTCCGGACCGTCGGCCATCGCCACGGCGATCGCGTGGTTGAGCGTCGCCATGGGATTGGGCGCGATCCGGCACAGCAGGCGGTACAGGAACTCGATCTGCCGCCAGTCGGTGTCGGCCACGTGGGGCGCCCCCACGTGCACGGCCGCGATGGCCGCCTGTAGCTGGTACGGGCCGAGCGGGCAGCGCAGCATCGCGTCGGTGACGAGCCGGGTGCCTTCCTCGATGAGGTCGGCGTCCCAGCGGAGCCGGTCCTGTTCGCCCAGCGGGACCAGGCCGCCCTCGGCGTCGGTGCGGGTCGCTCGGCGGGCGTCGGTCAGCAGCATCAACGCGAGCAGGCCGGCGACCTCACCGTCGTCGGGCAGCGAGCGGTGGATCGCCCGGGTCAGCCGGATGGCCTCCGTGGCCAGGTCGGGTCGGTGCAGGTGGGGGCCGGAAGTCGCGGTGTAGCCCTCGTTGAAGATCAGATAGAGCACGTGCAGGACGGCGCCCAGCCGTTCGGCGTACGCCGGTCCGCTCAACGTCGTGTCGGCGGCCCGGATCCGTTGCTTGGCACGGCTGATGCGCGGACCCATGGTGGCCTCGGGCACCAGGAAGGCGCCGGCGACCTCGGCCGTGGTGAGACCGCCGACGGCGCGCAGCGTCAGGGCGACCTGCGAGGCCGGGGTGAGCGCGGGGTGGCAGCACATGAACAGCAGCGTCAGGGTGTCGTCGTGGTCGCGCGGCACCTGCTCGTCGGGGCCGGGGGCGACCATCGCCCCGGGCAGTTCCCGGCTCGCGCTGGCCGCCTCCCGGTCCCGGCGGGCCCGCTCGCTGCGGATCTGGTCGATGAACCTGCGGGCGGCGACCGTGACCAACCAGCCGCGCGGGTGCTCCGGCACCCCGTCGACCGGCCACTGGACCGTCGCCGCCAGCATGGCCTCCTGGAGCGCGTCCTCGCAGGCGTCGAAGTCGTCGTACCTGCGCAGCAGCGCGCCGAGGACCCGCGGTGCCAGCTCACGCAGCAGGCGCCCGAGATCCTCGCCGCCCACCCCGCCGTCGCGTGCCGGTAGCCGGTCGCCGCCCGCCCGCCCGTCGTCGCGGTCGTGGCCTACCAGCGCGTCGCGGCCCGCCCGCCCGTCGTCGTGGGCGGCGGTCGGCACACCGGTGGACCGGTCGGCGAGCACCTGGCCGCCGACCGGTACGCCCGACTCAGCTCGTCGCCGCCGCACCGCTCATCCGTACCGAGGCCGCTTCGGCCCCCGCGGAGAAGACCACCTCACGGATCTCGACGCCGAGACCCTCCACCCTGGCGTCCGGGATCAGCGCTGCCAGCTCGACGGCCCGGTCCCGGTCGGCGCACTCGATGAGGTAGTAGCCGCCGAGGTACTCCTTGGCCTCCAGGTACGGGCCGTCGCTTACCGTGGGCGCGCCTGCGCGGACCCGGACGACGACGCTCTCGGCCGGCTCGGCCAGCGCGGTCGTCCCGAGCATCTCGCCGGACTCGCGGATCGTCTCGATGAACTCCTCGTGGCCCTTCATCACCTCGTTGCGTTCGTCCTCGGTGAGCGCCTCCCAGATCTGCGGGTTCATGTGCATGATCAACAGGAACTTCACGTCTGATTCTCCTCGCCCGTGGGCGTCCCGCTGACGCCGCTCGCTCAGTGGTCGTCGCCGGTCCGCCGGTCTTGACATCGTCCCCGATCCGCGACGCGAGAACGCCGCGCCGCTCCGGCCGCGTACGGAAGGGACGAACGGGGGAACGCGGGTGACGCGACCCGGACGGCCCTCATCGTGCCGACGGCGGGGTGGTTGCGACCATGGCGGGCATGGAGATCTGGAACAACCCGTCCTGCTCGAAGTGCGCCGCCGCCCGTACCGCCCTCGACGAGGCAGGGGTCGGCTACGCGGTGCGCCCGTACCTGGACCGGCCGCCGAGCGCGGCGGAGCTGACCGAGGTGCTGCGCCGGCTCGACGCGCGCCCCTGGGACGTCTGTCGTACGCGGGAACCCGCCGCGGTGGCCCTGGGCATGGCCGACTGGCCACGGGACGAGGCGGCGGAGCCGCGCTGGATCGAGGCGATGGTGGCCGCCCCGGAGCTGATCCAGCGGCCCCTGCTGCTGCTCGACGACGGGGGAGCGCTCGTGGGACGTACCGCCGAGGCCGTGGCGGAGGCGGTGCGCCGGACCGGCGCGACGCCCGGCACCGGCGCGGAGCCCGGCCCCTCGACGCCCGGCACCGGCGCGACGCCCGCGTCGTCGGAGGGGCCCACGCCCGCCGGGTAGCGCGTTTCCCGGCGGGTGCGGCGGGAATGCGCCGGTCACCGGCGGACGCCGGACGTCGTGGAGGAGGGGCCGGATGCCGCAGCAGGGCGTGTCCACCGCGAAGCGGCTCACCCCGGTCGCGGGGGCGCCCCTGTGGTGCGACGCGCGGGAGTTCGGGCTGCGCGGCGACGGCGTGACGAACGACCAGCCGGCACTGTCGGCCCTGGTCGACCGCCTCGGCGAGGGATACGCCGCCGACGGGCGGGCCCGGGTCATCCACTGCCCGCCGGGGATCTACTCGATCCGTGACGCCGGAACGGTCTGGCGCAGCGGGGTGTCGCTGATCGGCTCCGGGCCGGGGGCGACGCGGTTCCTGCTCAGCAACGAGGGCAACCGGGCGAGCCCGACGCCGTTGGCCTTCTGGACGACGGTGCAGCACGGCGCGAGTCGCGACCGGTACATCGCCGACTGCACCTTCGCGGACTTCGAGATCGACGGCTCCGGCGTGGCGATGGTCGAGTACAGCTACCTCGCCAAGGGGCTCGGCCTCCAGTACGTGGTGCGCGGCGTCTTCCGCAACCTCTACATCCACCACACCGGCGCCACCGGACTCGGCTGCGACTTCCTCCAGGACAGCCTGATCGACGGAGTGGTCGTGGTCGGGTGCGGGCGGCTCGACAACGGCGAGGAGATGGGCGGCGCGGGCATCGGCGTCGGCATCGGCGGGTGGGGCGACGTGGAGCGCCTCACGATCGCCAACTGCACCGCCCTCGGCAACGGCACCAACGGGATCTTCCTCGAACTCCAGAAGGACCACTGGACCCCGCCGCGCGGCTACCGCGTCATCGGCTGCCACAGCCAGGCGAACCGCTTCGGCATCTCCGACTGGGGCGCCGACGGGCTGATCGTCTCCGCCTGCACCCTGACCGGCAACCTGGAGGCGGGCTTCGACGTCTCCGGCAACGGCACGGCGGGAGTCGCCGGCCGGGGCGGCATCATCAGCGACTGCGTGATCGACCGCAACGTCCGCGACGGGATCAGCATGGGCAACACGCCCGGCCCGTACACGGTGCGCGGGAACCGGATCAGCGCCAACGGGGAGTACGGCTACCACGAGCACGACCTGGGGCACGGCTATCAGGGTGCGGCGGCGGGCGTGGTCGTCGACGGCAACGACTTCTGGGACAACGGTCTGGACGCGATCCGGATCGACCGGCCGATGACCGACGCGGTCGTGGTGGGCAACCGGATCCGCAACAACGGCCGCCGGTGCGCCCCGGCCACCACCGGCCAGGGCGAGTCGGTGCGCTACCACCACCGGTCCGTCACCGACCTGACGGCGCACTGGCCGCAGGACGGACACCGGGGCAAGGTGGTGCGGGTCGGCTCACGCGCGGCGGTGGTGGTGTCGAACACCGACACCGACCTGAGGCTCGCCGAGGTGCGGGCGGACTCGCCGACCGGCTGGAACGAGGACACGCCGCCGCCCGGCGCGTCGTACGAACTGCCGGCGGCCCCGCCGATCAGGGCCGGCATCACCGTCAACGCGCCGTTCGACTCCGCCACGGTGCGCGGCAACCGGATCTGGGACCACCGCGACGAGCAGACCCAGACGTACGGGCTCTGGATCACCCCGGCGGGCAGTTGCGTGTCCTGTCGGATCGAGGACAACGATCTCGCGGGCAACGCCGTCGGGGCGGTGCGGCTGGACACCCCGCCCGTCGGTGGGCGCTGGAACCGCAACCACCACGACGTCGACTGACGTCGGCGGGGTTCAGCGCGCGTCGTCGGTGGGCGCCGTCGCCTCCGCGTGCCGGTCGCGCAGCCGGGCCCGGATCTCCTCCGGGGTGTACGCCCGACGCCGCCGTTCCGCCCGGGCGATGACCACGCCCGACGCCGCCACGCCGGCGAGGCCGGCCAGCCCGAGCACCTTCCACCACCGCATCCCTTGCCGCATCGGCCTAGGGTAGACCCCCATGAGCATCAGCCTGGACGAGGCCGTGGACCTGACCCGTACCGGTGACGTGTGGGTCTTCCGGGGCCGCAGCGTGCCCGACCGGGCCATCCAGTTGACCACGAACAGCCCGGTCAACCACGTCGGCATGGCGGTCGTGCTGGACGACATGCCGCCGCTGATGTGGCACGCCGAGCTGGGCAGGTCGCTGCCGGACATGTGGACGGGCACCCACCAGCGCGGCGTGCAGCTGCACGACCTGCGCGACGCGGTCTGCGTCTGGGCCAACCGGTACGGCCAGCGGGCCTGGCTGCGCCAGCTCGACCCGGCGGCCGACGCGGAGATGGAGAAGGCGGTGCTGCGCACCGTCGCCCGGCTGGACGGCACCCCGTTCCCGTCCACCGCCCAGCTCGCCTGGCGCTGGCTGCGGGGCCGGGTCCCGGCGGTGCGCGTGCCGACCTTGCGCGGCCGGGTCCCGGCGGTGCGCGTGCCGGCCCTGCGCGGCCACGACGGCGACCGTCCCGAGGCCCCGGCGCCCGGGCGTGCCGGAGCCGCCGCCGCTCCCGAGCGCGCCGGAGCCGCCGCACGCGAGCGTGCACTGGAGACGGCGTACTGCGCCGAGGTGGTCGCGGTGACCTACGAGGCGATGGGTCTGCTTCCCGCCGGGCGGCGCCCCAACTGGTACGACCCGGGCCGGTTCTGGAGCGGCGACGACCTCGGTCTCGCGAACGGCGCCCGGCTCGGGGCCGAGATCGAGGTGCGCATCCCGGCGCGCTGAGGTTTGGCCCGTGGTCCGGCCGGCAATTGCTGTCCCCGTGAGAGCATCCACCGATCTGGACACGCTGACCGACTTCTTCGACCGGTACGGCGTGGCGCTGACCACCGGCGACGTGGCCGCCATCGCCGCCTGTTACGCGCTGCCGGGGATGGTGGTCGCCGACACGTACAGCTTCTCGTTCACCTCGCCGGCGGCGGTGGCGCTGTCCTTCGTCGGCGCCGCCCCCGACTACCAGGAGCGCGAGCTGGTCGCGGCGCACGCGGCCATCGAGGACGTGCAGCCGATGTCGGCGCTGCTGACCATGGTGGCCGTGGAGTGGGAGTTCCTGGACAGCCGGGGCCGCAGGGTGCCCGGCGAGCGCTACCGCTACCTCCTGCGCTCCACCGACGACGGTCCGGTCATCTGCACCGTCCTGCGTACCTCCTGACCGCCGCCGCGACCGCGACGCCCGAAGGCCGTGGCGACGGCCCGCAGCGCCGCGTGGCCCGTGTCGGCAACGGACGCGTGGCAGCCGGGCGCGCGGTCGCGCCGTGCGCGGACGGTCGCACCATGTCGCCGTCGACCGCTACGCTGCCCGGGACGACCGCGGGAGGATGGGCATGCCCGACACGCGCCGAGCACCGAACAGGTCCTACGGCACGACCGCCGTCGCGTCATCGCCGTGGATCGTGGTGTCCGTCGGCGTCGTGGTGATGGTGGTCCTGCTCGCCATCGCGCTGGGCACCTACCGGGGGCGCGGCCCCGCGTTCGACGCACAGCCCGCCCCGCCGCTGCCGACCGTCGGCCTGGCCGACCCGGAGCCGTCGGCGACCAGCGCCACGGCCACCCGCTCGCCCCGGGCGACGGCCTCGCCGTCCGCGCGTGCCACCGCCCGCCCCACCCCGACGCGGTCCAGGCCCGAGCGCAGCAGCCGCCCGCCGTCGCCGACCCCCAGCGGCAGCGACGCGGCGCTGATCGCGCCACCGTCGCCCACGTCGCCGCTGACGGGCCGCTACCGGGTGGTCGAGTCGTACGCGAACGGCTTCGTCGGGGAGCTGCTGGTCGGCAACACCTCGTCGTCGGGTCGGGAGTGGACGGCGCGGCTGACCTTCCCGGGGGCGCGGCTGGGCAGCGCGTGGATCGAGGGCGCGCCACAGGGGACGGCGCAACGGATCGACGACGGTTTCACCTACCGCAGCGGCGGCGACCTGCCCGGGGGCGCGTCGGCCACCCTGCGCTTCTACGTCCAGGGCACCCAGAGCCGCCCAACGAGCTGTTCGGTCGACGGCGGCGCCTGCCGCGTCTAGTCTTCCCCACCCTCTCCGGCCCGGCGCGAACCTCGCCGGGCCGTTCCTTTGCAAGCCATCTGCCGTGTTACGACTTTGTTTGCAAGGTATTGCAGAACATTTCGGCAAGGGCTAGCGTGCGGGCCAGTCAGCGACCAGAGGAAGGCGTCGATGAAACCCCCGCCGATACCGCGCAAGGCCCTGCTCGCCCTCGTCTCCCTGCTCACCCTCGCCCTCGTCGGCACCCCGATGGCCGTGCGGCAGCTCGCCGCCGACGCCCCCGACGGCACCGGCCCGCTGCTCACCGCCGGCGCCACGCAGTGGCGCGCCGAGCCCTCCGCGGAGGCGCTGCTCTCCGCCGGTGACCCGCTGGCCCGCGCCGAGCAGTTCTACTTCGTCCTGCCGGACCGGTTCGCGAACGGCGACCGGCGCAACGACACCGGCGGCCTCACCGGCGACCGCCTCTCCACCGGCCTCGACCCCACCGACAAGGGCTTCTACCACGGTGGCGACCTCAAGGGCGTCATGGACCGGCTCGACTACATCGAGGGGCTCGGCACGACGGCCATCTGGCTCGCCCCCATCTTCAAGAACCGTCCGGTGCAGGGCGCCGGGGCCGACGTCTCCGCCGGCTACCACGGCTACTGGATCACCGACTTCACCCAGGTCGACCCGCACTTCGGCACGAAGGAGGACCTGAAGCGGCTGGTCGCGCTCGCGCACCGGCGGGGCATCAAGGTCTACCTCGACGTCATCGTCAACCACACCGCCGACGTCATCAAGTACGCCGAGGACAAGTACAGCTACGTGGACAAGGCGACGTCGCCGTACACCGACGCGCAGGGGCGCCCCTTCGAGGACCGCAACTACGCCGACGGCAGCCGGGGCTTCCCGAAGGTGGACACGACGTCGTTCCCGTACACCCCGACGTTCGCGAACCCGGCCGACGCGAAGGTCAAGGTCCCGGCGTGGCTCAACGACCCGACGATGTACCACAACCGGGGCGACTCCACCTTCGCCGGGGAGAACAGCGAGTACGGCGACTTCTTCGGCCTCGACGACCTGTGGACCGAGCGCCCCGAGGTGGTGCGCGGCCTGACCAAGGTCTACTCCGACTGGGTGGCATCCACCGGCGTCGACGGCTTCCGGCTGGACACCGTCAAGCACGCGAACCTCGAATTCTGGCCGCAGTTCAGCCAGGGCGTCGAGCGCGCCGCCGCGCGCGCCGGCAAGAAGGACTTCTTCATGTTCGGCGAGGTCTACAGCGCCGACCCGGAGATCACCTCGACGTACGTGCGGCGCGGCGGCCTGCCGGCCACCCTCGACTTCGCCTTCCAGGAGGCGGCGCGCGGCTACACCGCCGGCGACGGCTCCGCCAAGGCGCTCGCCGACGTGTACGCCCGCGACGACCTCTACCGCGCCCGCGACACCGACGCGCGCCGGCTGACCACCTTCCTCGGCAACCACGACATGGGGCGGATCGGCTCGTTCATCGCCGGCGGCGGCACCGACCCGGCCACCCATCTGCGCCGCGACCAGCTCGCCCACGAGCTGATGTTCCTGACCCGCGGTCAACCGGTCATCTACTCCGGCGACGAGCAGGGCTTCACCGGCCCGGGCGGCGACAAGGACGCCCGGCAGGACATGTTCGCCTCGAAGACCCCCGACTACCTCGACGACGACCTGCTCGGCACCGACCGCACCCACGCCAGCGACCAGTTCGACCGCGCCCACCCGCTGTACCGGGCCATCGCCGAGCTGGGCGCGCTGCGCCAGGCGCACCCGGCCCTGCGCGACGGTGTGCAGGTCAGCCGCTACGCCGCCGACGGACCGGGCGTCTTCGCGTTCTCCCGGATCGACCCGAAGCAGCGCACCGAGTACGTCGTCGCGGTGAACAACGCCGCGACGGCGCAGACTGTCACCGTGGACACCTGGTCGGCCGGCGCCACCTTCACCGGCGTCTACGGCGCATCGGCCGCCCCGGTCGCTGGCGCGGACGGCAAACTCACGCTGACCGTGCCGCCGCTGTCGGCCGTGGTGCACCGCGCCGGTACCCCGATCGCGGCGCCCGACGCCGCGCCACGGATCACGATCACCGCCCCCGCACCCGGCGAGCCCGTCGCCACGAGGGCGGCCGTCACCGCGCAGGTCACCGGCGACCCGCTGGCCACGGTCACCGTCGCCGCCCGGGTCGCCGGCGGCAGGTGGACGCTGCTCGGCAGCGCCGAGACGGCCCCGTACACGGTGCACCACGACCTGACCGGACTGGCCGGCGGTACGCGGATCGAGTACAAGGCCGTCGTCCGCGACGGCAAGGGCCGCACCGCGACCGCCCGGTCCACCGCGACCGTGGGCACCCCGGCGCAGTCCGCGTCCCGGGAGTGGGCCGTGGTGCACTACCAGCGCCCGGCCGGCGGCTACGACGACTGGGGCCTCTACGCGTGGGGCGACATCGACCCGGCGTACGCGACCGAGTGGCCCAAGGGGCAGCCGTTCGCCGGCGAGGACTCCTACGGCCGGTTCGCGTGGGTGAAGCTCAAGCCGGGCGCGAAGTCCGTCGGCTTCCTGGTCGTCGACAAGGCCGGCAACAAGGACGTGGAACAGGACCGGACGATCGACGTGACGAAGACCGGTGAGGTCTGGGTCAAGCAGGGCGACCCGGCGACCTACCCGAGCCGGCAGGCCGCCACCGGAGAGCCCGACCCGCCCGTCGCGGACGGCACCGCCCTCATCCACTTCCGCCGCGCCGATGGCAACTACGACGGCTGGGGCCTGCACGTGTGGGACGGCGCCGCCAACCCGACGGACTGGGCCGCCCCGCTCGCCCCCGCCCGGATCGACTCCTTCGGCGCGGTCTTCCGGGTGCCACTGGCCGCCGGGGCGACCGGGCTCAGCTACATCATCCACAAGGGGGACGAGAAGGACCTGCCGACCGACCAGCGGCTCGACTTCGCCGCCGCCGGGCGGGAGGTGTGGCTGCTCACCGGCACGCCCGGGCGGCTGCTGCCGTCCACCGCGTCCGGCGCCGCCCGGGACGTCGACATCACGAAGCAGAAGGCGCACTGGATCGACCGCTCCACCGTCGCCTGGCAGGCCGGGTCCACCGACGGCAGGACGTACGCCCTGGTGGCCGCCCCGGCCGGCGGGGTGACCGTCGCCGACGGCGACCTCGCCGGGACGTACACCACGCTGCCGTTGACCGCGCAGCGCAACGGGCTCACCGAGGCCCAGCGCGCGGCCTTCCCGCACCTGTGGGCGCACCGCGGCTTCACGCTCGACCGGCGGGACCTGGCGAAGGTCCCGGCGGCCCTGCGCGGGCAGCTCCTGGTGACCGAGCGGGACGCCGCGGGCACCCTGCTCGCCGCCACCGGCGTGCAGATCCCCGGCGTGCTCGACGACGTCTACGCCCGGGCCACCGACGCGAGGCTCGGGCCGACCTTCGCCGGCAGGGTGCCGACGCTCGCGGTCTGGGCGCCGACGGCGCGGCAGGTGTCGTTGCAGCTCTTCGACTCGCCGACCGCGACGCCGAGGACGGTGACGATGCGCCGCGACGACCGCACCGGCGTCTGGTCGGTGCGCGGCGCCCGCGACTGGACCGGCAGGTACTACCGGTACCAGGTCCAGGCGTGGCAGCCGGCGGTGCAGAAGGTGGTCGCCGCCGCCGTCACCGACCCGTACTCGCTGGCGCTGGCGCCCGACTCCACGCACAGCCAGATCGTGGACCTCGCCGACCCGGCGCTCGCGCCGGCCGGTTGGGCGTCGCTGCGCAAGCCGGCGGCGGTGCCGTCGACGAAGGTGCAGATCTCCGAGCTGTCGGTGCGGGACTTCTCCGTCGCCGACACCACCGTGCCGGCCGAGCGGCGGGGCACCTACCTCGCCTTCACCGACCCGGGCACCGCCGGCATGAAGCACCTGAAGGCGCTCGGCGACGCGGGGGTGACCCACCTGCACCTGCTGCCCGCGTTCGACTTCGCCACGATCCCCGAGCGCCGCGCCGACCAGCGGCAGCCGGCCTGCGACCTGGCCGCGCTGCCGCCGGACTCCGAGCAGCAGCAGAAGTGCGTCGCGGCGGTCGCCGACACCGACGGCTACAACTGGGGGTACGACCCGCTGCACTACACCGTGCCGGAGGGCGGCTACGCCGTCGACCCGGCCGGGGCGAAGCGCACCACCGAGTTCCGGCGGATGGTGGCCGGCGTCAACGGCGCCGGGCTGCGCGTGGTGATGGACGTCGTCTACAACCACACCTCGGCGGCGGGCGCCGACCCCAAGTCGGTGCTGGACCAGATCGTGCCCGGCTACTACCACCGCCTGCTCGACGACGGCGCCGTCGCCAACTCGACCTGCTGCGCCAACACCGCCCCCGAGCACGCCATGATGGGCAAGCTCGTCGTGGACTCCCTGGTCACCTGGGCCCGGGTGTACAAGGTGGACGGCTTCCGGTTCGACCTGATGGGCCACCACCCGAAGGCGAACATCCTGGCCGTACGCGAGGCGCTCGACGAGCTGACCGTCGCCCGCGACGGCGTGGACGGGAAGAAGATCCTGCTCTACGGCGAGGGCTGGAACTTCGGCGAGGTCGCCGACGACGCCCGGTTCACGCAGGCCACCCAGGCCAACATGGCCGGCACCGGGATCGGCACCTTCAACGACCGGCTCCGCGACGCGGTGCGCGGCGGCGGGCCGTTCGACGCCAACCCCCGCGTGCAGGGCTTCGCCTCCGGCCTGTTCACCGACCCCAACGGCGACGACGTGAACGGGTCCACGGCCCAGCAGCGGGCCCGCCTGCTGCACCAGCACGACCTGATCAAGGTGGGGCTCACCGGCAACCTGCGCGGGTACCGGTTCACCGACTCGTCGGGCCGGCAGGTCACGGGCGCGCAGGTCGACTACAACGGCTCGCCCGCCGGCTACACCGCCGCGCCGGGGGAGGCGGTCACCTACGTCGACGCGCACGACAACGAGATCCTGTACGACGCGCTGGCGTACAAGCTGCCGCAGGACACTCCGGCGGCGGACCGGGCGCGGATGCAGGTGCTGGCGCTGAGCACGGTCGTGATGGGGCAGGGGCCCGGGTTCGTCACCACCGGCACCGAGCGGCTGCGCTCGAAGTCGCTGGACCGCAACTCGTACAACTCCGGCGACTGGTTCAACCAGATCCGCTGGGACTGCGCCCAGGGCAACGGGTTCGGCGCCGGGCTGCCGCCCGAGCAGGACAACCGGGACAAGTGGCCGTACGCCAAGCCGCTGCTGGCCGACCCGGCGCTGGTGCCGGACTGCGCGGCGATCGACCTGGCCGGGGCCCGCTACGCCGAGCTGCTGAAGATCCGGGGCTCCTCGCCGGTCTTCGGACTGACCACGGCGGAGCAGGTGCAGAAGCGGGTCGCCTTCCCGCTCTCCGGCGCGGCCGAGACCCCCGGCGTACTCACCATGACGCTGGACGGCCGCGGCCTCGACGGACGCTGGAAGTCGGTCACGGTGGTCTTCAACGCCACGCCCGAGACGGCGACGCAGCGGCTGACCGGGCTGCGCGGGGCGGACATGGCGCTGCACCCGGTGCTGCGGACCTCGGCGGACGAGGCGCTGCGGACGGCTTCCTTCGACCGGGCCAGCGGCACGTTCACCGTGCCGGCGCGCAGCGTGGCGGTCTTCGTGCAGCAGTAGTCGTGTCACACGTGTCCGGCCCCCTCCCGCCGAGCGGAAGGGGGCCGGACCGGCCTCTGTGTCAGCCGATGCCGTTCCAGCTGATACCGCGTGCCTGTCGTCAGTTGGCGCAGCCGGTGACGTTGGTGCAGTTGCGGGGTTCGTTCTTCTTGATGATGGTCTTGTTGTCGAGGTTGACGGCGGTGGCGTTGCCGTTGTTGTAGATGCCACCTGCGCCGGCGGTTTCGGAGGCGAAGTTGCCGACGATCTTGCTGTCGCGGATGGTGAGGACGGCGTTGTTGTCGTTGTAGATGGCGCCGCCCTGTTCGGCGTGGTTGCCCTTGAACTCGCTGGCGTAGAGGTTGAGGGTGTCGCCGTTGAAGAGGCCGCCGCCGTTGTCGCCGGCGGTGTTGTCGGTGAAGACGGCGTGCTTGATGGTGGCGATGTTGTCGCTGTCGTGGTAGACGCCGCCGCCGTCGTCGGTGGCCTTGTTTCCGGCGATGATGACGTACTCCAGCAGCATGGTGGAGTCGCCGTCGTTGTGGATGCCGCCGCCGTCGTCGCAGGCGGTGTTGTGGGCGATCTTGGTGCGGGTGACGGTGAGGCGGGCGTCGTCTTCGCTGTGGATGCCGCCGCCGTCGTTGCTGGCCTTGTTGTTGGTGATCTGGCTGTAGGCGATGGTGGCGATGCCGTCGTCCTCGTTGGCGATGCCGCCGCCGTTGCCGCTGACCGCGCTGTTGCCGGTGGCGGTGTTGCTGTCGATACGGGTGTCGTGGACGGTCAGTACGCCTTCGTTGTAGATGGCGCCGCCGTTGCCGCCGTTGCCGACGCCGCGGGCGTGGTTGTTGGCGAGGACGCTCTTGTCGATCTCGACCGTGCCGAAGTTGGCGATGGCGCCGCCGTTGCCCTGGTTGCCGACGCCGGTGACCCGGTTGTCGATGAGCTTGGTGTGCTTCAGGGTGGCCTCGCCGCCCTCCTGGACCAGCAGGGCGCCGCCGTTGGCGGTGCTCGGTGGCGGCGGGGGCGCGGTCACCTGGCCGCCCTTGAGGGTGAGGTCCTTCAGTGTCAGGTCGCCGCCGGAGGCGACCTCGAAGAACCGGAACAGTGCGGTGCCGTCGTGGAAGAACGTCGAGTTGTTGCCCAGGATCGTGATCCGCTCGTCGATGACGGGGAAGGCGTTGTTGCCGGTCTCCTCGGTGAACTTGTACGTGCAGTCCTTGGCCAGCTTGAACGCTCCGCCGTTGTCCTCGTTGGCCCGGTTCACCGCCTCGACCAGCACGTCGGTGTCGCACGGCAGTTCCTTGGCGTCCTTGCCGTCGTGGTCCTTGCCGTCACGACCGTCCTTGCCGTGCCAGTCCTTGCCCTGCCAGTCGTCCTGGCCACCACCGGCATCCTGGCCATCCTGGCTCTTGCCGGTCTCGCCAGCCCGGTCGTCGCGACCGGCGGTGTCGTCCCTGGCGACCTGCTCGGCCGTGGACCACTTCAGGTCGGTGAGACGGTCGACCCCGACGGCGCCCGCGCTGCTCGCGGCGGCGACGCCGGCGAGGCTGACCACGCCGGTCAACCCGGCGACGCCGGTGGCGAGCCACAGCTTGCGCCGGCTCTTCGACGCGGTGTTCTCGGCGTTCTTGCGAAGGTAGTTGGACATCGGAGCTCTCTGCTCTCTCCTCGTACCAGACAGGGCTGCTCCGCCACCGCGGGCTGCCCTGGCTACAAATCGGTTGTAGCTACTGAGGATCACCGTATGAGAATCTTTTTCCCTTCACGGTCATATCCGAAAAGAACCCACGTTAGGGGTATCGCGGGCCAAGGCGTGACGGTCCGGACGCCGAGGAGTCGGGCCCGCAGTCGTGCCGGAACCGGCGGCTATGCCACGAGTCGCCTCAACAGCCCCGGAAACCCACCGGAGGCAAGGCACCTTTCCAGCCCCGCGGCGGATTCGTCGTCCCTTGCCCGGCTCCGTGCCGGCAAGCCGCGCTGACCGGACCGGCGCCCGCACGGAAGCGATCCCCTCCCCCGGGCAGGGGGAAGGGATCCCTTCGTTATGTGGTGGTTCAGTTGGCGCAGCCGGTGACGTTGGTGCAGTTGCGGGGTTCGTTCTTCTTGATGATGGTCTTGTTGTCGAGGTTGACGGCGGTGGCGTTGCCGTTGTTGTAGATGCCACCTGCGCCGGCGGTTTCGGAGGCGAAGTTGCCGACGATCTTGCTGTCGCGGATGGTGAGGACGGCGTTGTTGTCGTTGTAGATGGCGCCGCCCTGTTCGGCGTGGTTGCCCTTGAACTCGCTGGCGTAGAGGTTGAGGGTGTCGCCGTTGAAGAGGCCGCCGCCGTTGTCGCCGGCGGTGTTGTCGGTGAAGACGGCGTGCTTGATGGTGGCGATGTTGTCGCTGTCGTGGTAGACGCCGCCGCCGTCGTCGGTGGCCTTGTTTCCGGCGATGATGACGTACTCCAGCAGCATGGTGGAGTCGCCGTCGTTGTGGATGCCGCCGCCGTCGTCGCAGGCGGTGTTGTGGGCGATCTTGGTGCGGGTGACGGTGAGGCGGGCGTCGTCTTCGCTGTGGATGCCGCCGCCGTCGTTGCTGGCCTTGTTGTTGGTGATCTGGCTGTAGGCGATGGTGGCGATGCCGTCGTCCTCGTTGGCGATGCCGCCGCCGTTGCCGCTGACCGCGCTGTTGCCGGTGGCGGTGTTGCTGTCGATACGGGTGTCGTGGACGGTCAGTACGCCTTCGTTGTAGATGGCGCCGCCGTTGCCGCCGTTGCCGACGCCGCGGGCGTGGTTGTTGGCGAGGACGCTCTTGTCGATCTCGACCGTGCCGAAGTTGGCGATGGCGCCGCCGTTGCCCTGGTTGCCGACGCCGGTGACCCGGTTGTCGATGAGCTTGGTGTGCTTCAGGGTGGCCTCGCCGCCCTCCTGGACCAGCAGGGCGCCGCCGTTGGCGGTGCTCGGTGGCGGCGGGGGCGCGGTCACCTGGCCGCCCTTGAGGGTGAGGTCCTTCAGTGTCAGGTCGCCGCCGGAGGCGACCTCGAAGAACCGGAACAGTGCGGTGCCGTCGTGGAAGAACGTCGAGTTGTTGCCCAGGATCGTGATCCGCTCGTCGATGACGGGGAAGGCGTTGTTGCCGGTCTCCTCGGTGAACTTGTACGTGCAGTCCTTGGCCAGCTTGAACGCTCCGCCGTTGTCCTCGTTGGCCCGGTTCACCGCCTCGACCAGCACGTCGGTGTCGCACGGCAGTTCCTTGGCGTCCTTGCCGTCGTGGTCCTTGCCGTCACGACCGTCCTTGCCGTCACGACCGTCCTTGCCCTGCCAGTCCTTGCTGTCCTTGCCGTGCCAGTCCTTGCTGTCCTTGCCCTGCCAGTCGTCCTGGCCACCACCGGCATCCTGGCCATCCTTCTTGTTGTCTTTCTCACCGGAGCCCGGGTCGGCCGTGCCAGCGTCGCTGACGTTCTGCCGCAGGGTCGACGACTGCGCGTCCGACAGCCGGTCCGCGCCGCCGGACTTGTCATCGCGGGCGGCCAGGCCGCCCAGTGCCGCCAGGCCGACCACGCCGGCAACGCCTGCAGCCACCCAGAGTTTGCGCCGCCCTCGGGCCGGCGCGCCCGTGGGGGCGCCACCGTCGGGAGTCGTTACGTCATTGGACATCAGAGCCTTCCGCCCTTTCCTGCTGTCAGACGGGGTCGCACCATCTGAAGCGGCGCGACTAGCTACAAATGGTTTGTAGCCTCTGATAGCCACCGTATGAGAAGGATCCTCGCGAGATGCGCCAATCCGAAGAAACCCCGTATTTCCCTCACTTCGGACGTGACACGGCAACCCGGCCGGTCCGGGCAGGAAGGGGGTGAGCAGCTCAAACGACGACGGGACCCGCGCCGGTGGCGGCTGATCCCGTCGTGTGGTCGTACGCCGGGATCAGCCGGGCAGGCGGGGACCCGCCTCGCGCTGCTCGGCCAGCCAGGTCTCCACCTCGTCGGCGGCGCGCGGCAGCCCGGCGGAGAGGTTCACCGCGCCGGTCGCGGTGACCAGGATGTCGTCCTCGATCCGGATGCCGATGCCGCGCAGCTCCTCGGGCACCAGCTCGTCCTCGGGCTGGAAGTAGAGCCCGGGCTCGACGGTGAGCACGTAGCCCTCGCCCAGCGTGCCGTCGCGGTACTTCTCCCTGCGGGCGTTCGCGCAGTCGTGCACGTCGAGGCCGAGCATGTGACTGGTGCCGTGCAGCGTCCAGCGCCGGTAGACCGTCGACCTTCCGTCCATGGCCTCGTCGACGCTCACCGGCAGCAGGCCCAGGTCCGACAGCGCCTGGGCGAGCACCCGCATCGCCGTCAGGTGGACCTCCCGGAACGCCACGCCGGGCCGGATCGCGTCGATGCCGGCCTGCTGCGCGGCGTGCACGGCGTCGTAGACCTGACGCTGGAGCGGGGTGAAGCGGCCGTCGACCGGCAGCACCCGGGTGACGTCGGCCGTGTAGAGGTGGCGGTTCTCCACGCCCATGTCCATCAGCAGCAGCTCGCCGGGCCGGGTGGTGCCGTGGTTGTGCACCCAGTGCAGGATCGTGGCGTGCTCGCCCGCGCCGACGATCGAGCCGTAGCCGACGTCGTTGCCGTCGTGCCGGGCGCGCAGCGCGAAGATCCCCTCCAGCAGGCGCTCCGAGACGCCCCGGTCCGCCGGCAGGGCCCGGGCCACGTCCTCGAAGCCCCGTACGGTCGCGTCGACCGCGTCCTGGAGCTGGGCGATCTCCCACTCGTCCTTGACCAGCTTCAGCTCCGAGATCGCGATCGCCAACTCCCGGTCGCGGGCCGGCTGGCCCTCGGCGCGGTGGCCGTCGTACGGGCGCACCGCCGTGTCCACCCGCGCGTCGAACCCGCGCAGCACCCGGGTACGCCCCGGCGCCAGGTCGGCCAGCGTCGCGTCCAGCTCGGTCAGGTCCGCCGTGGGCAGACCCAACTCGGCCGACTTCTCGGCCAGGGTGTGCCGCCGGCCCACCCACAGCTCGCCGTGCCTGCTGCGGAAGAACTCGTCGGTCCGCCGCGACGAGCGGGGGCGCATGTACAGCGTGGCGTCGTGGCCCGAGCCGTTCGGCCGCAGCACGAGGACGCCGTCCGGGTCGTGGTCGCCGGTCAGGTAGACGAAGTCGCTGCCCGGCCGGAACGGGTGGTCGGTGTCGTTGGCGCGTACCTTCTCGCCGCCGGTCGGGATGACCAGGGTCTCGCCGGGGAAGGCCGCCGAGAGCGCGGCCCGTCGCTCGGCGTGGTTCGGCACCTCCGGCCGGGGGTCGACCGGCAGGGTGGTGTCGCGCCAGCCCTGCCGCATGAACGCCAGGAACGCCTCGGGGAAGTCGGGGTCGTGCGACTCGGTGCCGTCCGCCGGCCTGCTGTCGGTACGTCCGTCGGTCATGCCTCGTTCCCTCCGCGTCGTCGCAGCTCAGACGGTACCGCGCGGCGCCGGGGGCCGGTCGCGCCGGGACCGCGGGCAGTGCCGTGGGCGACGGACGCCACCCGTGCGTGCCACCCGCCGCGCCCCGCGCGGTCCCCATCGGGCCCGTGACCTCGCGGCGGGGGGAGAGCCCAGCGGTGCCGCGACGCCCGCTCGGGCCGCGTGGAAAGATGACCACCATGTGCGGACTCCTGGCCTTCTTCAGTGCGCGCGGCGACGCCGCCGCCCACCGCGACAACATCGCCGGGGCGTTGGAATGCCTGCACCACCGCGGACCGGACGAGACCGGTGTTGAGGTGGTCGGCGACGCCTCCGGCCGGTACGCGGACGGGGTGTTCGCGCACAAGCGGTTGGCGATCATCGACGTGGCCTCCAGCCAAGAGCCCCTGTCCTACGCGAACGGGCGCTACCTGCTCACCTTCAACGGCGAGATCTACAACTACATCGAGCTGCGCGAGGAGCTGATCCGGACCTTCGGCGCGCAGTTCGCCACCGCCGGTGACGGCGAGGTGATCGTCGCCGGCTACCACTTCTGGGGCGAGCAGGTGCTCACCCGGCTGCGCGGGATGTTCGCCTTCGTCATCTGGGACCGGCAGGAGCGCCGCGCGTTCGGCGGGCGGGACTACTTCGGCATCAAGCCGCTGCACTACCTGGAGACCGCCGACGGCCTCTACCTGGCCTCGGAGAAGAAGGCGCTGCTGCCCTTCGCCCACTCCAACTACCAGGGCGACGCCGGCATCGACACGGCCAACCTCAGCCACTACCTGACCCTCCAGTACGTGCCCGAGCCCGGCACCCTGCACAAGGGCATCAGCCGGATCGGCTCGGGCGAATACCTGACCTGGTCCCCGGGCGGGCGCATCGACGTGCGCCGGTGGTACCGGCCGGTGTTCCGGCCCACCCCGGTCGACGACGAGCAGCGCCTCTACCACGAGATCCGGGAGACGCTGCGCGAGAGCGTCCGGATGCACATGCGCTCCGACGTGCCGGTCGGCTCGTTCCTCTCCAGCGGCATCGACTCGACCGCCGTGGTGGCCCTGGCCCGGGAGTTCAACCCGAACATCCTCACCTTCACCGTCGGCTACGACGTGCCCGGCTACTCGGAGATCGACGTCGCCCAGGACTCGGCCCGGCACCTCGACGTGACCACCATCCCGACCAAGATCGGGCCGTACGACATGATCGAGGCGTTGCCGAAGATCGTCTGGCACCTGGACGACCCGGTGGCCGACCCGGCCCTGGTGCCCCTCTACTTCGTGGCCAAGAAAGCCGCCGAGCACGTCACCGTGGTGCTCTCCGGCGAGGGCGCCGACGAGTTCTTCGGCGGCTACACCATCTACCGCGAGCCGCTGTCGCTGAGCTCGGTCAACGGGCTGCCCGACGGGGTGCAGAAGGGGCTGCGGGCGGTCTCCAAGGCCATCCCGCAGGGGGTCAAGGGCAAGAGCTTCCTGGAGCGCGGCACCACCCCGATCGAGCAGCGCTACTACGGCAACGCCCGGATGTTCACCGAGGAGGAGAAGCAGCACCTGCTGCGCCGCTACGATCCCTCGGTCCGCTACACCGACGTCACCGCGCCCATCTACGCCGAGTGCACGGAGCTCGACGACGTCACCAAGATGCAGTACGTCGACCTCTACACCTGGCTGCGCGGCGACATCCTGGTCAAGGCCGACCGGATCTCGATGGCGCACTCGCTGGAGGTGCGGGTGCCCTTCCTGGACCGCGCGGTCTTCGACGTGGCGTCGCGGATCCCGGTGGACCTCAAGCTCCCGCCCCGCTCCGACGCCACCAAGTACGCGATGCGCCAGGCGCTCCAGGGCGTGGTGCCGCCGGCCATCGTCAACCGCAAGAAGCTGGGCTTCCCGACCCCCACCCGGGTCTGGCTGCGCGGCGAGATGTACGAGTGGGCCCGGCACGTGCTGTCCACCTCCGGCGCCGGCGACCTGCTCGACCTGTCGTACGCGATGCGGCTGCTGGAGGAGCACAAGCGGGAGGAGGCCGACCACTCCCGCAAGGTGTGGACGGTGCTGATCTTCTGCATCTGGCACGCCATCTTCGTCGCCAAGACCCTCGACCCGGGCATCCAGCGCAACCAGTCCGCCCTGCTCACCAAGCCGGTGGTCGGCTCCATGGTCCGCTGACCCACCCGGCCGGCCCGCCGCCGGCCCTCCGGCGACCATTTCGCCGATCAAGAGGTTTGCGTCCCCGGAGCCGTTCCCGGGGTACGCAAACCTCTTGATCGTTCAGCGGGGGTCGTCTCGTGGGGGTCAGCGGCCGGAGCAGGTGACCGTGGGCAGGGTGTTGGTGCCGTTGGTGGTGGCGACGAAGCCGAAGGTCGTGGTGCCCTCCGGGGGGATCGCTCCGTTGTAAGGCGCGTTGATCACGGTGACCGAGGAGCCGGACGTGCTCAGCGTGCCGCTCCACAGGCTGTTGATGCTCTGCCCGCTGGGCCACGTCCAGTTGGCCGTCCAGCCCGACCACGTCGACGCGCTGTGGTTCATGATCATGACCTCGCCCTGGAAGCCGCCGTTCCAGGCGCTGATCACCTTGAAGACCGGCATGCAGTCACCGCTGTGCGGCGGCGGCGTGGTCGGGTTCGGCGGCGGCGTGGTCGGGTTGGGCGGGGGAGTGGTCGGGTTGGGCGGCGGCGTGCCGCCCGGGCCGACGCCGGTGACCTCGCCGTTGCCGCCGTCGAAGGTGACGTCCGAGCAGCCGAAGAAGTTCTCCTGGCTGTCGGAGCGGACCCACCGGGAGTAGATGAGGTGCCGGCCGCTCTTGTTGGTGGGCAGGTTGCCGCTGAAGTAGTAGTGCCCGTCGTTGGTGCCGCTCGAGCCGCGCTGCGGCGGGTTGGTCACCGTCAGGAACGGCTGCTCCTCCAGGTCGCTCCAGGCCAGCGGCCGGGTCGGGCTCCAGCTGTCCTTCGTGACGTAGAAGTAGAAGGTGCCCGGGTGGTGGGCCCAGTTGCTGTAGCGGAAGTCCAGCCGGGCCCCGGCCGTCAGGTGGGTCAGCGGCCAGTCGGTGCGGGCCAGGTCGTAGCCGGCGAAGCCCGGATTGCCGCCGCTGCACAGCTTGCCGTCCGGGATGAAGCCGACGGTCCGGCCCCCGGCGTCGGAGCGCAGCACGCTGAACCAGTTGTAGAGCGAGTTGGTCCCGCTCTGGGCCACGGCGGCGGAGCAGGCGGGGTTGTTCGGCTTGATCTCGCCGGTGCTGGTCAGACCGTCCTTCCAGCAGAGGTAGGTGCGGCTGCCGGGGGTCATCGGGGTGCCGTGCGCGGCGGCGGGGTCGGGCCCCGCCGTCAGGGCGACGGCGCCCACGAGAAGGGTCGCGGCCGCGGTGAGCAACGCGGCCGTACGCGATCGGTGGGACACGGGTTCTCCTCACTCGCGGGACGCGGGCGCCCCGCGGGCAACGCGCGGGGGGCGGCGCCGGCCGCCCCGCTGCGACGCGGGTAAGACGGTCGCGGCGGACGTGCCCCGGCGTGGATGGCCGGCGGGACGTGCGCCGTCGGCGGCCCGACTGGCGGGCCGGTGCCCTCGCGTGGATGTGAGACCCGGCGCCGGTGGCGCGGCAGCCCCCGCACCGCCCGGCAAGCGCCATCCCACCACGGACGGCGGCGACGCGCAATAGCCGTTGCTCGATGTGTCAGTAGCGCTCGACGAGGTGCTCCCGGCCGGGCGGCGGCTCGTAGGGCTCCGGCCAGAACTCGGTCACCTCGCGGACGAGACCGGCCTCGTCGAGGTCGAGGAAGCTCGCGACGGGAAGCTCCTCGCCCTGGTGGGCGCAGGTGAGCCAGGTGGCGGCGTGCCGGCCCGAGGTGACCGCCCGGGTCACCGTGAGGTGCCAGCCGTCGGGGTATTCCTGGTTGAAACGCAGGAACGACTCCCGGCCCACGATCCGCTCGCGGGTCTGTGGCAGGTGGTAGACGACGTCGTCGGCGAGCAGCCGGCCGAAGGCAGCCCAGTCCCGCGCCTCCAACGCCGCCCAGTAGGCCGATACCGTGGCTTCAGCGCTCGTCATGGCGCATGACTGTGCCAGGCTGGTACGACAAGATCGTTCGGTACGCGCCGTGGACGGAGGCCGGAATGGGATACGCGGTGGTGCTCGGCGAGGCACTGGTCGACCTGCTCGACACCGAGCGCGACGGTGAGCCCGTCTACCGGCAGGCGGTCGGCGGCGGCCCGCTCAACGTGGCGGTCGCCGTCGCCCGGCTCGGCGGCGCGGTGCAGTTCGTCGGGTCGCTCGGCGACGACGTCCTGGCCGGGCGGATCCGCGCCTTCCTGACCGGGGCGGGCGTCGGCCTCGCCGGGGCGGTCACCGTCCCCGCCCCGACCGCGCTGGCGGTGGCCACCTTCGCCGGGGCGGAGCCCGACTTCCGGTTCTACGGCGAGCCGCCCTCCTACGGGCTGCTCGGCCCCGACGACCTCGACGCCGGGCTGGTCGCCGGCGCCGACGTCGTCTACTGCGGGTCGATCGTGCTGCTCCAGCCGCCGGTGCTGGCCGCCGCGCGCCGGGCCTGGGGGCTCGCCTCCGGGCTGCGGGTCTTCGACCCGAACGTCCGCCCCCGGCTGCTCGACGGGCCGGCCGCGCTGGCCGGGCTGCGCGAGGTGGTGGCGGAGTTCGCCGCCGGCGCCCACCTCGTCAAGCTGAGCGCCGCCGACGCGAAGCTGCTCTACCCCGGCGAACCGGAGGAGGGCGTGGCGGCGTACCTGCGGGAGCTCGGCGCCGGCACCGTCGTGGTCACCCTCGGCGCCGCCGGTGCGGTGCTCGCCGCCGTCGGTGCCGATCCGGTACGCGTACCCGCGCAGAAGGTCGACGCGGTCGACGCCACCGGCGCGGGCGACTCGGTGATGGGGGCGCTCGTCGCGGACCTGCTCGTCGACGGCGAGCCCACGGACCCGGCGGCCTGGCCCGAGCGGGTGGCCTTCGCGCTGCGGGTCGCCGGCCTGGTCTGCGAGTCGCCGGGCGGGGCGACCGCGATGCCCACCCGCGCCGAGGTCCTCGCCCGCTTCGCCCGTTAGTGCGTTGACCAAGAAGGTTCGCCGTGTTGGTGACACGCCGGGTGGGGTGCTCCGCTTCGGGTCGGGTGGGTCTCAGGCTCGATGGCGATCGTGGTCGCTGTCGGGAGTGAGGGTGTCGGGATGGCCGAGCCGGTGAGGGCGCGGCGGTTAGGCGATGAGGAGGGCCGCCGGCCGCAGCAGCTCGTGCGGCGTGGCAAGCACGAGTCGATCCGGGTCCGCCGGGCGTTGATCATCTTGGCGTCGGCATCCGGTACCCCGGTGCCGGCGATCGCCCGCTTGGTTGCTGCGCACGAGGACACCGTCCGTGATGTGATCCATCGGTTCAACGAAGTCGGACTACGCGCGTTGGACCCTCAGTGGGCGGGAGGCCGTCCCCGCCTGATCAGCGATGATGACCAGCGGTTCATCGTCGCGACGGCCATGACCCGACCGAAGCGTGTGGGTCGCCCCTTCACGCATTGGAGTATCCGCAAACTCGCCGATTACCTGGCCACCAACCGGGCCCGGCGGGTGCTCATCGGTCGGGAACGCCTGCGGCGGATCCTGCGCCACCACGATGTGTCCTTCCAGTGCACCCGCACCTGGTAGGAGTCCCGTGACCCGGACAAGGACGCCAAGCTCGACCGCATCGAGGAGGTGACCCGGCTAGAGAGCCGGCAAACGTATGTGGTCACCGCACTAGTAGTGCCTTGTGAGGTCCACGTCATGAGAAGTCGTTGCAACTCGGGGATGACAGTGACGAATCACTGCCGTCGAAATGCTGATACCTGTAGGGCATAAAAATACCTGTGTGGTATCAAGCGAACGAACTACACCGCCGTCGTCGAGATGCGGCGCAGCTCTCGGGTATCTGCCAGCCGTTCACCATCGTCAGGCGGTGCCGTCGAGTTCGGCGTAGCCCCGGCGGACGGCGTGCAGGGCGGCGCGGGCACCGAAGGGCGCCTCGGCGGCGACGCGTTCGGGCGGGGCGCCGCCGGTGTGCCCGGCGCGGATGAGCCAGGCCAGCTCGACGAGCTGGGCGTGCTGCGCGCGGACGAACCCGGCGTCCACCGGCTCGCCGTGCCCCGGCACGACCACGGTGGCCGGGGTGGTCGTCCGCAGCAGCTCCGCCACCGTGTCGGGCCACTGCAACGGGTACGACTCCTCGAAGGCGGGCGGCCCGCTCTGCTCCACCAGGTCGCCGGCGACCAGCACGTCGGCATCGGGCACGTGCACCACCAGGTCGCCGGCGGTGTGCCCCCGACCCGGGTGGCGCAGCACCACGCGCCGGCCGCCCACGTCGAGCACGGCCTCGCGGTGCACGGTGTGCGTCGGCCCCAGCAGCACGGTCCCGGCGACCTCCTCGGCCAGCGCGGGCTGCGTGTCGCGCAGCTCCGCGTACGCCTCCCGGCGCAGCCGGTCCGGCTCGCGCATCGCCTCGGCGGCGATCTCGTGCGCGTAGATCGGGCGGGGCGGTTCGGCGGCGAGCGTCGCGTTGCCGAAGCAGTGGTCGAAGTGGTGGTGGGTGTTGACCACCGTCCACGGGTGCGGGGTGACCGTCCGCGCGGCGGCGGCCAGCTCGGCGGCCTGCCCGGCGGTGGAGAGCGTGTCGACCAGCAACGCCGCCCCGTCGCCGACGACGAGGGTGACGTTGACGTGCAGCGACGGCTCGCGCAGCACGTGCACCCCGTCGGCGACCTGCACGAAGCGGGCGGTCACGACGACCGCGCGGCGCGTTCCACGAAGCGCTGCCGGTCGACCAGCACCCGCTCCACCCGGCCCTCGGCGACCGTCTCGTCGCCGTCGCTGACGCTCACCTCGAAGTGCAGCCGCCGCCCGTCGACCGCGCTCAGCCGCGCCTGCGCCACCACCGTGCGCCCCACCGGGGTGGCCGCGCGGTGGTCGAGCTCGATCCGGGTGCCGACGGTCGTCGACCCGCCCGGCATCCGCTCGGCGGTGGCCGCCACCGTGGCCGCCTCGGCGAGGGCGAGCACGCGGGGTGTGCCCAGGACGGGCACGTCGCCGGAGCCGACCGCCTGGGCGGTGTCGGCGTCGGTGACGGTCAGCTCCACCCGGGCGGTCAGCCCCGGGGTCAGCGCGGATTCCGGCTGCTCCTGCATGGCCAAAGCCTAGACGAGACGGCACCCGGCGGCGGGTCGCCCGGGAGGGACCGCGGTGGTCGGCGTCGGTCGATGCCGCCCGCGCCGTTAACCTTGACCGCGATGTCTGTCGCGACCGACCCCCAGCCCCCCGCCCGCACCGAGCCGCCCGCCTCGCCCGACGGCGGGCGTCGCCGCGTGGTCGCGATGACGGTGTGGGGGATCGCCTTCGTCGCCGGCTGGCTCGGCATCGGCCTGCCGACCGACCCGGCGTACGCGTTCCTGTGGATCTGGGCGGCGACGATCGCCTGGAACAGCAGCCGGCCGTGGCGCAGCCACCTGCGCTTCGCGCGGGACTGGGTGCCGGTGGTGCTGCTGCTCGCCGTCTACAACCTGTCCCGGGGCTTCGCCGACAACGGCGCCACCCCGCACGCGTACGAGCTGATCGTCGCCGACCGGGTCATGTTCGGCTGGGCCACGGGCGGGCAGGTGCCGACGACCTGGCTCCAGGAGCACCTCTACCGGCCCGAGGTGCACTGGTGGGACGTCGCCGTCAGCTGGGTCTACTTCTCCCACTTCGTGGTGGCCCTGGCCGCCGCGGCGGTGCTCTGGCTGCGGGACCGGGGGCGGTGGGCGGCCTTCATGCGCCGCTGGGGCTTCCTCTGCGCCACCGGCCTGATCACCTACTTCCTCTACCCGGCCGCCCCGCCCTGGTGGGCGGCGCAGAACGGGCTGCTGGAGGAGGTCGCCCGGATCTCCACGCGCGGGTGGAAGGCGTTCGGCATGCACGGCGCCGGCAACCTGCTCAACGCCGGGCAGATCGCCTCCAACCCGGTGGCCGCGATGCCCTCGCTGCACACCGCGTTCGCACTGTTCGTGGTGCTGTTCTTCCTGCGGCAGACCCGCCGCCGCTGGTGGCCGCTGCTGCTGGCGTACCCGCTGGCGATGACGTTCACCCTGGTCTACTCGGGCGAGCACTACGTCATCGACGTGCTGGTCGGCTGGGCGTACGTCGGGATGACCTTCCTCGCGGTCGGCCTGGCCGAGCGCTGGTGGGCGGCCCGCAAGGCCCGCCGGGCCCCGGCGGAGCCCGACGCCGCGCCGACCGACCCGCCGGCCTCCGCCGAGCCGCCGCCGGTGACGGCGGCGCGCTGAGCGGTCCGGGCGACCTCAGCCCGCCCGGCGGGCGGCGTGCGCGCGGGCCGTCAGCTCCGCCGCCAGGGCCCACGCCTCGGTGACGTCGCGGTCCCGGGCGGCGGCACCGGCACCGCCCGCGGTGTCGGCGTGCACCGTCGCCAGCCGCAGCCGCCGCTGCGCCGGCCCCTGCACGACCCGCACGCTCTGGATCCGGGCGTACGGCACGAGCGCCACCTGCCGGGTGAGCAGGCCGGAGCGGACGGCGAAGACCCGGGGGTGGAGCCCGGCGCCGAGCACGCCCCGGCTCAGCGGGTTGAGCCAGCGGGCCCGCGTCGGCGGCGGGCTCAACGGCAGCGCGTCGAGCCGCACCCCGGGCAGCACCTCGGCCACGATCGCCTCGCCGGTCGCCAGGTCACCGACGGGGAGCAGCCGGTCCGGCCGGTTGCGCTCGTCGGCCTCACCGGCGGAGTAGCCCGCCACCTCCAGCCGCAGCCGCAGCCAGCCCTTGACCCGCCACAGCAGCGGCCAGGTCACGCCGACGGTCTGCACCCGGTCCAGCGGCACGGTCTGCGCGCGCGTCTCCAGCAGGCCGTTGCGGATCCGCAGCGTGCCCTCGTCCCGGGCGAGCCGGAAGTTCCAGTCGTCGAGCACCCGCCGTACGGGTTGCAGCAGCACGCCCGCCATGGCGGTGAGGGTGCTCGCCACCGCGATGAACGACCAGGTGTCCTCGGAGAGGAACTGCGCCACCACGAACGCCACGCCGAACGGGATCATGAACGCCTGCGGGGTCAGCAGCTGGCTGACCAGCAGGTCGTTGTTCGCCACGGCGTGCAGGGGCCGGCCGGGTGGCGCTGCCGGCGTCGCGGACGGAGCGGCGGCCACCCCGGCCGGCGACGGCGGGTGCGTCTCGGCCGCGACCCGCCCGGCGAGGGTGAGCAGCCGCTGGCGCAGCGCGTTCGCCTCCGCGACGCCCAGGTAGGCCAGCGGCGCCTCGGTCTTGCCCCCGCCCACCACCTCCAGTCGCAGCTCGGCCAGGCCGGTGAGCTGGGCGAGCAGCGGCCGGACCACCTCGACGGCCTGGAGCCGTTCCAGCGGGATCGCCCGGGTGCGCCGCCAGAGGAGCCCCTCGTACACCCGCAGCTCGCGGCCCACCACGTGGTAGCCGGTGTGGTACCAGCTCACCACGGCCAGCACGGTGGCGCCCAGGGCGAGCACCACCGCCATCAGGGCGAACCAGCCGAAGCCGACCCGGGACAGCGTCGACCAGGACAGCCCGGCGATGACCACCACCAGGGACTTGGCACCGTGCAGGGCGGGGCTGAGCGGATGCAGCCGCTGCCGTGGCTCGGCGTGCTCCGGCGGTCCTGCGTGCTCCGGCGGTCCCGCATGCCCCGGTGGTCCCGCGTGCTCCGGCGGCCCGGGGAGCGCGACGGGCTCCGCCCCGGGGTGGGCGGCCGACTCCGGCGGGAAACGGGCGTCCTGCGGGACGGGGCCGAGGGTCTCCGGTCGGGCGCCCGGTTCCGCCGGCATCGGCCCGGGGCGGTCCGTGCCCCGGGCGGCCGGGTCGCTCACAGTCCCTCCGCCCGGTCCTCGCCCAGGGCGGTGAGCCGGTCGCGCAGCCGGGACGCCTCCGCCGGGCGCAGCCCCGGCACCCGGGCGTCGGTCGCCGCCGCGGCCGTGTGCAACTGCACGGTGGCGAGCCCGAACGCGCGCTCCAGGGGGCCCGCGCTGACGTCCACGAACTGCATCCGGGAGTACGGCACGATGGACAGCCGCCGCACCAGCAGCCCGTGCCGGACCAGCAGGTCGTCCTCCCGCTCCGCGTAGCCCCAGGCCCGTACGGCGCGCACGATCGCCACGCTGCGCAGGACGCCGAACAGCAGGACCAGGCCGACCGCCGCGCCGAGGAACCAGCTGCCGCTGACCGCCCAGGCGACGCTCAGCCCGAGGACCAGGACGATCAGCGCCACCGCCAGGCGGATCAGCTCCACCCAGATCTGGTCGGACGAGATCGACTGCCAGCGGACGGTGTCCGGCCACGGCTCCAGGGGGCCCGCCGGCGGGAGGGACGGCGCCGGTGGCGAGCCGGCGGACCCGTCACCGCTCACCGGGGAAGTCCGTTGTGCGCGCTCACCCTTCGAGCGTAGGCGATCCGGGGGCCGGTACGACCTCCCGGAGGAAGCCACGGGCGTCGAGGAAGTCGCCGAGGGTGGCGCGGTGCGCGGTGCACGCCAGCCAGGTCTTGCGCCGGTCGGCGTCGTGCAGCCGCGGATTGTTCCACCTCAGCGCCCATTCGGCCGGGGCGCGACAGCCGCGGGACGAGCAGGTCAGGGGCTCGTCGGCGGAGAGGGGGGTGCTCATCCCGGCCAGTCTAGAGGCGGCGGCACCGGAGAGTTTGAGCGCCGGGCGGCCACGGGGGGAGCCGCCCGGCGACGGGGTGAATGGTACACGCGCCGGACCGGTCCGTGTCCACCCGTGATCGGCGATTCCGTGCCGCGCGACGGCGTGGCGGGCCGGCTACGTGCCACCTGGGACGGTACGGCGAAAATCGCCTTCTCCCCACCTCGGCACTCAGCCGGGCATGCGAGTCTTGATACGCACCACGCCGCGCGACAACCGATCATGCTGTGGAGGACCGGTGGCCCAGCCGACCACGCCCGACGCCCCGATGCCGAACGGGACGGGCCCGGAGACACCCGAGCCGGTGACCACGCCGGCCGAGGACGCGACCCTGCTCGAGCGGGCGCTGTTCGAGATCAAACGGGTGATCGTCGGGCAGGACCGGATGGTGGAGCGGATGTTCGTCGCGCTGCTCGCCCGGGGCCACTGCCTGCTGGAGGGCGTGCCGGGGGTGGCGAAGACCCTCGCGGTGGAGACCCTCGCGAAGGTGGTCGGCGGCTCCTTCGCCCGCGTGCAGTTCACCCCCGACCTGGTGCCCGCCGACATCATGGGCACCCGCATCTACCGGCAGTCGAGCGAGAAGTTCGACGTCGAACTGGGCCCGGTGTTCGTCAACTTCCTGCTCGCCGACGAGATCAACCGGGCGCCGGCCAAGGTGCAGTCGGCGCTGCTGGAGGTGATGAGCGAGCGGCAGGTCTCCATCGGCGGCGAGAGCCACCGGGTGCCCGACCCGTTCCTGGTGATGGCGACGCAGAACCCGATCGAGCAGGAGGGCGTCTACCCGCTGCCCGAGGCCCAGCGGGACCGCTTCCTCATGAAGATCGTCGTCGGCTACCCGACCGACGCCGAGGAGCGGGAGATCGTCTACCGGATGGGGGTCGCCCCGCCGCAGCCGGCGCCGGTCTTCACCACCCCCGACCTGATCGCCCTGCAACGCAAGGCGGACCAGGTCTTCGTGCACAACGCCCTGGTCGACTACGCGGTCCGGCTGGTGCTGGCCACCCGCGCCCCGGCGGAGCACGGGATGCCCGACGTCGCCCAGCTCATCCAGTACGGCGCCAGCCCGCGCGCCTCGCTGGGCCTGGTCCGCGCCACCCGCGCGCTGGCGCTGCTGCGCGGGCGCGACTACGCCCTGCCGCAGGACGTGCAGGACATCGCGCCGGACATCCTGCGCCACCGGCTCGTGCTCAGCTACGACGCGCTCGCCGACGACGTGCCCGCCGACCACGTGGTGCACCGGGTGATGTCCACCATCCCGCTGCCCTCGGTCGCGCCCCGGCAGCAGGCGACCCCCACGCCGACCGCCGCGCCGCCGGGCGCCGGTTGGCCCGGGCAGCGCCCGTGACCTCACCCGCCCGTCGGCCTGCCGACGTCCCCTCCGACCGCACCGAAGCCGTCCTGTCGCGGCTGCAACTGATGGTCACCCGCAAGCTCGACGGCCTGCTCCAGGGCGACTACGCCGGTCTGCTGCCCGGCCCGGGCAGCGAGGCGGGGGAGTCCCGCGAGTACCGCCCCGGCGACGACGTACGCCGGATGGACTGGCCGGTCACCGCCCGCACGACGATGCCGCACGTCCGGCGTACGGTGGCCGACCGGGAGCTGGAGACGTGGCTGGCGGTGGACCTCTCGGCGAGCCTGGACTTCGGCACCGGGCGATGGCTCAAGCGTGACGTCGTGGTGGCCGCCGCGGCGGCGCTGGCGCACCTGACCGTGCGCGGCGGCAACCGGATCGGCGCGGTGATCGGCAGCGGCGGCGGTGCGAGCGCCCCGGCCCGCCGGTGGCGCGCCGCGCCCCCGGTCGCCGGCCCGGACGTCTTCACCCGGCTGCCGGCGCGCTCCGGCCGCAAGGAGGCCCACGCGCTGCTGCGGGCGATCGCCGGCACCGAGATCCGGCCCGGGCGCAGCGACCTGGGTGCCCTGGTCGACATGCTCAACCGGCCGCCCCGGCGCCGGGGCGTGGCGGTGGTGATCTCCGACTTCCTCGCCCCGCCGCAGGGGTGGGCCCGGCCGCTGCGTAAGCTGCGCGTCCGGCACGACGTGGTGGCGATCGAGGTGGTCGATCCCCGGGAGCTGGAGCTGCCCGACGTCGGGGTGCTGCCGGTGGTCGACCCGGAGACCGGTGAGCTGCACGAGGTGCAGACCGCCGACCCGCGGCTGCGCCAGCGCTACGCCGAGGCGGCGGCCGCCCAGCGGGCGGAGATCTCCGCGGCGCTTCGCGGCGCGGGTGCGGCCCACCTGCGACTGCGTACGGACCGAGACTGGCTGCTCGACATGGTGCGTTTCGTGGCCGCGCAGCGGCACGCGCGCACCAGGGGGACGACACGATGATCCGCTTTCTGCAACCGTGGTGGCTGCTGGCCGTGCTGCCGGTGCTCGCCCTCGCCGCCCTCTACGTCTGGCGGCAGCTGCACCGCCGGTCGTACGCGCTGCGGTTCACCAACGTGGACCTGCTGCGCACCCTGGCGCCGAAGGGGCTGGGCTGGCGGCGGCACGTGCCGGCCACGGCGTTCCTGCTCTGCCTGCTGGTGCTGGCGACCGCGCTGGCCCGGCCGTCGGTCGACACCCGGGAGCCGCTGGAGCGGGCCACCGTGATGCTCGCCATCGACGTGTCGCTGTCCATGCAGGCCGACGACGTGTCGCCGAACCGGCTGGAGGCGGCGCAGGAGGCGGCCAAGCAGTTCGTCGGCGAGCTGCCGGAGAGCTACAACCTGGGGCTGGTCTCGTTCGCCAAGTCGGCGAACGTGCTGGTGCCGCCGGGCAAGGACCGGGACGCGGTGACCACCGCGATCGACGGGCTGGTGCTGGCGGAGGCGACGGCGACCGGGGAGGCGGTCTTCACCTGCCTGGAGGCGATCCGGTCGGTGCCGGCGGACGGCGCGGCGGGGATCCCGCCGGCCCGCATCGTGCTGCTCTCCGACGGGTACCGCACCTCGGGCCGGGCCGTGGAGGAGGCGGCCGCCGCCGCGCAGGCGGCGAACGTGCCGGTCTCGACGATCGCCTTCGGCACCGACTCCGGCCAGGTGGACATCGGCGGCCAGCTGCAACGGGTGCCGGTGGACCGGCTGGCCCTGGCCGACCTCGCCGAGGCCACCGAGGGCTACTTCTACGAGGCGGCCTCGGTGACCGAGCTGAAGCAGGTCTACCAGGACATGGGCAGCTCGATCGGGTTCCGCACGGAACCGCGCGAGGTCACCCAGTGGTACGCGGGGGTGGCCCTGCTGCTGGCGCTCTGCGCCGGCGCACTCAGTCTGCTGTGGTCCTCACGGATGCTCTGACGTGCCCGACGGCCGGCGGCGTCAGTGTGCGGCGCCGCCGGCGAGGACGAAGACGACGGCCACCCAGACGGCGGCGAGGGTGAAGCCCAGCGGGGCGACGTAGCGGCTCATGGACGGCTCCGGGTGGCGGCTGGACGGTCCGCGCGTGCGGGGGCGGACCGCAGGGGGTGGATCAGGACGCGCACACGAAGTCGTGACCGGGCGGCTCCCGGCGGGCCACCCGGGCGGCGGGCGGCGGCACGGTCGTCCGGCGCGGGGCCGGTGAACCGGGCGGAGGCGGGGAGCGGAGCTGGGTCAGCTCACCTGCTGAGTCGTGGCTCAGCGGGGCTGACGTTCGGCCCGGCCACGACTGGGAGGATCGCTATCTCGCACAGCGATCACCTCCTGCGGTCGGCGGGGCCCGGAACGCGGGCCGCGCGGCCCGCAAACGCGGATCATCGTACACCCGCCGGCCTCCGCCGCCGCACTCGGCCGAGCGGCCGGACGGACCTCCTCCGCGGGGTCGGCCGCGCGGGGCGACGGGCGCGACCTGACCGGTCCGGACGTGCCCGGCGTTAGCGCTTACCTGCCGGTAACGCCTAGGCTCCGACCGACCGGGAGATCACTGAACTACAGGGGGAACCGTGGCCCGTACCGTCCTGGTGACCGGCGGCAACCGGGGGATCGGCCTGGCCATCGCGCAGGCCTTCGCGAAGCAGGGCGACCGGGTGGCGGTGACCCACCGCAGCGGCGAACCCCCGGAGGGGCTGTTCGGGGTCCGCTGCGACGTGACCGACTCCGCGTCGGTCGACGCCGCGTTCACCGCCGTCGAGGCCGAGTTCGGGCCGGTGGAGGTGCTCGTCGCCAACGCCGGGATCACCGACGACACGCTGCTGCTGCGGATGTCCGAGGAACAGTTCACCCGCGTGCTCGACACCAACCTGACCGGCGCGTTCCGGTGCGCCAAGCGCGCCTCGGGCAAGATGCTGCGCGCCAAGTGGGGGCGCATGATCTTCATCTCCTCGGTGGTCGGCCTCTACGGCAGCCCCGGCCAGGTCAACTACGCGGCCAGCAAGGCCGGCCTCGTGGGCGTGGCCCGCTCGATCACCCGCGAGCTGGGCAGCCGCAACATCACGGCGAACGTGGTCGCGCCCGGCTACGTGGAGACCGACATGACCGCCGGCCTGCCCGAGGACCGCAGGTCCGAGTACCGCAAGGCCATCCCCGCCAACCGCTTCGCCCAGCCGGACGAGATCGCGGGCGTGGTCACCTGGCTGGCCGGCGACGCCGCTGGCTACGTCTCCGGCGCCGTCATCCCGGTCGACGGCGGCCTCGGCATGGGCCACTGACAAGCGGCACTGAGAACTACGGAGGATCCCTGCATGTCCGGACTGCTCGCCGGTAAGCGGCTGCTGGTCACCGGCGTCATCACCGACGCCTCGATCGCCTTCTCGGTGGCGAAGCTCGCCCAGGAGAACGGGGCGCAGGTCGTGCTCACCGGCTACGGCCGGCTCTCCCTGGTGGAGCGGATCGCCAGGCGGCTGCCCGAGCCCGCACCGGTGATCGAGCTGGACGTGACCGACGCCGACCACCTCGCCGGGCTCGGCGACCGCGTGCGCGAGCACGTCGACGGCCTCGACGGGGTGGTGCACTCGATCGGCTTCGCCCCGCAGAGCTGCCTCGGCGGCGGCTTCCTCGACGCCCCCTGGGAGGACGTGGCGACCGCGCTGCACGTCTCCACGTACTCCTACAAGTCGCTGGCCATGGCGGCGCTGCCGCTGATGTCCGCCGGCGGCGCGGTGGTCGGCCTGACCTTCGACGCCACGAAGGCGTGGCCCGTCTACGACTGGATGGGCGTGGCCAAGGCCGGGCTGGAGTCCGCCTCCCGCTACCTGGCGCTGCACCTGGGCAAGCAGGGCATCCGCAGCAACCTGGTCGCCGCCGGGCCGCTGCGCACCATCGCCGCGAAGTCGATCCCCGGCTTCGACCAGTTCGAGGACGCCTGGACCGAGCGCGCGCCGCTGGGTTGGAGCCTGACCGACCAGGAGCCGGCCGCGCGGGCGTGCCTGGCGCTGCTGTCCGACTGGTTCCCGGCCACCACCGGCGAGATCGTGCACGTCGACGGCGGCTACCACGCCATCGGCGCCTGACGCCGCGGGGAAGGGTCCCCCGCCGACGCCCCCAGGGCGCGGCAGGGGACCCTTCCCGTGCCCGGGACCAGGGGGCCCCGCCCGGCGGGGACGGCGACCGGGAAGAATGGGGCCCATGGCGTACGACGCGGTGGTCCTGGTGTCCTTCGGCGGACCGGAACGGCCCGAGGACGTGATGCCCTTCCTGCAGAACGTGACCCGGGGGCGCGGTGTGCCGCCGGAGCGGCTGGCGGAGGTCGCGGAGCACTACCAGCACTTCGGTGGCGTCTCCCCGATCAACCAGCAGTGCCGGGAGCTGCTCGCGGCGATCCGGGAGGACTTCGCCGCCAACGGCGTCGACCTGCCGGTCTACTGGGGCAACCGGAACTGGCACCCGATGCTCGCCGACACCGTGGCGCAGATGCGCGACGACGGCGTCACCCACGCCCTGGCGTTCGTGACCAGCGCCTACGGCGGCTACTCCTCCTGTCGGCAGTACCAGGAGGACATCGCCGCCGCCCGTGCGGCGGTCGGTCCGGACGCCCCGCCGATCGACAAGATCCGCCAGTTCTGGGACCACCCCGGCTTCGTCGAACCGCACGCCGACGCGGTACGGGCGGCGCTCGGCCGGCTCGACCCGGCGAAGCGGGACGGCACCCGGCTGGTGTTCACCGCGCACTCGATCCCGAACTCGATGGCCGCCAACGCCGGCCCCCACGGCGGCCGGTACGAGGCGCAGCTCACCGAGGCCGCCCGGCTGGTCCACGCGGCGGCGGCCCCGGACCTGCCCTGGGACCTGGTCTGGCAGAGCCGCTCCGGCCCGCCGCAGGTGCCGTGGCTGGAGCCGGACGTCAACGACCACCTGCGTACGCTGGCCGAGGCCGGCACCACCGCCGTGGTGCTCAGCCCGATCGGGTTCGTCTCCGACCACCTGGAGGTGGTGTGGGACCTGGACACGGAGGCGCGCCAGACGGCCGGGCAGCTCGGGCTGGACTTCGTCCGGGCCGCCACCCCCGGCGTCGACCCCCGGTTCGTGGCGATGATCCGTGAGCTGGTGCGGGAGCGCACCGAGCCCGACGGGGTCGCCCTGCGCCGCCGCCTCGGCGAGCTGCCGATGTGGGACACCTGCCCCACGGTGTGCTGCGTCCCGGCCCGCCGCCCCGCCGCCGCCCCGGCACCCGGGAACCCGGCCTCCTGACCGCCGCGCCGGCCCCGCCGGCGGCCCCGACACCCCTGGAACGAGTGACGATGCAGGACCGCAAGCCGGTGGAGAGCTGGCTGACCGACATGGACGGCGTGCTGGTGCACGAGGGCCAGCCCGTGCCCGGGGCGCCGGAGTTCGTCTCCCGGCTGCGCGCCTCCGGCAAGCCGTTCCTGGTGCTCACCAACAACTCGATCTACACGCCGCGCGACCTCACGGCCCGGCTGAGCCGGATGGGCCTCGACGTGCCGGAGCAGGCGATCTGGTCCTCCGCACTGGCCACCGCCCAGTTCCTGGCCGACCAGCGGCCGGGCGGCACCGCGTACGTGATCGGGGAGGCCGGGCTGACCACGGCGCTGCACGCGGTCGGCTACGTGCTGACCGACTTCGCCCCCGACTACGTGGTGCTGGGCGAGACCCGCACCTACAGCTTCGAGGCGATCACCAAGGCGGTCCGGCTGATCAACGACGGGGCACGGTTCATCTGCACGAACCCCGACGTGACGGGCCCGTCGGTGGAGGGCGCGCTGCCGGCCGCCGGCTCGGTGGCCGCGATGATCTCCAAGGCGACGGGGGTCGAGCCGTACTTCGTCGGCAAGCCCAACCCGATGATGATGCGCTCCGCGCTGAACACGATCAACGCGCACTCCGAGACGACCGCGATGATCGGCGACCGGATGGACACCGACATCCTGTGCGGGCTGGAGGCCGGCCTGGAGACGATCCTGGTGCTGACGGGGATCAGCAGCCGCGCCGAGGCGGAACGCTACCCGTACCGGCCCTCGCGGATCGTCGACTCCGTCGCCGACCTGGTCGACGAGGTCTGAGCGGTGCCACTGGCCGGCTGGGTCGCGGCGCCGGCTACCGACGCCGGCCGTGCAGTCCGCTGCTTCCGATACCACGCAGGTATTTTTATGCCGCAGGGGTATCAGCGTTCCCGACGGCACTGTCCATCACCTTCACGCGCCTTCGACGTCTTCCGTCAGCCAGGACGTCACCAGAACTGCGACCGGACCCACCACTTCTGACCCACACCGTAGGTGGGCCGGGCGCCCGGCCTCGCCGAGGCGGTCAGGGGCGCAGCGGGGCGTTGCAGGCGGCGACCAGGGCCTGCCGGCAGGCGGTGGTCAGCGGGCGCAGCGCGGCGTCGCGCTGCTGGGCCTCGTAGTTGTTGATCGCGCCGCCCGGCGTGGCGTGCCCGGCCAGCGCGAGCACCCGGTCGAGCACGGCGGCCCGGGCGAAGAGCCGCCGGGCCCGCGGGTCGAACCCGGGCGGCAGGTCCGTCGCGCCGTCGGGCCGGCGCAGCGCCTCCAGCGCCCCCGCCAGCTCGGGTCGCCACTGTGCGACGTCCAGCCGGGTCAGCGCGGCGGTGGTGTCGTGCAGCGCCGCCGCCAGCTCCGCCTCGGCCTCGGCGGCGCCGGGCAGCATGAGCGAGGCGGCCGGTGCGTTCGCCGGCAGCGGATAGACCCGCCAGAGCACCGTCTCGAAGGTGTCGCCGGAGCCCGACGTGTGCGTGCGCACGTGCGGGATCAGCCCGAGGCCCCCGGCGACGACGGCCTCGCCGGCCACCAGCGCCGCCCCCGCGAAGTCACCCGGACCGGGCAGCCCGCGCGGGTCGCCGGGCGCGGGCAGCACCAGCCGGATCTCGTCGGGCGAGAGCTTCGCGAGGGTGGGCAGCGCCTGGGGCAGGGGTACGTCGGTCCAGGTGCCGGGCGCGTCGGCGACCAGGTGCTCCTCGTCGCCGGCGATGGCGTCGGCCAGCTCGTCGAAGGGCACCAGCCCGGCGCGCCACGCGCGTACCCAGGCAACGAACCGGCTGGACCGGCGCGGTGTGAGAGTGGCCGCGCCCGCTGCGGGGGTGGACATGCCGAAAGGGTACGTGGTCACCGCCGCCCCTGTCTCGACTGCCGCTCCGACCACCCCGCCGCCCCTGGCCATGGCGTGTCGGGTGCGGGAGGAGGGGTGGGGGGTTAGCTTGATCGGCATGGGGCGGTATGCGGAGGACGTGCTGGCGGGGGACTGGCGGCGGCGGAAGGTCACGCCCGAGGTGGACGCCGAGCCGGATCTGGTGGTCGAGGACGCCGACTCCGGCTTCTGCGGTGCGGTGGTGGGCTTCGAGGCCGGCGCGGTGGTGTTGGAGGACCGGCACGGGCGCCGGCGCAACTTTCCGCTGCTGCCGGCGGCGTTCCTGCTCGACGGGCAACCCGTGACGCTGCGCCGGCCGACCCGCGCCCCGGTGCCGGCCGCCCGCCGCCGTACCGCCTCCGGCTCGATCGCGGTCGACGGCGTACGCGCCCAGGTCGCCAAGGCCAGCCGGATCTGGGTGGAGGGCGTCCACGACGCCGCCCTGGTCGAGCGGATCTGGGGCGACGACCTGCGCGTCGAGGGGGTGGTGGTGGAGCCGTTGGACGGCATCGACGCGCTCGACGCCGAGGTGCGCGACTTCGCGCCCGGCCCGGGCCGCCGCCTCGGCGTGCTCGTCGACCACCTCGTCGCCGGCTCCAAGGAGAGCCGGATCGTCGCGAAGGTGACCTCTCCGCACGTGCTCGTGACCGGGCACCCGTACGTCGACGTGTGGCAGGCCGTGAAGCCGGCGGCGCTGGGCATCCGGGCGTGGCCGGTGGTGCCGCCGGGACGACCGTGGAAGGAGGGCGTGTGCGCCGCGCTCGGGGTCGCCGAGCCGGCGGAGATGTGGCGGCACATCCTGTCCCGGGTGGACAGTTTCGCCGACGTGGAGACGCCGCTGATCAACGCGATGGAACGCCTGATCGACTTCGTGACCGAGCCGGCCTGAGCGCCGGCCCGGCGCGTCGGCGGGGGACGGACCTGGCCCAGGGCGGCCACACGCCGGACGACCCGGGCCGGCGGTCGCTCAGGGCTCCTGGTCGGGGGTACGGGTGAAGACGAAGGTGGCGATGTCGAGCGCCACCGCCCGCCCCGCCTCGTCGCGCAGCACCGACAGGATCTCGCCGTTCTCCGGGCCGGAGCGGCCCCGCCAGCGGTCGGGCCCTTCGGGTGCGAAGACGCTGACCCGCTCCCCGCGTACGTAGACGACCAGCTCGCCCCTGGCCGCGTCCCAGGTGACGTCGAGCGACGCCCCCATCCACCACCAGCGGCCGGTCACCTCGTCGACCTCGGCGGGCGGGGCGGCGGTGGCGGGCCGCCAGGGCTGCGGGAACGCCGGCTCGGCGTCCAGCACGGTGGTCAGGACCCGCAGCGCGAGCCCGCCGATCCCGCCGGTGCGGAAGCCGTACGAGTTGGCGAAGCCGATCACGCCGGTCCGGGACGGGCGGTGCACCGCCAGGGCGGCCACGTAGCCGGGCATCGAGCCGCCGTGCCCGACGTACACCCGCTCGCCCTGCCGGTAGAGCTCCAGCCCGAGGCCGTGCCCGCCGGTCCACGAGTCGACGTCGCTGATCGACACGGGGACGCACATCTCGGTCAGCGTTCCGGCCGCCAGCACCTGCGGCGCCGGGTCGGCCAGGAAGGCCGCCCAGCGGGCCAGGTCCTCGGCGGTCGACCAGAGCTGCCCGGCCGGGGCCATCGCCCCGGTGTCGGTGCGCGGCTCCTCCCGCAGCGTGTCGTGCCAGGGGTGCACGACGTAGCCGCGGGCGAACGGCTCGGTGGCCGCGTACGTGGTGCGGCGCATGCCGAGCGGCTCCAGCACGCGCTGGCGCAGCAGCTCGGCCCACGGGGTGCCGGTGATCCGCTCCAGCACCCCGCCGAGCAGCCCGTACGCCAGGTTCGAGTAGTGGTAGGCGCGGTGCGGGGGGTAGGCGATCTTCTCGGCGCCGACCCCGGCCAGCAGGGTGGCCAGGTCCCCGACCTCGGCGCGCTCCCACCACTGCCCGTCCGGCTCGCGACGCAGGCCGCTCGCGTGGCCGAGCAGCTGTCGCAGGGTGAGCGTGCCCACGCCGGTGTCCGGCAGGTGCTTCTCCAGCGGATCGTCCAGGGCCAGCCGGCCGGCGTCGCGCTCCTGCATGACCAGGGTGGCCGTCATGGTCTTGCTGATCGACCCGAGGCGGTACTGGAGGTCGGCGTCGGGGCGCGGGTGCTCGCCGGCGGTGGCGAGGTGCGTGAGCGCGCCGTCGCGCACCACGCCGACCAGCAGCGACGGCGTACGGCCGGCGGACTGCGCCGCGGCGATGAGGGCATCGACCTGGCGGATGGTCGCGGGCAGCAGGGACACGGGCTCTCCTCCGGGTGATTCCGGTGCCGTCGGGGTGGACCGTCGGCGTGCCGCCGAGCCTACTGATCTTCGTGCATCCACCGCCGCCCCGCGCCCCCCACCCGCGATCCGGTGGGCCGGCGGCACGTCGCCAGGACGAGTGGATCTTCGTGGGTGGGCTTCACGTGCTTCGACGTGTCACGATCGGGGGGTGGACGCCGTGTTGTGGATCGTGCTGGGTGTCGTTCTGGCGGTCGCTGAGATCTTCACGACGACGCTGTTTCTGATCATGTTCGCGGTCGGGGCCCTGGCCGCCGCGGGAGCGGCGGCGCTCGGCGCCCCGGTCGAGGTGCAGGCGATCGTCTTCGCCGGGGTGTCGGCGCTGACGGTGCTGGGCGTGCGGCCCACGCTGCGCAGGCACCGCCGCTCGGCGCTCGAGAGCGGCGAGCAGCCCTTCGGCGTGGAGGCGATCGAGGGCAGCACGGCGCTGGTGCTGGAGCAGGTCGACGCCGGGCAGGGCATGGTGAAGATCGACGGCGAGCTCTGGCAGGCCCGCTCCTACGACGCGAGCCAGCACTTCGCCCCCGGCGACCGGGTGCAGGTGATCCAGGTGCGGGGCGCTACCGCCCTGGTGTGGCGGGACGACGTTTCCCCTTCCGGTGAGCTACCCGAAGCGAAAAGGTGAGTACATGGAACTTGTGATCCCGGTCCTACTGATCGCCATCGCGCTGATCGGGGTGATCACCCTGGCCAAGGCGGTGCGGATCGTGCCGCAGCAGCGTCAGGACGTGGTCGAGCGGCTCGGCAAGTACAAGCGCACGCTCAACCCGGGGCTGAACATCCTGGTCCCGTTCGTCGACGCGGTGCGTACCAAGGTCGACATGCGTGAGCAGGTGGTCAGCTTCCCGCCGCAGCCGGTGATCACCTCCGACAACCTGGTGGTCTCGATCGACACGGTCCTCTACTTCAAGGTCGTCGACTCGGTGCGGGCCACCTACGAGATCTCGAACTTCCTCCAGGCCATCGAGCAGCTCACCGTCACCACGCTGCGTAACGTGATCGGCTCGCTGGACCTGGAGCGGGCGCTGACCAGCCGCGATCAGATCAACCGTCACCTGTCGGGCGTGCTGGACGAGACCACCGGCCGGTGGGGCATCAAGGTCACCCGGGTGGAGCTCAAGGCGATCGAGCCGCCGGCGAGCATCCGCGACTCGATGGAGAAGCAGATGCGCGCCGAGCGCGACCGCCGGGCGGCGATCCTGAACGCCGAGGGGCACAAGCAGTCGCAGATCCTCACGGCCGAGGGTGAGAAGCAGTCCGCGGTGCTGCGCGCCGACGGCGACCGGCAGGCCCGGATCCTCCAGGCCGAGGGTCAGGCGAAGGCGATCAAGACGGTGTTCGACGCGATCCACCAGGCGAACCCGAGCCAGAAGGTGCTCGCCTACCAGTACCTCCAGGCCCTGCCGCAGATCGCCAACGGCACCGCGAACAAGGTCTGGATCGTGCCGGCCGAGCTGACCAAGGCGCTGGAGGGCATGGGTGGCGCGCTGGGCGGGCTGAGCCGGATGGTCGGCGACGAGCCGGCGCCGGAGGCGGCCGGTAGCGCGAGCGAGGTGGAGCGCGAGGCGGCCGAGGCCGCGCAGGCCGCGGCCGCCGCCGCCCAGCAGATCCACGACGAGGTACGCGTCGCCGAGGCGCAGGCCACCGGCGGCAGGCCGCAAGGGCTGCCGGCACCCGAGCCGGTCTCCCCGGCGAGCCTGCTGCGCGACCCGGCCAACCAGCGCGAACGGGGCTGACGGCCCGGGCGCCGACCGCCCGAAAATGCGAGAAGAACTCATGGGGCGCTCCGTCGCCTGCCACCATCGGTCCTAGGACGGGCGGTGAGCAGGCATCGGGGCGCCCCGGCGCGTCCCGCACCGCTCGTCGGACGAGCGAGGTGACGCATGAAGGATCCGGCGAAGCGGGTACGCTCCTCGGCCCCGGTGCCCGGCGCGCACGACCCCACCGGGCCGATCGGCAGCCGGCGCACCGGCGGGGGGTTCGGCGTACTGCCCTTCGTCGAGCCGACCCCGGTCGGGCCGGCCACGAACGCCACCTGGGCCTGGTCGCTGCGCCGGCTCGCCCGCGGCGCGGTGTGGCTGCTGCCCGCGTACGCCATCCTCTACGCCGTCGTGGCGATGGGCAGCGACGGCGGGGTGGGCAACGACCCGTATCCGGCCGACGGCCGGCCCCTCTACCTGGTGGGCTGGGTGGCGGCGGTGTGGCTCGGGCTGCTCGCCCTGCTGGCGCTGACCGGGCTGCTGGCGGCGACCCGCGGCCGCCGGGCGGCCGTCGCCGGCCTGCTCGTGTCGATCGCCGGCACGGTGCTCATGCTGCCCTTCGCGGGCCTGGCGGAGCAGACCCCCGTCTTCGGCACCACCGCCCGCACCCTCGTGCTCGTCGGCGCCACCTGCTACAGCCTGGGCTGGCTGCTGACCGGCTGGTCCGTGGCCCGCTCCGGGACGTTCAGCATCGGCGACGGCGCCATGCTGATGATCGCCGCGCCGCTGCTGGGCGCCGGCGGCGCGATGATCGGCTCGTTGCAGACCTTCGGCGCGATCTTCGTGCTGATCGCCGGCATCGGCATCGGCTACCGCTCCGGCCGGCTGGTGCCCCGGGACATCGCCCGCGACGCCGCCAGCGCGAGCCTCACCGCCGCCCCGGCCGCGCCCGGCCCGAACGGTCCCCTGCCCACCTGAGCGGCGCACCGGCGGGTCCGGTGGGGCCCCCGGTGCCGCTGTGTCGCCGGGGATGGAAAGTCGCTGGCAGCGGGCGGTGAAGTTGCTGACAGCAGGGCTCCAGGGGTGGTCGGTTGGCCGCTTTCGTGGCAATCCTGGGGACCATGGCCCCACCCCGCCCGCCGCTGTCGCGGCTGTTCACCGTGCTGCTCGCCGGCGTGCTCGCCGGCCTCGTCCTGGCGGTCGCCGCGCTGCCGGGAAACCTGCTGCTCGGGTTCGCCGCCAAGGCCGCGGTCGGCTCGTACGCGGCGCTGCCCGAGGCGCTGCGCACCCCCGCCACGCCCCAGCGCTCCTACCTCTACGCCAACGACGGCAAGACGCTGATCACCACGTTCTACGACGTCAACCGCACCGACGTGCCGCTCGACGAGATCGCCCCGGTGATGCGGCAGGCGATCGTGGCGGCCGAGGACCGGCGCTTCTACGATCACGGCGGGGCCGACCTGCGCGGGCTGCTGCGGGCCGTGGTGTCGAACGTCTCCGGCGGCGGCCAGCAGGGCGGCTCCACGCTGACCATGCAGTACGTCCGCAACGTGCTCAAGACCGACCCGGGCCGCACCGCCGAGGAGCGCGCCGCGGCCACCGAGCAGACCGTCGGGCGCAAGATCCAGGAGATCCGGTACGCCACGGCGTTGGAGCAGCGCCTCAGCAAGGACGAGATCCTCAACCGGTACCTGAACATCGCGTACTTCGGCTCCGGGGCGTACGGCATCGCGGCGGCCAGCCAGCGCTACTTCGCCAAGCCCCCGGCGGAGCTGACCCTCGGCGAGGCGGCGCTGCTCGCCGGCCTGGTGCAGTCGCCGGAGGCGTACAGCCCGATCGACGGCGACGCGGACGCGGCGCTCCAGCGGCGCGGCTACGTGCTCGACTCGATGGTCGACACCGGCGCGATCAGCGCCGAGGAGGCCGCGCGGGCCCGCGCCGAGAAGCTGACCCTGCGCCCCACCGCCCAGCCCAACGGCTGCACCGCCGTCGCCCAGGGCCACGACGACTGGGGCTTCTTCTGCGACTACCTGCGGCAGTGGTGGCTCGCGCAGCCCGAGTTCGGGGCCAGCGTCGAGGAGCGCGAGCAGGCGCTGCGCCGGGGCGGCTACACCGTGGTGACCTCGCTGGACCCGCAGGTCCAGGCCACCGCGCAGAAGGAGGCCACCCGGGTCTACTCGTACGACAACAAGCGCGCCCTGCCGATCGCCGCCGTCGAGCCGGGCACCGGCCGGGTCCTGGCGATGGCGGTCAACCGGCACTACAGCCTCGATCCCAACCCCGACGGGCAGGCCAACCACCCCAACACCGTCAACCCGCTGATCTCCGGCGGCGACAGCGTGGACGGCTACCAGGCCGGCTCGACGTTCAAGCTCTTCACCATGCTCGCCGCGCTGGAGGCCGGCAAGCCGCTGTCCACCGGCTTCGACGCGCCCAGCCGGTTGCCCACCCGGTACGCCGCCGAGGGCGAGGGCAGCTGCGACGGCCGATGGTGCCCGGCCAACGCCAACCCGGAGTGGATGGACGGGTACCGGATGATGTGGGACGGCTTCGGCCGTTCGGTGAACACCTACTTCGTCTGGCTGGCCGAACAGGTCGGGCAGGAGAAGGTGGTCGAGATGGCCGAGCGCCTCGGCATCACCTTCCGGGCCGACGCCGACGCCACCTTCGCCGAGAACGACGCCGCCGACTGGGGCTCGTTCACCCTGGGCGTGACCGCCACCACCCCGCTCGACCTGGCCAACGCGTACGCCACCGTGGCCGCCGAGGGCACCTACTGCGCGCCGCTGCCGGTGGTCTCGGTGACCGCGCCGGACGGCCAGCGGGTGCCCGTCGGCGACCCGTCCTGCCGGCGGGTGCTCGACGCCGACGTGGCCCGGGCCGCCACCGACGCGGCCCGCTGCCCGGTCGGTCAGCAGTCCACGCTCGCGCAGTGCAACGGGGGCACGGCCACCTCCGTGAACCGGATCCTCGACGGCCGGCCGGTTGCCGGCAAGACCGGCAGCTCGGAGCGCAACGCCACCGAGACCTTCGTCGGCTTCACCCCGCAGGTCGCGGTCGCCGGCATCGCCGCCAACCCCGACGACCCGACCGACTCGGTGGGCGCGGCGGTGCAGGCGAAGGTGATCGACGCGGTCGCCCGGGTCATCGGCACCGCCGTCGCCGGCGAGCCGGAGAAGGCCTTCGCCGCCCCGAGCCGGGAGCTGATCGGCGACCCGCGCCGCCCGGTGGAGCGCCCACCGGTCGAGCAGCGCCGCCCGTCGGAGGAGCGCCGCCCGTCGGAGGAGCGGCGGCCGTCGCCCTCGGACGATCAGCGCCTTTCCGACCTGCGCCGCTGGCTGGAGCGCCGCGGCTGACCGACGGGCCGCCGAGCGGCGCCCGCTACCGGATCACGGCCGGTCGGCCCGATACCGGGGCCCCAGAGCCGTACGCAGCACGCGGTCGAGGGCGGCGCGGACCTCGGCCGGCCCGCCGTCCGCGTCGACGACGGTGAACGAGCCGAACTCCGGCAGCTCCCGGTAGCCGGCGTCCAGCGCGCGCAGGTAGGGCAGTTCCTCGGTGTCGACGCCCCGGGCCAGCACCCGCTGCTGCGCCAGCTCGGGCGAGACCGCCAGGAAGCAGACCACGCCCGGGCGCGGGAAGATCGCGTACGCCAGCCGCGCCAGCCGCCCGCCCCGGTCGCCGCGGACCCGCATCACCACGTACTGGCACCAGGACCACCGGTCCATCACCGCCGCGCGGCCGGTCAGCCGGGACACCAGCACCGCCCGGGCGATGGCGAGCCAGCGTACGCTCGCCTCGAGCGCCACGTAGCCGGTGCGACCGAACAGGTGCGGCCCGTCGCGGCGGCCCAGGGCGTGGGCGAGCCGGTTCCACAGCGGCCGGCCGCCGGGGTTCTCGAAGTAGGTGGCCGGCACCCCCGCCGCTCGGAGTCGGTCGGCCAGCGCCTTCGCCTGGGTGGTCTTCCCGGCCCCGTCGATGCCGACCAGGGCGATGATCGTCGCTCCGCGCACAAGCGGCACGGTAGCGATGCCGGACCAGTCGCCGAAGATCCCCGAAGAAGAGTCGTCCGGGGATGTCAAAGCCGGCGCCGCCGCTCCGACCACCTGGCGAGGACGCCCACGAGGGGCGTCGCGACGCCAGCGGGAGCAAGACATGCGAGAGATCATCTACGGGGTGCACCAGTCGCTCGACGGGTTCATCGAGGGGCCGAACGGCGAGTTCGACTGGCCGCAGATGGGGGACGAGTTGTCCGCGTACTCGCTGGCGCAGTGCGAGCAGGTCGGCGGGTTCCTCTACGGCCGCCGGGTCTGGGAGCTCATGGCCGGTTACTGGCCGCAGGTCGAGTCGATCTCCGAGCACCCGCACGACCTGGCGTTCGCGCCGATCTGGCGGCGTACGCCGAAGGTGGTCGTCTCGCGCACCCTCACCGGGGCCGAGCACGGCGCGCAGGTGGTCGGGGGTGCCGACCTCGGCAAGGAGGTCAGCGCGCTCAAGGAGCAGCCGGGCGGCGACCTGCTGCTCCTCGGCGGCGCCGGGGCCGCCGGCGCGCTGACCGGACTCGACCTGATCGACGAGTACCAGATCTTCGTGCACCCGGTGGTGCTCGGCGGCGGCAAGCCGGTCTTCGCGCCCAGCGAGCGGATGGGTCTGCGCCTGGTCGACTCGCGGGTCTTCGACGGCCGGTCGGTCCTGCTGCGCTACCGCCGGGAGGGCTGACAGTCAGCCCCGCCCGCGTCCCGACCGGAGGGTGGCGACCGCCGTGGGCAGGCCCCGCCGGATGATGCCCGCCCAGTCGGTGTCGCCGCGCAGGACGGCGGCGGCGGTGTTGCGGGCCTGCTCGGCGGTGAAGTGCGGCGGCAGCATCAGCTCGGCCGGGTCGACCAGGGCGTTGACGACCACCGGCCGGTCCGCGCTCAGCGCCCGCTCCCAGACGCCCGGCACCTGCTCCGGCGCGTCGACCAGCTCGCCGCCCAGGCCCAGCACCTCCGCCCACCGGTGGTAGGCGATGTCGGGCAGCTGCTGGCTGTCGGGGAACATCGGCGTTCCCTCGCTGGAGCGCTGCTCCCAGCTGACGAAGGCGAGGTCCCGGTTGTTGAGCACCAGCACCACGAACCGCGGGTCCGACCAGCTCCGCCAGTACTTGGCCACCGTGACCAGCTCGTTGACCCCGTTCATCTGCATCGCGCCGTCGCCGATCAGGGCCACCAGCGGGCGGTCCGGGTGGGCGAACTTGGCGGCCAGCGCGTACGGCATCGCGCCACCCATCGAGAGCAGGGTGCCGGAGAGGCTGGCCAGCATGCCGGGGCGCACCTGGACGTGCCGGGCGTACCAGGCGGTCGTGGTGCCGCAGTCGACCGAGATCATCACGTCGTCCGGCAGCCGGTCGCTGAGGGTGGCGAAGAGCAACTGCGGGTTGACCGGGTCGGCGGACTGCCCGGCCAGCTCCCGCTGCGTACGCCGCCAGGCCGTGGTGGCCTTGCCGATCGTCGCCCGCCAGCGGGTCGGCCCCGGGCCGGGCCCGAGCTCGCGCAGCAGGGCCCGCAGGGTCGGCCCGGCGTCCCCGGTGAGGTTCACCTCGGTCGGGTACCGCAGCCCCAACTGCGTGCCGTCCCGGTCGATCTGCACCGCGCGGGCCCGCCCCTGCGGCGGGTAGAACTCCGAGTAGGGCATGTTGCTGCCCACGATCAGCAGCCGGTCGCACTCGTTCATCAGCTGCCAGCTGGGCCGGGTGCCGAGCAGGCCGATGGCGCCGGTCACCCACGGCTCCCGGTGGTCGACCGCGGCGAACCCGAGCAGCGCCGCCGCCACCCCCGCGCCGAGCCGGTCGGCGACGGCGCGGACCTCGTCGACCGCGCCGAGCGCGCCCTGCCCGACGAGCATGGCGACGCGTTCGCCGCCGCCCAGCACCTCGGCGGCCCGGCGCAGGTCGGCCTCCGGCGGCACCGTGGGGCCGGTGCCGGGCACGTCGCTGGTGCGGTAGTAGCCGTGCGCGTGCGGCGGTTCCGGCACCGCCGGCGCGCCCTGGATGTCCGACGGCAGCACCAGCGCGGTGACGGTACGCCGCGCCAGTGCCGTGCGGCAGGCCCGGTCGACCAGGTGGCGTACCTGGCTGGGGTGGTCGAGCTGGGCCAGGAAGGCGGCGGCCACGTCCTTGTAGAGGGCGAGCAGGTCCACCTCCTGGTAGTAGCCGCCGCCCTCGGCGGTGAGCGCGGTGTGCCCGACCAGGGCGACCACCGGCTGGTGGTCCAGCTTGGCGTCGTACAGGCCGTTGAGCAGGTGGATCGCGCCGGGGCCGCTGGTCACCAGCGCGCAGCCGAGCGGCCCGCCGCCGTACTTGACGTGGGCCGAGGCCGCGAAGCCGGCGGTCTCCTCGTGCCGGACCTGGACGAACTGCGTCCGTTCCCCGGTGCGCTGCAGCGCCGAGGTCAGGCCGTTGATGCCGTCGCCGGGATAGCCGAAGTAGCGGCGTACGCCCCAGCCGGCCAGCCGGTGCACGATGTGGTCCGCGACGGTGGCGTCGCGCGGTAGCGGGCCCAGGTCGACGCGCCGTCCGTCCGGGTGTTCGGCGGCCGGCCCCGGCATGCCCATGGGACGTACGTTCACCTGGCTGTCCTTCCGTCGGTCCGACCGCTCCGGCCCGCCATTCCCCTTCTTACCCGGACATAACGCCCCAGGGTGCCCCGGCGTCGGGCGGCCCGGGGCGGCTGCCGCGCGTCCGGCAGAATCGGCGGGTGCCCATCCACCCCATCACCGACCCCGACGACGACCGGATCGCCGACTACCGGGCGCTGACCGACGTCGAACTGCGCACCCGCTGGGAGCCGCCGCACGGCCTGTTCATCGCCGAGGGCGAGCTGGTGCTGCGCCGGGCGCTGCGGGCCGGCTATCCGGCCCGGTCGTACCTGGTGGACGCCAAGCGGGTCGACCAGCTCGCCGATCTGGACACCGGCGACGCCCCGGTCTACGCCGCCACCCAGGACGTGCTGCAGCGGGCCACCGGCTTCCACGTGCACCGGGGCGTGCTGGCGTCGTTCCGGCGCAAGCCGCTGCCGGTCGCCGCCGACGTCCTGGCGGCGGCCCGACGGGTGGTGATCCTCGAGGACGTGAACAACCACACCAACCTCGGGGCGGTCTTCAGGGGCGCCGCCGCGCTCGGCATCGACGCGGTGCTGCTGTCGCCGTCCTGTGCCGATCCGTTGTACCGGCGCAGCGTCCGGGTCAGCATGGGGGAGGTCTTCGCGGTGCCGTACGCCAAGCTCGAGCAGTGGCCCGCGGGCCTGGACCAGGTGCGGGAGGCGGGCTTCACCGTGCTCGCCATGACGCCGGCCCCGGACGCCGTGCCGATCCAGCGGCTCACGCCAGCGCAGCGCGAGCGTGCGGCGCTGCTGCTCGGGGCCGAGGGCCCCGGCCTCACCGCGGCGGCCCAGTCCGCCAGCGACGTACGGGTGGTCATCCCGATGCGGCGGGGGGTGGACTCGTTGAACGTGGCCGCCGCGGCCGCGGTCACCTTCTGGGAGCTGGGCCGTGACGACTTCGCCTGACGCAGCGGCGCGTGCGCCGCTATTTGCATGCCCATGCGGGCTGGTGCATAATCTTCCCTGTGTCCAAGGTTCTCACCTCCCTGCCCATCGGTGAACGTGTCGGCATCGCCTTCTCCGGCGGCCTCGACACCTCGGTCGCGGTCGCGTGGATGCGCGACAAGGGCGCCGTGCCGTGCGCCTACACCGCCGACATCGGCCAGTACGACGAGCCCGACATCGCCTCGGTGCCGGGTCGCGCGCTCAGCTACGGCGCCGAGGTCGCCCGGCTGGTCGACTGTCGCGCCGCCCTGGTCGAGGAGGGTCTGGCGGCGCTGACCTGCGGGGCCTTCCACATCCGCTCGGGCGGGCGAGCGTACTTCAACACCACCCCGCTGGGCCGGGCCGTGACCGGGACCCTGCTGGTGCGGGCGATGATCTCCGACGACGTCCAGATCTGGGGCGACGGCTCGACGTTCAAGGGCAACGACATCGAGCGGTTCTACCGCTACGGCCTGCTGGCCAACCCGCAACTGCGCATCTACAAGCCGTGGCTCGACACCAACTTCGTCGCCGAACTGGGCGGGCGCAAGGAGATGTCGGAGTGGCTGCTCGAACGCGGCCTGCCGTACCGGGACAGCACCGAGAAGGCGTACTCCACCGACGCCAACATCTGGGGCGCCACGCACGAGGCGAAGACCCTCGAGCACCTCGACACCGGCATCGAGACGGTCAACCCGATCATGGGAGTCCGGTTCTGGGACCCGTCGGTGGAGATCCCGACCGAGGACGTCACGATCGGCTTCGACCAGGGCCGCCCGGTGACGATCAACGGCAAGGAGTTCGGCAGCCCCGTCGACCTGGTGCTGGAGGCCAACGCCATCGGCGGCCGGCACGGCATGGGCATGTCGGACCAGATCGAGAACCGCATCATCGAGGCCAAGAGCCGGGGCATCTACGAGGCGCCCGGCATGGCGCTGCTGCACGCCGCGTACGAGCGGCTGGTCAACGCTATCCACAACGAGGACACCCTGGCCAACTACCACAACGAGGGCCGCCGCCTCGGTCGCCTGATGTACGAGGGCCGCTGGCTGGACCCGCAGGCGCTGATGCTGCGCGAGTCGTTGCAGCGCTGGGTCGGCACGGCGGTCACCGGCGAGGTGACGCTGCGGCTGCGCCGGGGCGAGGACTACTCGATCCTCGACACCACCGGCCCGGCGTTCAGCTACCACCCCGACAAACTGTCGATGGAGCGTACGGAGGACTCGGCGTTCGGCCCGTCGGACCGGATCGGCCAGCTCACCATGCGTAACCTCGACATCGCCGACTCGCGGGCGAAGCTGGAGCAGTACGCCACCCTCGGCATGGTCGGTGGCCCGACCCCGCAGCGGATGGTCGGCGCCGCGCAGGCGGCCTCGACCGGGCTGATCGGTGCGATGCCGCAGGGCGGCGCGGAAGCCATCGCCTCCCGGGGCGTCTCCTCCGGCGACGACGAGGCACTCGACCGCGCCGCGATGGAGTTCGGCGTCGACTGAGTGACGCCGGACGTTCCCCGAGGGCCCCTCGGCGGGAGGGCCCTCGGGCCGCGTCGCTCGTTCTACCCGACCCTGAGGGCCAGCTTCCCGACGTAGTGATCGTTCAGGGCGCGATGCGCGTCCCCAGCCCGCTCCAACGGGAAGGTCCGGGCGACGTGGACCTCGAAGGGGCTCGCCTCGATGATCGTGTTCAGCCGATCGGTGGCGGTGTGGCTCCGATCCCCGTCGTAGTGGGACAGGGGCGCGCCCGGCGACGTCATCGGCACGGGCAACACACCGTTCGGCCAGGCGATCCGTCCCGACTTCCTGATCGCGCGGAGGGATCGTTCGGCGACCTCGCCGCCCACGGTGACCAGAGCAGCGTCGAGCCCGCCCGGTGCGAACTCTAACGCCGCAGCTAGCACGTCGTCTCTGCGACCGTCGACGGCGTCGTCGGCGCCCAGCCGCCGGGCCAGGGCGACCCCGTCGTCACCGGAGGCCACGGCCAGCACCCGGATGCCGCTGTGCCGCGCCAGCTGCACGGCCATGTGCCCGATACCCCCGCTGGCCCCGAAGACCATGAGCGTCTCGTCCGGCCGCAGGCCGAGCAGATCGAGACCGCTCAGGGCGGTCAGGGCGTCCCAGGGCATCGCGCCGGCCTGTCCGGTCGGCAGTCGGTCGGGCACGCGAGCCACGAACTCCGCCTCGACGACGGCGTACTCGGCGTAGGAGCCACCACGCGGCACCGGCATCGTCGCGGCGTAGACCCGCTCGCCCACGTCGAACCGCGTGACGTTGTGGCCGACCGCGGCCACCGTGCCCGCCGCGTCCCAGCCGAGGACGTAGGGGAAGGTCGACGCGATACCGAAGACGCCGTCGTATTCCCCCTCCCGCTCGCCCGCGTCCCAGGACCCGACCCCGGCGAACTCCACCCGGATGAGGACGTCGTCGTCGCCGACCTGCGGGAGCGGTATCCGGCGCGACGAGAGTGCGTCGACTCCGCCGAACCGGTCAAGGACGACCGCGTTCATCTGCGGCACCACGATCGCGCCGCCCGTTGGGCGCTCGACTCTGCTCTCCATCGGCCCCCCTCGTTTGCTTGAGTGCATCAAGGATCATTGGACCACAGGTATTTGAGTGAATCAAATACATCATCTAGGCTGGGGACATGGCGCTGCCGAACGGACCCGTGACCGCCTCGTCCGAGGCCGAGGTCGTCCTGTTCGACCTGGTCGACGTGTACGACCGCGCCTACGAGGCGGCGGCAGTCGAGCTGTCACTCAGCCCGGCGCAGGCGTGTGTACTCGGGCGGCTCGACGAGCGACGGGGCATGGGCGCCCTGGCCGAGGAACTGGGCTGCGATGCCTCCAACATCACCCAGATCGTCGTGCGTCTCGAAGCGCTCGGCCTCGTGGCCCGCGAGCCGGATCCCCGGGACCGTCGCGCCCGACTCGTCGGGAGAACCCCCCGGGGAGACGAGGTCAACCAACGGTTCGCCGAGGCCTTCACCTTCGCCCGCACGGCGGTCGGACGACTCTCACCCGACGAGCAGGACCAGTTGACGGCGCTGCTGCGCAAGGCGCTGGGCTGACCCGCACCCCGGCCGCACCCGTCACGCTGGAGACGACGCTTCACGCAAGCGGGCCGTACCGGGCCGGGACCGGGCAGCGTGGTCCGATACTGGGTGGCGCGGGCCGAAACCCGAGCGGCTGTCCGTGCGGAATTGACATCACGGACGGTAGCGTGTCGCCCGTGTTTCCTACCGTCCGTGAGGTGCTCGCGCTGGGCCCCGTCCGCCACGGCGCTCCGCGCCTGGTCGCCGGGGACGCCGGCCTCGACCGCCCGGTGCGCTGGGTGCACGTCACCGAGGTACCCGACATCGCCCCCCTGCTCAGCGGCGGGGAGCTGGTGCTGACCACCGGCATCGGGTTGCCCGCCGACGACGCCGGGCTGCGCGCGTTCATCGGCGACCTGGCGGACGTCGGCGTCTCCGGTTTGGTCGTCGAGCTGGGCCGCCGGTACGCCAGCGCGGTGCCCCGGGTGATGGCCGCCGCCGCGCAACGGCGGGGGCTGCCCCTGGTCGAGCTGCGGCGGGCCACCCCGTTCGTCCGGATAACCGAGGCTGTACACGCGTTGATCGTCGACGCCCAGCTGACCGAACTACGGGCGACGGAGGAGATCCACCAACGCTTCACGGAGCTGTCGGTGGAGGGCGCCGGCCCCGGCGAGGTGGTCCGGCAGGCCGCCGAACTCTCCGGCTGCCCGGTGGTGCTGGAGAACCTCTCCCGGCAGGTGCTCGCGTACGACCCGGCGGGGGAGAGCGCCGAGCTGCTGCTGGACTGCTGGGAGCAGCACTCCCGGCGGATCCGGCCGGCGGGACGGACCGCGTACGACGCCGACAACGGCTGGCTGGTCACCACCGTCGGCGCCCGGGGGCAGGACTGGGGCCGGCTGCTGCTGCGCTGGCCGGGCGAGGGTGACCTGGCCGCCGACCGGCGCGGGTTCGAACCGGGCGAGGAGGGCGGCGCGCCCGTCGGCGTCGCCGCGCCGCCGATGGCCCCACCCACCCGGCTGACCATCCTGGTCGAGCGGGCCGCCTCGACGCTGGCCCTCGGTCGGCTGATCCGGCGCGACGCCGAGGGCCTGGAGCGGCAGATCCACCGTACGCTGCTCACCGCCCTGCTCGACCACTCGCTGCCGGTCGACGAGGTGTCCCTGCGGGCCCGGGCGCTCGGCGTGGTGCTGGAGCGCCGGCACCTGGTCGGGGTCATGGTGCGGCATCGCGGCGACGACCCGACAGGGGAGGGCGGCCCGCTCGCGGAGCCCGGCCACCCGGCGGAGGCCGGCGCGGCTGGCCCGCAGGCCGGCCCGGCGCGCCTGCGGGACCTGGCCGAGGCCGTCGGACAGGCGTTGCGCGAGGCGAAGCTGACCGGGCTGACCAGCGCCGTCGACGACCAGGCGGTCGGCGTGCTGCTCGCCCTGCCGGAGCCGGCGGCCGAGGAACGGGCGTTGGCCGCGTTCGCCACCGCCCTGCGCCGCACCCGTCCGGACGCTCCCGCCCGCTCGAACGGTGCGCCGCCGCAGGGCGGGGCGGTGCTCGTCGCGGCCGGGTCGGGTGTGGCCGGCCTGCGCGAGGCGCGACGGTCGCTGATCGAGGCCCGGCAGATCGCCGACGCCGCCCGCCGGGACCGGCGGGACCTGCCGGTCTTCCGGCTGCCGCACGTGGGGCTGGCGGGGCTGCTGCACCTGCTGCGCGACGAGCCCCGGTTGCAGACCTTCGTCGAGCGGGAACTCGGCGCGCTGCTCGCCTACGACGCGCAGCACCCCCGGGAGCAGTTGCTCGGCACGCTGCGCGCGTACCTGGAGCAGGGCCGGAACAAGTCGGCGGCGGCCGGCGCGGCGCACCTGTCCCGGCCGGCGTTCTACGAGCGCCTGGCCCGGATCCGCCGCGTCCTGGACGTGGACCTCGACTCGGTGGAGGCCTGCCTCTCCCTCCACGTCGCACTCCTGGCCCTGGACGCCATCCGCACCCCCTGACCCTCCTTGCCCCGTCGACCATGAGGTTGTTGTCGCGACACGCCGAGGCGGAGCGCAACAACTTCATGATCGACGGGCGGGGAGAGGGGCGGTCAGGGGAGGGGGGTGAGGGCCTTCGCGTACGGCGGGGGGACGTGGTTCGGGCCGCCCGGGGTGAAGACGTCCGAGGTGGCCGCCGCCGACCAGGCCGTCGCCGGAACCGCGTCGACCAGGGCGCGTACGACCGGGGCGTCGCGCCACTGGTCCTGCTCGGCGAGCAGGCTCAACGCCACCACCGACTCCTCCACCTCGCCGACGCACTCGAACGGCTTGTGCCCGTCCACGCCGAGCAGCTCCCGGTAGCCGGGGATCTGCGAGGAGTCGGCGAGCAGGTCGCCGCCGAAGATGTGGGTGACCCGCTCGCGGGACATGAACGGCGCCATGGCCAGGAAGACGAACCGGCACTTCGGGCAGTCGCGGCACCAGCGCTCGCTGGCGTCGCGCAGCTTGAACGCGGCGTTGCAGCTGGTCACGACGTCGTCGTAGCGGTCGATCTCGGCGAACGCGCGGGCGATGTGCAGCTCCGACAGCGAGCGCAGCAGGGAGAAGTACGGCTCGGTCAGCCCGGCGTGCTCGGCCAGCGCCGCCCGCAGCAGCCCCTCCGCCTCCACGCCCTTGGACCACTGGTGGTTGATCTCGTGGCCGTTCCAGAGCAGGTTCGGGTCCGACGCGGACCGCTCGTTCGACATCACCACCGGGCCCAGCCCGTGCAGCACCGCCGTGGCGACCGCGATCAGCGAGTTGATCGCGGTGACCGGGATGTGGCCGTTGCGCGCTCCGGCGGCGTTCAGCTCGAACAGCACCGGGTCGATGCGCCGCCGGGCGGCGAGCGGGGCCAGCCCGGACGCCTCGTTCACCGCGACGATCACGTGGTTGGGGTTGACCGAGAACGGCACCGGGTCGAACCCGGCCCGGCGCAGCGCCTCCAGGCTGACGATGGAGTCCTTGCCGCCGCCGACCGCGGAGAGCGGACGCCGGTCGGAGTCGTCGTACACCCGGGGGGCGGACACCTCGCCCGCCGGCACCTCCGGACGCAGTTCGAGCACGTGCGGCAGCTGGTTGCGGTACGCGTACTCCGCGAGGCCCTTGGTGTAGACGGCGGTGACCAGCTCGGCGGCGGCCGTGCCCAGCGGCGCCGGCAGCACCAGGCGGGGCGGGGCGGCGGCCTTGTAGTAGCTGACGCCGGCGACGACGTGCAGCAGCTCCAGCACCCGGCCGAGGGTCGCCACGGTCTCGTCCGACGGCGGCGCGTCCGGCAGGGGGAGGGTGACCACCTCGGTGAACCGCTGCTCGCCGTCGGGGCCGGTGAGGGCGTAGTCGAACAACACCTCCCCGGTGGAGAGGTCGATCGAGTAGGACGGGAAGGTGAAGGCGTCCATCCGCCGCAGCTGCTCATTGGGCACACGCCATACTAGGCCCTGGTTCGTCCGGCCGTGTCCGGCTGCGGCGGACCCGCCCCCGTCCCACCGTCGAGATCCCCCGAGGAGAGCCAGTGCGCCTGTCTGACCTGCGCGGACGTACCGTCGCCGTCTGGGGGGCCGGCCGGGAGGGCCGGGCCGCGGTGATCGCGATCGCCGCGCACGGCCCGGCCGACCTGGTCGCCGTCGACGACAGCGCCAACTTCCTCAGCCTGCCCTGGGAGGGGCCCCTGGCCGAGGCGGCGCCGCTGGTCACCGGCGAGGAGGGCTTCGCCCGGCTGGCCGCCGCCGACGTGGTGGTCCGTTCGCCCGGCGTGCCGCAGACCCACCCGTGGCTGGTCGAGCTGCGCCGGCGCGGCGCGACCGTGACCCAGGGCACGGCGCTGTGGATGGCCGACCACGCCGCCCGTACGGTCGGCGTCACCGGCAGCAAGGGCAAGAGCACCACGTCCAGCCTGATCAGCCACCTGCTCGCCGCCGTGGACCGACCGAACGTCTTCGGCGGCAACATCGGCGTGCCGACGCTGGACCTGCCGGAGGCGGAGCTGTACGTGCTGGAGCTCTCCAGCTACCAGTGCAGCGACCTGACGGACTCGCCGCGCGTGGCGGTGGTCACCTCGCTCTTCCCCGAGCACCTCGACGCGCACGGCGGCGAGCGCGAGTACTACCGCGACAAGCTCAACCTGCTGGCGCACGGGCCGCGGACCGTGGTGGTCAACGGCGCCGACCCGAGGCTCGCCCTCGAACTGGGCGACCGCGCGGCGGTACGCGCCGGCCTGCCGGACACCGTCCACGTGGCCGGCGGCGCGGACGGTACGCCCTGGTTCCACCTCGGCGACCGGCCGCTGTTCCCGCGCGCCGTGCTGCCGCTCGTGGGCCGGCACAACGAGGGCAACCTCTGCGTGGCCCTCGCCGTGCTCGACGCGCTCGGCGTCGACGTGGTGGCCCGCAAGGACACCCTGGCCGTGGCGGTCGCCGGATTCCAGGGGCTGGCCCACCGGCTCACCGAGATCGCCGACCCGTCCGGCCTGACCTTCGTCGACGACACCCTCGCCACCAGCCCGTACGCGGCCATGCACGCCATCGACGCGTACGAGGGGCGGCCGTTGACGGTGATCGTCGGCGGCACCGACCGGGGCCTGGACTACACGCCGCTGCGCGAGCACCTCGCGGAGCGCGAGCTCACCGTGCTCGGCATCCCCGACAGCGGCGCCCGGATCGTCGAGGCGCTCGCCGGGCTGCCGAAGGTGCGCACCGAGGTGGTCGACGACCTGGTCGCCGCCGTCCGGCTGGCCCGCGAGCTGACCCCGGCCGACGGGGTGGTGCTGCTCTCTCCGGCCGCGCCGAGCTACGGGCGGTTCCGTAACTTCGAGCACCGCTCCGAGGTCTTCGCCCAGGCCGTACGCGACACCGCCGGCTGACTCAGCCCCGGTCGGCCGGCGTCGGGTCCGGCGTACGCGCGCCCGGCAGCAGCGCGGTGCCGGCGTCCCTGTCGTCGTCCTCGTCCGTGGTCTCCGGCCCGGTTGCCGGGGGCGTCGCGGCGGCGCCGGCCGGTTCGCGCCGCTTGTCGGGCGTCCAGGCGAAGGCGAGGGCCCCGCCGACCAGGGTCAGCAGCATCCCGATCAGGAAGCCGCCGAGGTTCGAGGTCAACCAGGAGACCAGCCCGAGCAGCAGCGACAGCACGGCGTAGAAGACCCGCTGCTGCGGCGTGGCGATCAGCAGCACCCCGCAGAGCACCAGGACGGCCGGCACCAGGTACGCGGCCAGCCCCTGCGGCCCGACGTGCAGCAGCACCCCGAGCGGCGCGCGCAGGGTCACGAGCATCTCCACGCCGCCGAGCGCGATGAGTACGCCGGCGGTGAACGGGCGGCCCCGCCGCCAGCGGCGCCAGCGCCCGCCGGGTCGGCGGGCGGCCGGCACCGGGTGGTGTCGTCCGGCGGTCACGTCAGCATCCGTCGGAGGTGAACGCCATGCGCAGGTTGGGCAGGTTGAACACGGCCGCCGTGGTGGCGTAGTTGTTCTGCCGCAGGTTGGTGATGGTCACCGTGTCGGCCTGCTGGGCGAAGACGCCGGGGTTGCCCTTCACGCCGGGCACCTGGTCGAGGGTGCTGGCGTCCTGCCCGACGTTGATGTTCCGGAACGAGGCGTTGCCGGCGACCTCGTCGCCGTCGACGACCAGGGTGCGGGCGGTGACCGGCTTGCCGTCGCCGCCGGCGGTGATCTTCAGATACACGCCGCCCAGGTTGATGCTCTGGCAGAGGTTGGTCAGCTCGGCCTTGTCGATCGCCGACACGATCACCAGCACCTGACCGCCGGTGTCGCCCTGGTTGGGGCTGTCCGGGATCATCTGGTCGAGGGTGGCGAACTGCTCGAATCCCGTGCCGGTGAGCTTGTCGGCGGTGACGGTGAACGGCATGCCGGAGATGGCGAACTGGGCGCCCAACACGCCCTGGGCGGTCAGCACGACCATGCCGGCGGCGCCCGCGACGACGGTGCCCAGCGTGACGGCGAACCGGCGCCAGCGCACGCCGCTGCGCGGCGGATCGGGTTCGACCGGTGCGATCTGCTCCGACATGACGGCTCCCTTTCGAGATCAATTCATCCACGACAATGGGAAATCGGCTTGAGCGTTTGCGCAGGCTGAAGTTACCGCCGAGTAAATGGCTGGTCAACGGCTGGTGGGGACTGGTTGAGGCGGTATCTGCCAAATGCGGCCAAAGTGAAAAACCGCTGCGGTTTTCGACCAGGCGTCAGGGGAGCGCGGCCGCCTCGCCGGTCGGCGCGCACGGCGCGGTCGTGCCCGGTCCGTCGGCCGGGCGGGCCAGCCGCGTCGCCCGGGCCGCGTCGTCGGGGCCGAGGAAGGGCGCGGTGGCCGCGTAGGTGAGCACCGGCAGCAACTGCGGCAGCTCCGCCGCCCGGCCCCGGGCCACCCAGCTGCGCACGGTGCCGTGGATCCCGCCGACCACGGTGGACACCAGCGCGTCGCGGTCCACGTCCACGGCCGTCGGGCCGGGGCCGGCGTCGGCGAAGAACCGGCGGAAGCTGAGGAGCAGCGCGTCGCGCTCCCGGCGGGCGTCCGGGCCGGCCGCGTCCACCTCGACGAGCGCCATGCGGGCGAAGGCGGGCACGCTCGCCAGCACCTCCAGCAGGGTGCGCAGCGCGGCGCGGGCGGCGTCGGACCACGCCGGTCCGGCCTCGCGGTAGGCGCTCTCCATGAGCTGCGACAGCACGGCGATGCCGTGCCGGTATGCGGCGAGGAAGGCGTCCTCCTTGCCGTTGAAGAGGGCGTAGAAGGCCGGCCGGGTCACCCCGGCGGCGTGGCAGATGTCGGTGACCCGCGCGTTGTCGTAGCCCTTCGTCGCCACCTCCCGCACGAGCCCGTCGAAGAGGCGGTCCCGCTGGGTGGCGGCCACCGCCTCGGCGGAGAGCCGGCGCGGGCCGCGCTTGATCGCGCGGTCGGGGTCGCGGCCGGGTCGTGCGCCCGGCAGGGGCGCCGGATGCGGGCGGCGCGGCGTGGTCAACGTACCCACCTCTCGATTCGATTGACTTTACGACCCTCCGGGGTTTATAACTTTCTGCACGCTCAGTCGGGATCCCATTACCTTGGGTGATCTTCCGGATGGTCACCCTTCGACTCGTCGAAGGAGGGTCCGATGGCCGCCATTATCGCGGAACAGGAGCGCCCTCCCAAGGCCGGAAAGACGCAGGTGACGCCGCTACGCCGCGGCACACCACGCCGCCCTGCCCGCTGACGTCGCGACACCACCGCCACCGCCGCCCGGCCCGACGGCCGCCCGGCATCCTCCACCGCCGTCCGCGACGTGACGGCCCCCGACGCCCGCGCGGACACCTACGCCCGCGCCACGTGGATCACCCCCGTCCCCCGAAAGGAAGAGCCATGCTCAGGTACGGACGAATCGGCGTGGGTCTCGCCACCCTCGCGCTGCTGACCGGTCTCGGCGCCGCCCCGGGCTCCGCCGCCGCCCCGACACCGCTCGCCAACAACGTGCTGACCTACCCGACGCCGGGTGGCACCGCCGTCGCCGTCAACGACGTGATCCAGGCCAGCCTCAGGACCGGCACCAACGCCACCTTCTACTCCTCCGCCACGGGCACCACCGGCGTGAAGTGCGCCGTATCCAGCTTCAGCGCCAAGGTGCTGAGCAACCCGGCGGCCCCGGGCACCGCCACCGAGAGCCTGACCGCACAGTCATTCACCAGCTGCACCACCAACGTCATCGGCACCACCGGGGTGCAGAGCGTGACCGTCCAGAACCTGCCGTACGCGACCTCGGTCACCAGCGCCGGCGTGGTCAAGATCAGCGGTACGGCGACGGCGCCGATCCAGAGCACCGTCGTGCTGAACTCGCTGCTCGGCACGATCACCTGCGTGTACCGGACCGGCACCAACAGCCTGACCGGCACGGCGACCAACGCGAACAACTCGATCACCTTCACCAACCAGACGCTCACGAAGTTCTCCGGCCCCAGCCTCTGCTTCGGCACGGCGTACTTCTCCGCGGCGTACTCGCCGGTGCGCGACGCCACCAAGGGCAATAGCCCCGTCTACGTCAACTGACCGCGCCCCACCGGGCCGGCGTGCGGCGCTGCGTCGCGCGTCGGCCCCCGGCCGTGCGCCGACCAGCCGTCGCTCAGCGTCGCGTGCAGGGCGCGCATCGACCGGATGGCCGAGCGGATCTCCTGGAGGTAGCGGCCCGGGGTGAGCGCCGGCTCGGGCAGCCCGGCCACGTCGGGCAGGGCCGGGTCGACGCCGACGGTCTCGATCGCGCAGCCGTACGGCCCGGCGAGGGTGCGTAGCGCGTCGCAGTGCTGGAACGGCACGTAGATCGGCGCGGTCACCGTCAGCACCGGATCGCCGGCGCGCAGGCGGACGTGCTCGGCCCAGAACCGCTGGGTGTCGGCGGTGTGCGCGCGGCGCCGCGCCGGATCGCTGGACGGCGCCGCCAGCACCCGCACCGGCGGGCCGCCCGCCGGCCGGTACGTGCGCGACGACCAGGAGTGGTGCGGGTGCCCGGCGTCGCGACCGTCGTCCTCGGCCGGGGCGGCCACCGCGAACTCGCGCCGCACCGCGGCGTCCAGCGCCGCCACCTCCGTGTCGCAGGGCGGTACGCCGGCCGCGTCCAGGGCCCGGCACTCCACCTCGGACAGGGGGCGGAAGCTGCCCAGCACCGCCACCTCGCCGGTGACCCGGGTGCCGGAGCGCAGCAGGTGCGCCGCGTACGCGACCCGGCGCTGGCAGGCGTGCGCCAACCCGCCGAGCACGACCAGGTGGGCGTAGCGCGGCCGGGCCGGCACCGCCGGACGCACCATGCCGAGCGCGGCGGCGGTGGCGAGGACCAGCCGCGCGGTGGCCGGGTCGAAGGCCGGCTCCCGGGCGTCCGGGCGCTCGCGGCCACCCCGGAAGTCCCAGTGCCGGGCCGAGAAGTCGTCGAGCCGGGCCAGCGTCGCCGCCAGGTCCCCGTCCGGCCAGTCGCCGCCGAAGTGCCCGACGAGGCCGCGCAGCGGCGCCGAGCCCACCCAGGCCCGTACGCCGGCCGTGATCGCCTCGGCGCTCGTGCCCGCCGCGCCGCTCGGGAGCGCCACCTCACCGGTCTGCACCGCCGGATCGTACCGGCGGCCGGGCCGGCGCCCGGGCGGGTCGTCGCCGCCCGGGGCGACGACTGTCGGGCGGCCGCCGAGCCGGGGGCACACCGACCCTTGTCCCCGCCGCCGGGTGGTGGCAGCGTGCGGTTACCGCGAACGCCGCTGAGAGGGTGCGACGATGACCACCGACGATCTGCCCGCCCGACACCGGGCCGTGCTTCCGTCCTGGATGCCGCTCAACCACGACGAGCCGATCGAGCTGGTCTCCGGCTCCCACGTGGCGGCGGGGGTGGCGGCGTGAGCGCGCCGGAGCACGACGTGGACGTCATCGGGCACTTCGTCGACGGCAAGCCGTTCAGCGGCTCGTCCGGACGGCACGGGGACGTCTTCGACCCGGCGACCGGTCGGCGTACGGCCCGGGTGGAGCTGGCCTCGGCGGCGGACGTCGCGGTGGCGGTGGAGGCCGCCGGGCGCGCGGCCCGGCTCTGGCGGGACGCGTCGCTGGCCAGACGGACGGCCGTGCTGTTCGCCTTCCGGGAGCTGGTGCACGCGCGGCGGGACCAGCTCGCCGAGGTGATCACCGCCGAGCACGGCAAGGTGCTCGCCGACGCCGCCGGCGAGGTGCAACGCGGCCTGGAGATCATCGAGTACGCCTGCGGCATCCCCTCGGCGCTGCGCGGCGGATTCAGCGAGAACGTCTCCACCGAGGTCGACTCGTACACCCTGCGGCAGCCGCTCGGCGTCGTCGCGGTGATCTCCCCGTTCAACTTCCCGGCGATGGTGCCGCTGTGGTTCCTGCCGATCGCGGTGGGCTGCGGCAACGCGGTGGTGCTCAAGCCGAGCGAGAAGGACCCGGGCGCGGCGCTGCTGCTGGCGCGGTGGTTCGCCGAGGCGGGCCTGCCCGACGGGGTCCTCAACGTGGTCAACGGCGACGCCGAGGCCGTGGACGCGCTGCTGGAGCATCCGGGCGTGAAGGCCGTCTCGTTCGTCGGCTCCACCCCCGTCGCCCGGTACGTCCACCAGCGCGGCACCGCCGCCGGCAAGCGGGTGCAGGCCCTGGGCGGGGCGAAGAACCACATGGTGGTGCTGCCCGACGCCGACCTGGACCTGGCCGCCGACGCGGCGGTCAACGCGGGGTTCGGCTCGGCGGGGGAGCGGTGCATGGCGATCTCGGCCCTGGTCGCGGTGGAGCCGGTCGCCGACGCCCTGGTGGCCCGGATCGCCGAGCGGATGTGCCGGCTGCGCACCGGCGACGGCCGGCGCGGCTGCGACATGGGCCCGCTGGTCACCGCCGCGCACGTCGCCCGGGTGCGGTCGTACGTCGAGGCGGGGGTGGCCGCGGGCGCGGTGCCGGTGGTGGACGGCCGCGACGTCGAGCCGGACGGCGACGCCGACGGGTTCTGGCTGGGCCCGACGTTGTTCGACCACGTCACCCCGGACATGTCGATCTACACCGACGAGATCTTCGGCCCGGTGCTCGGCGTGGTGCGCGTCGGCTCGTACGACGAGGCGGTGGAACTGGTCAACGCCAACCCGTACGGCAACGGCACGGCGATCTTCACCAACGACGGCGGCGCGGCCCGGCGCTACCAGCACGAGGTGGAGGTCGGCATGGTCGGCGTCAACGTGCCGATCCCGGTGCCGATGGCCTACTACTCCTTCGGCGGCTGGAAGGCCTCGCTCTTCGGCGACCTGCACGCGCACGGCGAGGACGGGGTGCGCTTCTTCACCCGGGGCAAGGTGGTCACCAGCCGCTGGCCGGACCCCCGGCACGGCGGGGTCAACCTCGGCTTCCCCACCCAGACCTGAGCAGGCGCAGGGTGCCGGCACCGACCAGGTACGCCACCAGCGCCGCCGCCGGCAGCCCCAGCGGCTCGGGCGCCGACCTCGGCGTCTGGGCGTTGACCACCAGGGCGTACACCACGGCGGCGAAACCGGCGGCGGTGAGCGCGCTGCGCGCGGTGGCCCGCCACCCGGGGTCGGCCGGCGTGCGGCCCGACGCGGCCGCGCCGCCGGCCCGCCGACCCTGCCCGGCGCGGTGGGCCCGCCGGCCGTTCCCGTCGCGATCGGCGCCGCCGCCGCGTGCGTCGCCGTCGGTCCGGCCCTGCCCGGCGCGGCCGGTGCGGGCCTCGACGGGGCCGAAGACGGCGACCAGGGCGGCCAGCACCACGGTCAGCATCAGCACCCAGGGCACCCGCCAGGCCAGCCAGGCGGCCGACCCGACCGGCGGGGTCGGCAGCACCCCGGCCGCGTCCAGCGCCCCCACCAGCAGGATCGCCGCGCTGAGGTGCCAGAGGAAGACGGTGAGCACGACGGCGTTCACCGCGATCACCACCTGCCACGGGCGGGGGCGGCGCAGCCAGCGCTCCGCCGGGTCGCGCAGCAGCAGGATCAGCCCGAACTGGGCGACGGTCAGCGTCAGCAGGGCCAGGCTGGGCGGGGCCGCGTTGTCCAGCCGCTCGCCCGGCACGTTGAGCATGCTCACCGGGTACGGTCCGACGGTGGTCAGCAGCACCGTCGCCGCCAGCCCGCCCAGCAGCGCCGCCGCGCCCGCGCGGCGCGACAGCGGCAGCCGACGTTCCCGCGCCCGGTCGCGCGCGGACGCGGGGCGCGGCGGGTGCCCGCCCGCCGCGCCCGGGTGGGCGTCGTGACGCCCGGCGTCGGCGTCGCGCCAGGCGATGCCGAGCTGGTGCACGGCCAGCCAGCCGAAGACGTAGTTCGGCAGCGCCAGTTCGGCCGGGCCCAGCGCCCGCCCCACGTCCCCGGCGACGACCAGCGCGGCCAGCGCCGCCGGCACGAGCAGGCCGAAGCGCCGGTGCAGGGCGAGCACGGCCGGGGTAAGCGGCACCACGATCAGGTAGGCGGCGAGGAACCAGAGCGGGATCGTGGCGAACCACGCGACCGTACGCACCAGCGTCGCCGCGACGCCGACGAGCGACGCGAGCGCGGCCGCTGCGGCGATCACCAGCAGCAGCGCGGTCGTGGGGCGCAGCAGCCGGGCGCCCCGGCCCAGCAGCCAGGCGGTGGCGTCGACGCCGGCGGCCCGGCGGGCGGTCAGCGAGGCGGCGTTGGCGTACCCGCCGACCAGGAAGAAGATCGGCATGACCTGGGCGATCCAGGTGAGCGGGTACGCCCACGGCAGATCGGGCAGCGCGGAGCGTCCCGTCGGCCGGCCGGCGGCGTCCTCGCCGATCGCGGCGACCGCCCAGTGGCCGAGAACGACCATGCCGATGGCGAGCGCCCGGAGCAGGTCGACGTAGCGTTGCCGACCAGCGGGGGTGCGCGCGGCGAGTTGCCGCAGGCGGCGCATGGCCCCGAGGGTACGTCAGGCGCGGGCTGGCCGGTGCTGATAACGGTTCGGTCCCCGGGGGTTGAAGTCCGCGCCCTCCTGCCGTAGAAATTCTTCAGCAACAGTTTGCCAACTGAAGACAAATTCCCCCTGCGCCTCGTGCGGCGGTCGCCATCCCCCATCCGGCGCCCGCCCGGACCGATCCGAGGAGAGACCCATGAACAGGCGTGACATCCTGCGGCGTACCGCCGCCGCCGGCCTCCTGGCCACCCCCGCCGCCGGCCTGCTGGCCGGCTGCGCCACGGGCGGTGGCGACGACGACAAGGGCGACGCCGGCACCTACAAGGGCACCAAGAGCGAGCAGAACCCGCTCGGTGTCAAGGAGGACGCCCCCCTCGAGGTGGTGATCTTCAACGGCGGCTTCGGCGAGGAGTACGCGAAGGCCCACGAGGCCATGTACACCGAGAAATACCCGAAGGCGAAGATCAACCACTCGGCGACGCAGGAGATCGCGAAGACGCTCCAGCCGCGCTTCGTCGACAACACCCCGCCGGACGTCGTCAACAACTCCGGCGCCAACCAGATCGACTTCAACGGGCTGGTGTCGCAGAACGCCATCGCCGACCTGGGCGAGCTGCTCGCCGCCCCGAGCCTCGACATTCCGGGCAAGACGGTCAAGGACACGCTGCTGCCGGGCGCCGTCGAGGTCGGCTCGTACGACGGCAAGTTCCTGGTGATGAACTACACCTACACCGTCTACGGCATCTGGCACTCCACCAAGCTCTTCGCCGAGCGCAAGTGGGAGTACGCCAAGACCTGGGACGAGCACATCGCGCTGTGCAAGCAGATCAAGGCCGCCGGCATCGCCCCCTGGACGTACGCGGGCGCGCACCCGCGCTACATGAGCTGGCCGGTCATCTCGACCGCCATCAAGTTCGGCGGCCCCTCGGTCGCCACCGCGATCGACAACCTGGAGCCCAACGCCTGGAAGTCCGACGCGATGAAGACCGCGGCCGACGCCTGGCACCAGATCGTCAAGGACAAGTACATCCTCGAGGGCTCGCCCGGCCTCGACCACAAGCAGTCGCAGACCGCATGGTGCCAGGGCAAGGCGGCCTTCATCTCCTGCGGTTCCTGGCTGGAGAGCGAGCAGAAGAACGTCACCCCCGAGGGCTTCAACATGACCGTCCAGCCGACGCCGAGCCTGGGCAGCGGCGACAAGCTGCCGTTCGAGGCGATCCGGGGCACCGCCGGTGAGCCGTTCATGGTGCCGGCCAAGGCCAAGAACATCGCCGGTGGCCTGGAGTACTTCCGGCACATGCTTTCCAAGAAGGGCGCGCAGGACTTCACCAAGAAGGTCTCCAGCCTGACCGTGGTGGCCGGCGCCAGCGAGGGCGTCGAGCTGCCGTTCGGCCTGGGCACGGTGGTGAAGGCGCTCGACGCCTCCGGCGCCAACGGCTTCAACTGGGTCTACCCCAACTTCTATCGGAAGCTGGAGAAGAACCTTGTCGACGCTGCGTGCGGCGAGTTCTTCAGCGGACGGATCGGCCCGGCGGAGTTCCTCGACCAGTGCCAGAAGGGCGCGGACTCGATCGCCCAGGACAGCTCGATCAAGAAGTACAAGCGGGCCGTCTGACATCCCGGCCGGTGGGGGCGGGGGCGTCCCGCTCCCACCGGGCCGACGCTGAAGAGGTAGGACCTCATCGTGAGACATGGCAAGTACCCGCTGATCGTCACCTTCCTGGTGCCGCCGGTGTTGCTCTACGTCGTCTTCGTCGTGTCGCCGTACCTCCAGGCGTTCCAGATCTCCACGACCGACTGGCTCGGCTACTCCGCCGACGCCAACTCCGTCGGGCTGGCGAACTTCAAGACGCTGTGGAACGACGACTATTTCTGGAACGCGCTGAAGAACAACGCGATCCTGCTGGCGCTCATCCCGGTGCTGACGATCGTGCTCGGCCTCTTCTTCGCCGCCATGCTCAACATGGGCGGGCGCAAGGGGCGGGCGGGGGTCAGCGGGGTACGCGGCTCGTCGTTCTACCGCACGGTCTACTTCTTCCCCCAGGTCCTCTCGGTCGTCATCATCGCGCTGCTGTGGAAGGAGGTCTACCACCCGAACAAGGGCCTGCTCACCAGCGCCCTGAACAGCGTCGGTCTGGGCGCGCCCACCTGGCTGGGTGATCCGAGGACCGCCTTCTGGTGCGTCCTCGCGGTGATGATCTGGAGCAACGTGGGCTTCTACGTGGTGCTCTTCGGCGCGGCCATGTCGGCCATCCCCAAGGAGATCTACGAGGCCGTCATGCTCGACGGCGCCTCCCGGCTGACCACGCTGTGGAAGGTGACCATCCCGCTGCTGTGGGACACCGTCCAGGTCGCCTGGGTCTACCTGGCCATCTTCGCCCTGGACGGGTTCATCCTGGTGCAGTTGATGACCAACGGCGGCCCCAACTTCTCCACCGACGTCATCGGCGTGCGGATGTACGACACGGCGTTCGGCAGCGAGACCAAGTTCGGCTACGCCTCGGCGATCGGCGTGGTGATGTTCTTCCTGACCCTCACGGTGGCGGTGCTGGCGTTGCGGGCCAGCAAGCGAGACAGGATCGAGTACTCGTGACGACTCTGGACAAGCCCGCCCCCGTGGCGCTGCCCCGCGAGCCCTCCGCCCCCGCTGACCGCCCGGTGCGCCGCGAACTCGGCGTCGCCAACGTGCTGTCGCACGGCTTCCTGCTGTTCTGGGGCGCGCTGACCGTACTGCCGCTGCTCTGGATGTTCATCAGCTCGTTCAAGAGCAACGCGGAGATCCTGGCCGACCCGTGGTCGCTGCCCGGCGCGCTGCGCTTCGACAACTGGTCGCGGGCGTGGAGCGGTGCGCACATCGGCCAGTACTTCCTCAACAGCCTGGTGGTGGTCGCGGGCTCGGTCACCCTGACCATGCTGATGGGGGCCACCGCCGCGTACGTCTTCGCCCGCTACGAGTTCCGAGGCAAGCAGGTCGTCTACTACCTGTTCGTCGGCGGGCTGATGTTCCCCGTCTTCCTCGCCCTGGTGCCGCTGTTCTTCGTGGTGCGCAACGCCGGCCTGTTCGGCACCTGGACGGGTCTCATCCTGGTGTACGCGGCCTACTCGCTGCCGTTCACGGTGTTCTTCCTGACCGCCTTCTTCCGCACCCTGCCCACCGCCGTCGCGGAGGCGGCCCTGGTCGACGGCTGCGGCCACTTCCGGTTGTTCTTCCAGGTGATGCTGCCGATGGCGCGTCCGGGACTGATCAGCGTCGCCATCTTCAACTTCCTCCAACACTGGAACCAGTTCCTGCTGCCCCAGGTGCTCATGCAGGGCGACGAGTCCAAGTGGGTGCTGGCCCAGGGGCTCGCCGCGCTCTCGGTCAACCAGGGCTACGCCGGCGACTACGCGCAACTCTTCGCCGGTCTGACCATCGCGGTGATTCCGGTGCTGCTGGTCTACATCCTCTTCCAGCGCCAGGTTCAGTCCGGCCTGACCGCCGGCCAGCTCAAATAGTCGATGAAAAATGGCTCAGGAGTGCGAGGTATTGACGGGGGGTTACGGCTATAGGTCGATTCTGTTAGGCTCATTCCAGTGTCCAGGTTCATCTACGGGAGGCTTGAATTGAACCGCAGAATCTCCATGGCCGGAGTCCTGGCCGGGTTGTCGCTGGCGACCGCTCTGGTCGTTGCCACTCCGGCTCAGGCGGCCGAAGTGTCGGTGTCCACGTCAGTCCAGCAGGTTGGTGAGATAGGAGTCGCTGCCACCTGCTCGACCTGGCTCTACAGCACCTACAGTGACTCGCACTGCTGGAACGCCAATCGGTTCCGGGCTCGGGTCGAGTGCGATATGGGCACTAACACTTACTACTCCAACGGCCCTTGGAAAACCTCAGGTACTTCGCGGGCCTACTGCGCCGCTGGCGACTGGGCCATCCGGGCGCTCACCGAGGTGGAGTAGTCAATTTCCTTCCGGGAAGCGGGCTTGCCGGATAATTGTCTCAACTATTTGCCATACCGGGCACCGCATTGACGCTATCGGCAGGGCTGTGAACCCGGAGCATGATTGTCATGCTCCGGGTTCTCCCGTGCAATTCACGCCTCTGATGCATTCCATTTATGCCACTGCTTCGTCGCTCCAGGACGGCTGCCACCGGTCGGTGAGTGCCTCGCGCCGGATTTCAGGCCGGCGGTACGGGAACCAGTCGACGGTGCGTCGCCACTGGATCGGTCACCTCGGGCAGGTCGAGCGCGGCGAGCCACGCCGCCGCGGCGGCGCCGTCGCCGGCCGAGTGCAGCGGTGCGTCCGGCCACTGCCGGCCGACCTGGGCCCGCACCGCCGCGGCGAGCGGGGTGTCGCCGGTCAGCAGGCCGCCGCCGAGCACGATCGGGGAGGCGTCGCCGGCCGGGCGGATCCGCGCGGCGCTCTCGGCCAGGTGCGCCGCGGCCTCGTCGATCAGCCCGCCGGCGACCGGCTCGCCGTCGACGGCGGCGGCGACCACGAGGGGCGCGAGCCGGGCCAGTTCCACGGGGGGCCGTCGGGTCACCGCCTGGACCAGGGCGTCGACGGTGTCCCGGGGGCGGGCCGCCACCTCGGCGGAGCCGAGCAGTTCGGTGAGCACCCCCGTCGCCAGCCGGCCCGGCGCGTGCCCCCGGTCGAGGTCGGCCAGCAGCCGGCGGACCGCCTCGCGGCCCAGCCAGAAGCCGGAGCCCGCGTCGCCGAGCAGCCAGCCGTGACCGTCGGCGACCCGGTCCAGCCGTAGCTCGCGGACCCGGGCGGCGATCGCCCCGGTGCCGGCGATGAGCACCGTGCCGTCGGGGCTGGCGGTGCCCGAGGCGTACGCGACCAGCGCGTCGCCGTGCACCGCGTACGGGCAGCGCAGGCCGGCGTCGCGCCAGGCCCGGTCGAAGGCGTCGCGGCCCGCCGGGTCGGCGAGCAGCCGGCCCGCTCCGGCCAGCCCGATCGTGCCGCCCCGCACCCGGGCGGGATCGACGTCGGCGAGCGCCTCCCGCAGGGCGGCCAGCAGCTCGCCGGCGGCCCGCTCGGCGCCGTGGCTGGTGGGGTTTCCGCCGCCCGCCCGGCCGCTGCCCAGCCGCCGCCCGTCCAGGGCGAGGGCGGTCGCCCGGGTGGACGTACCTCCGACGTCGAGACCGACCACGACGCTGCCGGACATCCGCACCCACCCTTCGATCGACGCCGCGTTCATGCTGGTCGGCCCGGCGGCGGCCGGCAAGGGGCGGGCGGGTTCCCCGGCTGTGCGCCAGGTAACAGTTTGAAAACTTCGCCCACGGTCTTGACACGGAGGGGCTTTCAGTAAGAACTTTTACCACTAACAGTTAACACTCTTTTCCGAAAGGTGCCCCATGGTTGATCACGAGGTGGACACCTCCGCGGGGACCGCGGTGGTCGACGCCGGCGCGGTCGACCGGCGGGGGACGCTCGGGGTCGGCTCCGACGGAGTGCTGGCCCGGGTCCGGGCCGGCGCGGGCGAGCTGACGGGGGCACTGCGCCGCGTCGCCGAGCACGTGCTCAGCGACCCGGAGGCGGCCGCCCGGGCGACCATCGTGGAGCTGGCCGAGCGCAGCGGCACCTCCCCGGCGACGATCACCCGCTTCTGCCGGGCGATGGGCTTCGACGGCTACGCCGACCTGCGACTCGGCATCGCCGCCGAGACCGGCCGGGCCCGCTCGGCGGGCTGGACCGTCGACATCGGACGCGAGATCCAGCCGAGCGACCCCCTCTCCCGGGTGCTCGACCAGATCATGGCCGCCGACACCCGCGCCATGCACGACACCGCCGCCCTGCTCGACCTCGCCGAGGTGGAACGGGCCGCCGTCGCCATCGCCGGGGCGTCGCGGGTGAACATCTTCGGGGCCAGCGGCAGCGCCCTGGTCGGCGAGGAGATGCAGTTCAGCCTGCACCGCATCGGGGTGGCGGCCTGGGCCTGGAACGACGTGCACGAGGGCCTCGCCAGCGCGGCCCTGCTGCGCCAGGGCGACGTGGCGCTCGGCATCTCGCACACCGGCCAGACCCGGGAGACCATCGAGATGCTCGCCGAGGCCGGCAGCCGGGGCGCGACCACCGTGGCGCTGACCGGGTTCCCCCGCTCGCCGCTGGCCGAGCTGGCCGACATCGTGCTGCTCACCGCCAGCCAGGCCACCACCTTCCGCCCCGACGCGCTCTCCGCCCGGCACCCGCAGCTGGTCGTGCTCGACCTGCTCTACATCGCCGTCGCCCAGCGCACCCACGACCGCGCCCACGCGGCCTTCCGGCGTACCGCCCAGGCCGTCGACGGGCACAAGGCCGCGAAGGGGGCCACCGCATGATCAGTGCACAGGGGTACGCCGACGCCGTCCGTCCGGTGCTCGACCGGCTCGTCGACGCCAGCGCCGACGGGATCGGCGCCGCCGCCGACCTGATCACCACCAGCCTGCGCGCCGGCGGGGTGCTCCAGGCCTTCGGCGCCGGTCACTCCGAGGCGTTCGCCGCGGAGCTGGTCGCCCGCGCCGGCGGGCTGGTGCCCACCAACCGGCTCTCCCTGCACGACCTGGTGCTGCACGGCGACGCCCCGCGCGACGTGCTCGCCGACCCGAAGCTGGAGCGCGACCCCGCCGTCGCCCACCAGCTCTACGCGCTGGCGGCCCCGCAGCCGCGCGACGTGTTCGTGGTGGCGTCCCAGTCCGGCATCAACGGCTCGGTGGTCGAGCTGGCGGCGCTGGTCACCGGACGCGGCCACCCGCTGATCGCGGTCACCTCGGTCGCGCACACCGCACGGGTCGCCCCACGGCACCCGTCCGGCCGGCGACTCGCCGACCTCGCCGACGTCGTGCTGGACAACGGCGCGCCGTACGGCGACGCACTGCTGCCGCTCGAGGGCGGCGGCGCGGTCTGTGCGGTCTCCTCGGTCACCGCGGCGCTGCTGGCGCAGCTGCTGACCGCCGAGGTCGTACGACGGTTCCACCAGGCCGGGGAGGTACCCCCTATCTACCTCTCCGCCAACGTCCCCGGCGGGGACGAGCACAACCACGCCCTCGAGTCGCGGTACGCCGGGCGCCTCCGGCGCACCGCCTGACCCGAACACACAAGGAGAGACGACGATGTCGATTACCCCCGACAACCCGGCCGACCTGAGCCGCCGGACCGTGCTGCGTCGGGCCGCCGCGGTGGGCCTGCTTGCCACCCCGGCCGCCGGCCTGCTGAGCGCCTGCGCGACCAGCGGCGGCGACGAGAAGAACGAGCAGGTCGCCGGCGGCACCAAGAGCGCCACCAACCCGCTCGGCGTCGCCGAGGACGCCGCGATCGAGGTGGTCATCTTCAACGGTGGCTACGGCGAGAAGTACGCCACCGACGTGCACCAGCCGCTGTACAAGAAGGCGTTCCCGAAGGCCGAGGTCAAGCACCAGTCGACCCAGGCCGTGTCCACGGTGCTCCAGCCGCGCTTCGCCTCGGGCAACCCGCCGGAGTTCGTCAACAACTCCGGCGAGAAGCTGATGGACTTCGGCGCCCTGGTCGCCGACGGTCAGCTTCAGGACCTCACCGAGCTGTGGGACGCCCCGTCGGTCGACGACCCCAACAAGAAGGTCCGCGACACCGTGGTGCCGGGCACCATCGAGGCCGGGTCGTTCAACGGCAAGCCGTACGTCCTGTACTACGTCTCCACCGTCTTCGGCATCTGGTACTCCGGCAAGCTGTTCAAGGACAACGGCTGGGCGCCGGCGAAGGACTGGTCGGAGTTCACCGCCCTGCTCGACAAGATCAAGGCCAAGGGCATCACCCCGTACGGCTACGCGGGGGCGAACGCCGCGTACTACCAGTGGAACGTGATCCTCACCCACGCGGCGAAGATCGGCGGCACGGACGTGCTGAAGAACATCGACAACCTGGAGGACGGCGCCTGGCAGCAGGACGCGGTCAAGCAGGCCGCCGAGGCGTGGGCCGAGATCGGCGCCAAGTACGTCGACAAGAGCTTCGAGGGGCTCAAGCACACCGACGTGCAGCTGCGGCAGAACCAGTACAAGCTCGCGTTCTACCCCAGCGGCGACTGGCTGGAGGGCGAGCAGAAGAAGGACACGCCGTCCGGCTTCGAGTACCAGCTCATGCCGGTGCCGAGCCTGTCCGCCTCGGACAAGCTGCCGGCGACGGCGCTGCGGGCGACGGCCGGTGAGGGCTACTTCGTCTCGGCCAAGAGCAAGAACCCCAAGGGCGGCCTGGAGTACATGCGCCAGATGCTCTCGGTGGCCGGCGCGAAGGGCTTCACCGAGGTGGTCAAGGCCCCGACCGTGGTCACCGCCGGCTCGGAGGGTTTCGCCTTCCCGCCCGGCGTGGCCAGCTCGCAGAGCGCGCTCAAGGCCGCCGGCCAGGACGTGTTCAACCTGTACTTCGACGGCTGGTACAAGGAGCTCGACACGGAGGCCCGTACGGCCACCAACGAGCTGATGTTCGGCCGGATCAAGGCCGACGCCTTCGTGGAGCGGATCCAGAAGCGCGCCGACGCGATCAAGAAGGACAGCTCCATCGCCAAGTTCAAGCGCTGATCGATCGGAGCGTAGGGGTCATGCGGCACGGCAAGTATCCGTTCGTGATCGGGTTCCTCTTCGTCCCGGTCACGCTGTACGTGGTCTTCGTCATCGCGCCGTACGCGCAGGCGTTCCAGATCTCGATGACCAACTGGCGAGGGCTCTCGGCCCCGCAGTGGGTGGGCTTCGACAACTTCCGGAGGTTGTTCGACGACGACAACTTCTGGAAGGCGGTCCAGCACCACGGCGTACTGCTGCTTGCCCTGCCGCTGATCACCATCGCCATCGCGCTGTTCTTCTCGTTCCTGCTCAACGTGGGCGGCAAGAGCAGCGGCGGGCAACGCCAGGGGGTCTGGGGGTCGAAGTTCTACCGGGTGGTGTTCTTCTTCCCCCAGGTCCTGGCGGTGGCCATCATCGCGGTGCTGTTCCAGATGGTCTACCGGCCCAACGAGTCCGGCCTGATCAACGGCGTGCTGATGAAGCTCGGCTTCGACCCGGTGCTCTTCCTGGTCCGGCCGAACCTGGCGCTCTGGTCGATCATCGGCGTGCTGGTCTGGCAGGCGGTCGGCTTCTACGTGGTGCTCTTCTCGGCGGGCATGGCCTCCATCCCCGGCGAGATCTACGAGGCCGCCGAGGTGGACGGGGCGAACCGGGTGACGCTCTTCTTCCGGGTCACCCTGCCGCTGCTCTGGGACACCCTCCAGGTCGCCTGGGTCTACCTGGGCATCGCCGCGTTCGACGCGTTCGCCATCGTCTCGGTGCTCTCGGTGGACGGGGGCGGCCCGGACGGCGCCACCACCGTCCTGGCGATGGAGATCTACCGCAACGCCTTCGTCTACTCGAAGTACGGCTACGCCTCGGCCATGGGCGTGGCGCTGTTCTTCCTCACCCTCACGTTCGCGGCGTTGACGCTGCGGCTGACCAAGCGGGAAAGCGTGGAGTACTGATGAACCCGCAGACGACGCTGCCGCCGACACCGGCGGCGCTACCGCCGAAGACCGTGAAGCCGGGCGCCGCGGGTGGGCGCGGAGGCAGGGGCCGACGGGAGGTACGGATCCTCGCCAACCTCGGGCACGTGGCGCTCGCGGTCTGGGCGGTCATCGTGATCGTGCCGATCCTCTGGACCTTCCTCGCCTCGTTCAAGAACACCACGGAGATCTTCAGCAGCCCGTGGACCATGCCGGCGGAGCTGCGGTTCGAGAACTACGCCCGGGCGTGGACCAAGGCCAACGTCGGGCGCTACTTCCTCAACAGCGTGATCGTGGTGGCGTGCAGCACCTTCGGCACCATGCTGCTCGGCTCGATGGCCGCGTACGTGCTGGCCCGCTACAAGTTCTGGGGCAACCGGGCGATCTACTACCTGTTCGTCTCGGGGCTCGCGTTCCCGGTCTTCCTGGCCCTCGTACCGCTCTTCTTCGTGGTGAAGAACCTGGGACTGCTGGACACGCACACCGGGGTGGTGCTGGTCTACATCGCCTACTCGCTGCCGTTCACGGTGTTCTTCCTGGCCGCGTTCTTCAAGACGCTGCCGTCGTCGGTCGCCGAGGCGGGGATGATCGACGGCTGCTCGCACACCCGGCTGTTCTTCCAGGTGATGATGCCGATGGCGAAGCCGGGCCTGATCAGCGTCGGGATCTTCAACATCATCGGCCAGTGGGGGCAGTACCAGCTGCCGCTCGTGCTGCTCTCCAACGCCAAGGACAAGTGGGTGCTCACCCAGGGCATCGCGGACATCTCGGTGAACGCCGGCTACGAGGCGGACTGGTCCGGCCTCTTCGCCGCCCTGACCATCGCCATCCTCCCGATGATCGTCGTGTACGCGATCTTCCAGCGCCAGATCCAGTCCGGTCTCACCTCCGGCGCGGTGAAGTAGACCCGGGCGGGTCAGGGGTGCCAGGAACGCCACAGGGCGGCGTACGGGCCGTCGGCCCGGACCAGCTCGTCGTGACTGCCGAGCTCGGTGATCCGGCCCCCCTCCAGCACCGCCACCCGGTCGGCGTCGTGGGCGGTGTTGAGGCGGTGCGCGATCGCGATGACGGTCCGCCCGGTGAGCAGGGCGGCCAGGGCCCGCTCGGTGCGCCGGGCGGTGGTCGGGTCGAGAGCGGCGGTCGCCTCGTCGAGGATCAGCGTGTGCGGGTCGGCGAGCACCAGCCGGGCCAGCGCGAGCTGCTGGGCCTCGGCCGCCCCGAGCTGGTGCGCCCCGTCGCCGAGGAGGGTGTCGAGGTCGTCGGGCAGGCGGGCGTACCAGTCGGCGCCGACCGTGGCCAGCGCCGCGCGCATCCGGTCGTCGGAGGCGTCCGGGGCGGCGAACGCGAGGTTGTCGCGTAGCGAGCCGATGAAGACGTGGTGCTCCTGGGTGACCAGGGCGATGCGCCGCCGGCGCTCGGCCGGGTCCAGGTCGGTCACGGGGCAGCCGCCGACGCTGACGACCCCCTCCCGGGGCGTGTCGATCCCGGCGAGCAGCCGCGCCAGGGTGGACTTCCCGGCCCCCGACGGCCCGACGAGCGCCAACCGCTCGCCGGGCCGCACCTCGAGGTCGATGCCGTGCAGCACGTCGGGTCCGCCGACGTACGCGAACCGGGCTCCCCGGACGACCAGCCGCTCGTCCATGGGCGCGGCGGCCCGGCCGGGCCGCTCCGGCGGCACCTGGCCGACACCGAGCACCCGGGCGAACGAGGCGAAGCCGCGCTGCGCCTGCTCCGTCCACTGGAGGATCCGGTCCAGCGGCTCGATCGCCTGCTGCAGATAGAGCGTGGCGGTGACCACCGCGCCGAGGGACACCTCGCCCCGGGTGAGCAGGAGCCCACCGACCAGCAGCAGCGCGGCCACGGGCAGCGGGTAGCTGGCCTCCACCACGGTGAAGAAGACGGTGCGCAGCGCCAGGGTCGCCCGCCGGGCACCCCAGACCCGGGCGATGCGCGCGGTGCCGTGCCCGATCCGCTCGTCGGCGAGACGCAACGCCTCGACCGTACGGGCGCCCTCGGCGGTGGTCGTCAGCGTCTCGGTCAGCTCGGCGGCGGCGGCCCCCTCGGCCAGGTACGCCGGGCTGGCGCGTCGCAGGTACCACCGGGTCACCAGCGCGATCGTCGGCAGCCCGGCGAGCGCGGCCAGCCCGAGCAGCGGGTGCAGCAGGAACACCGCGCCGAACAGCAGCGTCAGCTGCACCGAGGCGATGACGATGGTGGGCACCACGTCCCGGACGGTGGTGCCGACCGTCGCCACGTCGACCGAGCTGCGGGTCGCCAGGTCCCCGGAGCCGGCGCGCTCCACGACGCCGACGGGCAGGTGCAGTGTGCGCTCGACGAACTCCTCGCGCAGCCCGGCCACGGCGCGCTCGCCGAAGCGGTGGCCGGCGTACCGCGCGTACCGCGACAGCAGCGTCTGGACCAGCACGGCCCCGCCGATCGCCAGGGCGAGCCGGTCGACGGTGGCGACGCCGGCTCCGGCGGACACCCGGTCGACGATGGTGCCGAGCAGCCACGGCGGGGCGAGCCCGGCGACCGTGGCGGTGGCGTGCAGCGCCAGCACGACCGCGACGGCGCGTCGGTCCCGGGCGATCAGCCGGCGCGTCGCCCGGCGCACGGTGGCCCGGTCGGCGACCGGCAGCCCGCTCACCGCAGCGCCTGCTCGGCGTCGGCGTCGCCACGGGCCACGAGCCGCCGGTAGCCCGGGTCCCGGTCGAGCAGGTCGGCGTGGGTGCCGGTGGCGGCGACCCGCCCCGCGACCAGGTGCGCGACCTCGTCGGCCCGCCCCAGCAGCAGCGGTGAGGTGGTGAGCACGAGGGTCGTCCGTCCGGCCCGCGCGCGGCGCAGCCGCTCGGCGATTCGCGCCTCGGTGTGCGCGTCCACCGCCGAGGTCGGCTCGACGAGGATCAGCACCTCCGGTTCGGCGAGCAACGCCCGGGCCAGCCGGATCCGTTGCCGCTGCCCGCCGGAGAGGGAGCGGGCGCGGGTGTCCAGTGGGCTGTCGAGCCCGCGCGGTAGGGCGTCGACGACGTCCTCGGCCGACGCGGCGTGCAGGGCGGCGGCGATCCGCCCGCGGTCACCGTCGGGCCGGGCCCCGCGCAGCACCTCCCACAGTGTCCCGGCGAACAGGTACGCGTCGTGGTCGGCGACCAGGATGCGGCCCCGCACCTGCTCCAGCCCGACGCTGGTCAGCGGCACGCCGCCCCAGGTGGCGTCGCTGACGGTGTACCGGCCGAGCCGGTCGGCCAGCGCGAGGGCGTCGGCCGGGTCGGCGGCGGCGACCGCGGTGAGGCGGCCGGCCCGGACGGTCAGCCCGCTCGACCGGTCGTGCAGGTCGGCGGGGCCGCCGGGGGCCGGTACCGGGGCGGCGGGGCCGGCCGGCTGTCGGCTGCCGGGAACCGTCGCCACGCCGGTGCGGGTAACTGTGTCGCGCGGCCCGCCGACGTCGTCCGGCGTGACGGCGAGCAGGGCGACGATCCGGCGGGCCGCGACCCGGCCCCGGATCAGCTGGTGGCCGCCCTCCAGCAGGAACCAGACCGGCACGACGAGTGTCGCGACGTAGCCGTAGACGGCGACCAGTTCCCCGACGCTGATGTCGCCGGTGACCGTCATCCGGGCCGACAGCCACACCACCGCCGCGAGGAACAGCCCGGGGACGGCCACCGTCGCCGCGTCGATCCAGCTGTTCACGGCGCCGACCCGGTATCCCTCGACGAGCAGGTCGCGGGAGCGGGCCGCGTACCGGTGGGCGAACAGGCTCCGGCCACCCACCCCGGCGAGCACCCGCAGCCCGGCCACGATGTCGCCCGACCGGGCGGTCAGCTCACCCTGCTGCTGCCGGTAGACCGACTCCGCCCGCTCCAGCCGGCGCAGCAGGGGAGCGACGACCAGGACGACCGACGGCACGCCCACCAGCACGCAGAGCGCGAGCAGGGGCGAGATCGACCAGAGCACGACGGCGACGACCAGGTACGCGACCACCGCGCCGACGCCGGGCCCGGTCACCGTCATCACCTGCGCCACCCGGTCGATGTCGGTGCCGCCGACCGTGGCCACCTCGCCCGCCGCGGCCCGGCGCGGCAGCACGGCGCCGACCCGGGACAGCTGGCGGAGCACCACGGCGGCGGAGCGCGTCTTCGCGTCCTCCCGGATGAAGGTCATCGTGCGGTGCCGCATGATGCCCAGCCAGGACAGCGCCACGCCGGCGACGACGATCGCCGCCACCCACAGGGCCAGGACCCGGGTGTCGCCGGTGCGCAGCCCGTCGTCCACGGCGCGGGAGATCAGGTAGGGCCGGACCGACAGGCCGGTCATCCAGGCCGTGCCGAACAGACTTCCGCGCAGCACCCGCCACGGCTGGCAGCGGACCAGCCACCACAGGTACCACAGCGGCCCCCTGGTGTCCGGAGTGCCGGGCTCGGGATGAGGGATACGTGGTGGCACCGGCCCACGCTACCGAGCCGCGGCACCGCCGCACCGCCCCGTTTCCGCCGAACCGTCCGCCGACGTCTCGTCCGGCGGTCGCGTCCGACCCGTTCGGCCCGGGGCGCGGCGGACGGCCGGCGGGTGAAGTGTCGCAGGGGCGAGGCAGAATCGCATCCGTGCTGGTGGCGATGGTCTCGGACGAGCGGGGCGGGGGAGCGCTGCAACCCCTCGACGCCGCCGGGCTGCCCGCCGGTCCGGTGCGGCCGGTCACCGACCTGGCCGCCGCCGTCGCCGCGTTCGAGGCGGCGGAACGGCCGCGCTGGGTGTGGGCCTGCGGCGCGACGCTCTATCCGGCCCTGCTGCGCGCCGGGGTGCGGGTCGAGCGCTGCCACGACGTCGAGCTGACCGAGGCCCTGCTGCTCGGGCACGCCGGCCGCTGGGGCGAGCCCCGCTCGTTCGCGGCGGCCTGGGCCCGGCTGACCGGCGCGCCGGTGCCGGCCGACCCGCCGCCGCGGCCGGCCGCGCCGCCCGGGCACGGCCAGGGCGCGCTCTTCGACGCCCTGCCCGGCCCGCCGGGCCCCGGCGTCGAGGCCCTGACCCGGGTGTACGCCGACCAGCTCGCCCGGATCGCCGCGACCGAGCACCCCGGCCGGTTCCGCCTGCTGGTCGCCGCGGAGTCGGCCGGCGCGCTCGTCGCGGCGGAGATGGGGGCGGCCGGGCTGCCCTGGCGGGTCGACGTGCACGACGAGGTCCTCGCCGAGCTGCTCGGCGAGCCGTCGCCGGTGGGCGGCCCGCCGCGCCGGCTGGCCGAGCTGGCCGCGCGGATCGCCGACGCGTTCGGCGTACGCCAGCTGCACGCCGACTCCCCGGCGGAGCTGTTGCGGGCGTTCGCCCGGGCCGGCGTGGAGCTGCCCAACACCCGGGCCTGGGTGCTGCGTGGGGTGGACCACCCGGCGGTGCCGCTGGTCCTGGAATACAAGGAGCTCTACCGGATCTGGACGGCGCACGGCTGGGCGTGGCGCGACGCCTGGGTGCGCGACGGCCGGTTCCAGCCGGAGTACGTCCCGGGCGGGGTCGTCTCCGGTCGCTGGGCGACCCGGGGCGGCGGCGCGTTGCAGATCCCCAAGGTGATCCGGCGGGCGGTGGTCGCCGATGCGGGCTGGCGGTTCGTGGTCGCCGACGCCGGCCAGCTGGAGCCGAGGGTGCTCGCCGCAGTCTCGGGCGACGCCCGGCTCGCCGCCGCCGGTGGCGCCGGCGACCTCTACGCCGCCCTCGCCCAGGACGCCTTCGACGGCGACCGCCCACGGGCCAAGGTGGCGCTGCTGGGCGCCATGTACGGGCAGACCGGCGGTGCCGCGGTGCCGGCGTTGGCGGTGCTGCGGCGCAGCTATCCGACGGCCTTCGGCTACGTGGAGGCGGCCGCCCGCACCGGGGAGGCCGGCGGCCTGGTGCGTTCCTGGCTCGGGCGCACCTGCCCGCCCGGCACGGCCGGTTTCGGCGATCCCGACGCCGACCTGCCCGTCGGCGGCGACGACCCGCAGTCGCCGCGGGCCCGGGCGGCCCGCTCCCGGGGGCGGTTCACCCGCAACTTCGTCATCCAGGCCACCGCCGCCGAGTGGGCCTCGACCCTGCTGGCGACGTTGCGCGGTCAGCTCGCCGGCACCGGTGCCGAGCTGGTCTTCTTCCAGCACGACGAGGTGGTCGTGCACTGCCCGGCGGAGCGGGCCGCCGCGGTCGCCGACGCCGTCGCCCGGTGCGGGGAGCAGGCCACGGCGCTGCTCTTCGGCGACACCCCGGTCCGCTTTCCGCTGGACCTGTCCGTCGTCAACTGCTACGCCGACGCGGCCTGACAGGGTTCGTCGCCCACCCGCACGCCGTCTGCGTGGGCAGGCACCTGCCGCCTCCGCCCGCTCAGGAGACGCCGGAGCCGGGGTTGGCGGCGTCCCACGCGTGCCGCGACTGCGCGATGGCGTCCTTGTGTGCCAGCGACCAGTCCGCCAACTGCCTGACCAGGTGCGTGAGGCTCCGCCCGCGTTCGGTCAGCTCGTAGGTCACGGTCACCGGGACGGTCGGGTACGCGGTGCGCAGCACCAGCCCGTCGCGTTCCAGCCGGCGCAGGGTCAGGGTCAGCATCCGCTGCGAGATGCCGTGGATGGCCCGTTGCAGCTCCCGGAACCGGCGGACGCCGGAGGAGAGCTCGACGATCGCGAGCACCGACCACTTGTCGCCGATGCGGTCGAGCACGTCGCGGATCCCGCAGTCGGGGTGCTCGGGCAGGCCGCAGGGCGCCAGCGCGTCGGTTACCGCCGTGTGCCCTGCCGACATCGAAGTGCCTCCTTGTGACCGCGTCCGTGGTTCCCGACGATGAGGCTAGTTCCGATTCGGTACCACCGAAAGGCTCGCCACATGCTGCTGGTCACCGGCGCCTCCGGGCACCTGGGCTCCCTCATCCACGCCGGGCTGGTCGAGCGGGGGCTCGCCCCGCTCGCCGGCACCCGTACGCCCGGCCGCTTCGGCGACGCCGGGCGCGGCGTGGACTTCGACGACCCGGCGGGGCCGGACCTGGCGGGCGTACGCGTGCTGGTGCTCGTCTCCGCCGGCTACGGCGAGGACGACGTCGTCCTCGCCCGCCACGACCGGGCTATCGCGGCCGCCGAGCGGCACGGGGTGCGGCACGTGGTCTACACGAGCCTGATCGGCGCCGGCGACCACCTGGCCTTCGCGCTCGCGCACCGGTGGACCGAGCGTCGGCTCAGGGAGAGTCGCCTGGGCTGGACGATCCTGCGCAACGGGCTCTACGCCGAACTGTTCGGGCAGTTGGCCGCCCCGGTCGGCGGCGCGGTCACGGCCCCGTTCGGCGCGGGAGCGCTGGCGGCGGTGGCCCGGCAGGACCTGGCCGACGCCGCCGTACGGGTGGCCGCCGACCCCGCCGCGCACCACGGCCGCACGTACGAGTTGACCGGGTCGGTCGCGCTCACCGCTGCGGGCCTCGCCGCCGAACTGGGGGTGCCCTACCGCCCGGAGTCGCTGGGCGTCCGGCGCGCCGCGCTGTCGGGCGCGGGCCTGTTGCCCTTCCAGCCGGCCATGCTCATGTCGATCTACTCCGCCACGGCGGGCGGCTTCCTCGGGCGGACCCACGGCGACCTGGCACGCCTGCTGGCACGCCCACCCCGTGACCCGATGCCGGTGGCGGTCGCCGCCGCCGGTCAGGTTCCGCCCCGGTAACAGTTGCACTATTTTCCCTTTTCGCCCCGCTACCCGGTCCGCCTTGTCCTCGTTGCTCCCGATGTCCGTACGACGGAGCGGGCCGTGCCCACGTGCCACGGCCCGCTCCACGGTGGAGGGGGCCCAGCTGAACCGGATCGCAGGAATGATCATCGCCGCGGGTGGGGGGCGCCGCATCGGCGGCCCGGAGGCCCTGCTGCACCAGGGAGAGAAGCCCCTGGTGAACCAGATGATCGACACGATGACCGAGGCGGGCTGCGAGCGGATCGTGGTCGTGCTCGGCGCCGCCGCCGACCAGGTCCGCGAGACGGCGGACCTGAGCCGGACCACGGTGGTGATCAACAGGGCGTGGGGGACCGGCGTCGGCTCGTCCATCCGGGCCGGCCTGGCCGCGCTCGACGACGACGGCATCGAGGCGGTCGTGGTGGTGCCGGTCGACATGCCCGGCCTGACCGCCGCCGCCGTGCGCCGGGTGGTCGCGCTGCCGTACCCCGACGTGCTGGTCTGCGCGACCTACGACGGGCTGCGCGGCTACCCGATGCTGTTCGGACGCCGGCACTGGTCCGGCATCGCCACCCTGGCCAGCGCGGACGTCGGCGCCCGGCCCTACCTGCTGGCGCACAAGGACCAGATCGTCGACATCTCCTGCGACTCGGTGGCCGACGGCAGCCGGGTCGACACCCCGGAGCTGATGGCGCTCTACGGGCTGACCGTCCCGCCCCAGCGCGTCGGCGTCTGACCCGCCCCCACAGCGGCTGGCCCCTCCGCTAGCGTCGGTTGGGCGCGGCTTGCGTCGCGCGACGCCCGCCGGCTGCGGCCCGGCGACGGGGGAGGCTCGATGGTCGCCACGATGGTCCGGCACGCAACCGGGACGGGCGTCGCCTGGCTGATGTGTGTCGCTGAAGGGCTGCTCGGCTATCTGGCGCTGTTCACGTTCGCCCTGTTCACTCCCGGTTCCGACCAGGGCGGCCCGCTGGCCGGCCCGGTCATGGTGCTGGGCGCCGCCCTGCTGGGTGCCGTCCTGGTGCCGCTGGCGGTTGCGCCGGCGGTCGCGATCGGCGAGGCCACCCTCGCCCGCCGTGGTGCGTCCGCCCGCACGCTGGCCGCCTGCGGCACGGCCGCACTGCTCGTCGGGCTGTACGCCGCCGGCATCGCGGCGGCCACCGGGGCGACCGTCGCCAGCGCGGCGCTGGGCTGGTTGCTCACGACGGTGTTCGTGCTCTGCCCCGTGGTGGCCTATGCGGGCGTCGTGCGCGGGGCGCGGGCGGTGACCGGACGGCTGGCCCGGCACAGCGGCAGCGATCCGTCCGCCCCGGTCACGTCTCCGCCGCAGAGCCCTGGCGATCGCGAGGACCCGGTGACCGGGTCCCGCCCAGCGACCGACCTCGTCCCCGCCGACGTGCCGGCCGAGCAGCTCACCCACAACATCCTCAACGGGGTGACCGGCGGCATCTGGCACACCCGCCACGACGGGCGGCCGGCCGTGCTGAAACTTCTCACCCCGCCCGGGCGCCCCGGGCCGGCGCACTGGGCCGGCAGCGACGAGCCGGGGCACTGGAACTACTGGCGCCGCGAGGTCGAGGCGTACCGCAGTGGGCTGGCCGCCGCCGCGTACGCCGACGCCGGGCTGGCCGCGCCGACTGCGCTGGCGGTCGACGACCGGCCGGACGGCTCGGTCGCGCTGTGGCTGCCCGAGGTCACCGGTCGGCCCGGCATCGCCTGCACGCCCGCCGACCTCGGCGAGGTGGCCGTCCGGCTCGGCGCCGGACACGCCCGCTGGCTCGGCGACCCCGAGGCGCGGGAACTGGCGGGCGGCGGTCGCCCGCCAAACTGGCTGGCGCGGGACTGGTTGCGCGACTACACGCTGAGCCGCCCGGTGGCCGCGCCGGTGCCGTGGGAGCACCCGGTCGCCGTCGCCGCCTGGCCGCGCCCCCTGCGCGACGCGCTGCGGGTGCTGTGGGAGCGGCGGCACGACGTGCTGGCAGCCACCGACCGGCTGCCGCGTACGCTCTGCCACCACGACTGCTGGCCGATGAACCTGGTGTTCGCCGCCGACGGCCCGGTGCTGCTGGACTGGTCCGGTGTCGGCCCGGGGCCGGTCGGCGAGGACGCGGCCAACCTGGTGCTGGACACGTTCCTCGACGGGCTGGTCGACGTCGCGCTGCTCGGCGAGGTGGCCGCCACCGTGCTCGACCGGTACGCCGAGGGGCTGCATGGCGCCGTCGCGCCGGAGGAGGTGGCCCGTGCCGTCCGGCTCACCGGGGCGGCCAAGTATTTCTGGCTGGCGCCGATGATGCTCGGTCGGCTGGGCCGGTCCGCCATCAGCGGCACCTACGACGCCCGCGACGAGGCGGAGATGATGGCGGGCCGCCGACCCGTCTTGGAGCTGTTGGCCCGCTGGGCCGCCGAACCGTGGGACTGATGGACGGGGGAGAGCCGTCAGACGTCGATGTTGAAGCGTTGCAGCACCGACGGCGCGACCAGCCCGGCCGCGGCGAGCACCGAGATCGCGGTCAGTACGGTCCGGACGACGACCACCTCGGTCTTGCCGCCGGCGCGCAGGGCGATCTTGTTCGGCAGGCCGATGGGTGTCCACATTCGACGCTTGATCGGGATGGGCCAGAGGATCGGCACCCCGGCGCGGGTGATCATGTCGCCGAGGATGTGCACGAAGCAGCCCACCCCCACGGCGGTGCCGATCAGCGGGTAGCCCCGGCCGCCGGGCAGGTTGGCGAAGGTGTACCAGGCGGCGGCGGCCGAGGCGAGGGTGACGATGACCCAGCCGGCGCGCTCGGCCCACTTGTCGAACAGGCCGCGCAGCGCCAGCCCGAACATGAAGAAGAGGATGCCGATGACGGCCCACTTGCCGTACGCGGCGCAGAGCGTGGTGGTGCCCCAGCCGACCAGCAGGGTGAACGGGATGGTGTGGGTCAGGGTGCGGTGGCCGTTGTTGCGGCGCGGGTCCTTGCTGAGCTTCGTGGCGTAGTAGACCCCGAGCGAGACCTTCTCCATCACCTCGGCGATGAACAGCGAGAACACGCCGAAGGTGCGGGCGACCGTCGCCCCGCCCTGGTTGCGGGTCACCTTGCCGGAGAGGTCGAGGTCGGGGAAGAGCGCCCCGCCCGCGCAGACGGCGGTGCCGACGGCGAGCTCCAGCGGCGACTGGTGGTAGTCGGCGAACTGTTGCAGCGCCCAGGACCCGGCCAGCCACACCGCCGCGCCGGACAGCGCGTGGGACGGTCCCATCATGTCGGCTCACCCTCCCCAGGGATCTTGAGCGCCAAAACTACGCCACTGTAGTTCGCCGGTGCGGCGCAGGGGCATCACCCGGACGGTCCACCTGGGACAGTGCCGGGAGGGGGGATGGGTGACGCCGGGCGTACCGGCAGGAAGTATGCCGTGCCGGGCGGCGGTCGGGGGCCGGTCTGTCGGCCACCCGACGGGGAGAAGCCCCTCAGCGGGCGCCACCGACCGCGAGCAGATTCCCCTCGGGGATGGTGACCGTCCGGCGGGCCTCGCCGAGCCGGGCGGCGGCGCGTCGGGCCTGCGTCGGGCCGTGCTCGCGGCAGGCCGTCGCGTACGTGCCGGCGGTCCGGGCGGCGATGGTCGCCCAGCCGTACCGCTGGCCGACCATGGTGCGCGCCCTGCGGGCCACCCGCCGCGCGAAGACCTCGTCGCCGAGGAGCTGGTCGACCGCCTCGCCGAGGGCGCCCGGGTCGCTGTGCGGGAACGTCACCCCGGTCACGCCCGGCTCGACGATCTCGGCGAGGCCGCCGGTGCGGGCCACGGCCAGCGGCGCGCCGGCCGCCGCGGCCTCCAGGGCGACCATCCCGAACGGCTCGTAGAGGCTGGGCACCACGGTCGCGTCGGTCGCGCCGAGCAGCGCGGGCAGCCGGGTCGAGTCCAGGAAACCCGCGAAGCGTACGGTCTGGGAGAGCGCGAGCCGTCGGGTCTCCTCCTCCAGCTCGGCGCGGTAGGGGCCGTCGCCCGCGATGACCACCCGCAGCCCGGGGTGCCGATCGCGCAGGTACGGCACGGCGTGCACCAGGTGCTGCACGCCCTTCTCGTAGACCAGCCGGCCGGCGTACCCGACGAGCGGGCCGTCCCCGGCGAAGCGGGCCCGGGCGGCGGTGACCGCCCCGGGGTGGGCGCGCCAGGCCCGGTCGTCGACCCCGTTGGGCACCACGTCGATGTGCCCGGACGGCACGTCGAAGAGCGTGGTGACCTGGTCGCGCATGTAGCCGGAGCAGGCGATGACCCGGACGGAGGCGTTGCTCAGCCAGTGCTCGACGCCGTGGATGGTGCGGTTCATCTCCTCCGGCAGCCAGCCCTGGTGCCGGCCGGCCTCGGTGGCGTGGATCGTGGTCACCAGGGGCAGGTCGAGGTGCTCGGCGACGGTGATCGCGGTGTGCGCGACGAGCCAGTCGTGGGCGTGGACGACGTCGTAGGAGCCGGCTTCGGTGGCGCGCAGCGCGGCGCGGGTGAGGGTGTGGTTGAACGCCATGGTCCAGGCCAGCAGGGAGCTGGTGGCCAGCGGGAAGGTGACCGGGTCCTCGGCGGCACGCAGGATGCGTACGCCGTCGGCGTACTCCTCCAGGGGTGCGCCCTCGCTGTGGCGGGTGACGACGGTGACCTCGTGCCCGGCGGCGGCCAGGGCGACCGACAGGGCGTGCACGTGCCGGCCGAGCCCGCCGACCAGGACCGGCGGGTATTCCCAGGAGAGCATCAGCACCCGCAGTCGCCGGGCGGGGTGGATGTCGATCACGTCGGCGTCAGGTGACATTCGGGCGGCCCCCTTTGAGTTGTCCCCGGGCGCGCCGTCGGGTACCGGAGACCGGTGCCCGGTGCGGTCGCGAGCGGATCGGAACCCATCCTGCTGGCGGCTGGCTAACCGGCGGAGACGCCGCCGTTGCGGTCGTGTAAAGCGCTACCGGCCGTTTCTGCGGGCGCGCAGCAGCTCGGCGACCGACCACGCCTGGAACGGGCACCCGGTGGCCGCGTGCGGCGCGAGGCCGTCGGCCGTCTCACTCACCGATCCTAGGCCATATTCGGTCAGATGCGCCTCGATGCCGACGAAAAGGTCATCGAGCGGCATCTTGGCCCGTCGGGCGGCGTCGGCGTACGGGCCGAGCAGCCACGGCCAGACGGTGCCCTGGTGGTAGGCGCCGTCCCGCTCGGCCGGACCGCCCCGGTGCCGCCCGACGAACTCGGGCGAGTCGGGGGAGAGGCTGCGCGGGCCCAGCGGGGTGAGCAGCCCGGCGGCGACCCGGCGCACGGTGGCCTCGTCGGGCTCCAGCGGGGCGTACGGCAGCGACCAGGCCAGCAGCTGGTTGGGGCGCAGCAGGTCGTCGTCGTGGTGCGCGGCCCCACCCAGCGGGTACGCGGGCGCGGGCGCGTCCACCACGTCGTGCAGCCAGCCCGACGGGGCCGGGAACCGGTCCCGGAACGCGGCGCCGGCGCGCTCGTGCAGCCGCCACAGCGCGCCCGCGTCCAGCCCCGCCAGCTCGGTCAGCTCGGCCAGGCCGGCCAGTCCGTTGACCCAGAGCGCGTTGACCTCCACCGGCTTGCCCGTGCGCGGGGTGACCGGCACCCCGTACACGCGGGCGTCCATCCAGGTCAGCGCCGTGCCCGGGGTGCCACCCTGGGTGAGCAGCCCGTCGGCCGGGTCGACGGCGATGCCGAAGCGGGTGCCGGCCAGGTGCGCGTCGACCACCCCGTGCAGCGCGGGCAGCAGCTCGTCGCCGAGGTCGGTGTCGCCGGTGACCGTGACGTGCCGGCTGACCGCGTGCAGGAACCACAGCGTCGCGTCGACGGTGTTGTACTCCACCCGCCCGGTGTCGGCGGTGTTCGCGAGCATCCCCTCCGACAGCGTCGCCGCGTACGCCCGCAGCAGCTCCCGGCCCTCGCTGGCCCGGTTGGTGCAGAGGAACAGCCCCTCGTAGGAGATCATCGTGTCCCGCGACCAGGCGCCGAACCACGGGTAGCCGGCCACCACGTCCGGCCCGGTGGCCGTGTCGACCACGACCGCGTCGGCGGCCAGCGTCAGCGTCGCCTCGACCGCGTCGGCCGGCTTCGCCGCGGCCACCACCCGCCGGTTGCGCGCCCGCGCCGCCGCGACCACCTCGGTCGCCGGGGGCGGCTCCTCGACCAGCTCGCCGGCCCACGCGAGCACCGACACCGTGTCGCCCGGGCGCTCCAGCGCGCCGGAGAACCGACCCGCGTACCAGAGGTCCTCGTCGGGGTTCAGGCCCCGCGCCGCCTCCTCGCGGTGGTGCGCGCCGCGCCACCACTGGCCCTCCGGGGTCCAGTCCGGCCCGGCGATGCGGAACGCGCCCTCGACCACCGCGCCGCCCGGCACGGACTCCGCCCGGGGGGCCGGGCCGTCGGCGCGGCGCTCGCCGTGCGCGTCCCGCCAGGTGCACACCGCCGCCAGGTCGAGGCGCACCGGACCACCGGAGACCAGCCGGTGCACCACGGCGACGCAGGAGCGCCCGTGCGTCATCGCCAGCTCCCGCTCGATCACCACGTCGCCGATCCGCCACCGCCACCGGGGCAGGCCGTCGGTCAGGTCGAAGCGCTCCAGCAGCTCGAAGCCGCGCGGGTCGACGTCGCCGGAGGCCCACTCGTGCGCGCCCAGGCGCACCCGGGCGCCGGAGGGGAACAGCACGGCCGGGTCCAGGCCGACGAGTCCCACCCGGCGGGACGCCGGCGTCTCGCCGGCCACCACGAGCAGGCCGTGGTACCGGCGGGTGCGCAGCCCGCTCACCGTGCCGGTGGCGTAGCCGCCGAGACCGTCGGTGACCAGCCACTCCCGGGTGGCGCCGCCGGTCAGGTCGCCGCAGACCTGCGGGCCGAAGCGAATGTCGATCAACTTTCCTCCACCGGCGGCGGGGTGCAACACGCCACGACGAGAATGGCTCCTGTGGTGAAGTCCCCCGGCGACGTCGAAGATGTGCGAGTGATCACCGACGTGCCGCCCCCCGACGACCACGCGCCCGACCCCGAACGGCTCCGGCTGGCTCAGGCCGACGCCGGGGAACAGGACTGGCGCGCATGGGGTCCCTATCTGTCCGAGCGGGCGTGGGGGACGGTACGGGAGGACTACAGCGAGCACGGTACGGCCTGGGACTACTTCCCGCACGACCACGCGCGGTCCAGAGCCTACCGGTGGAGCGAGGACGGCATGGCGGGCGTCTGCGACGACCGGCAGACGTTCTGCTTCGCCCTCGCCCTGTGGAACGGCAAGGACCCGATCCTCAAGGAGCGGATGTTCGGCCTCGGCGGCGACGGCGGCAACCACGGCGAGGACGCCAAGGACTACTGGTGGTACGAGGACTCCACCCCCACCCACTCGTGGATGCGCTGGCGCTACCACTACCCGCAGGCCGCCTTCCCGTACGACGAGCTGGTCGCGGTGAACGCGCTGCGCGGGCGCGACGACACCGAGTACGAGCTGGTGGACACCGGCATCTTCGACGACGACCGGTACTGGGCGGTGACCGTCGACTACGCCAAGGCGACGCCGACGGACATGTGCGTCGTCGTCACCGTCGCCAACCGGGGCGACCGGGCGGCCACCCTGCACGTGCTGCCGACGCTCTGGTTCCGCAACACCTGGGCGTGGGGGCTGCCCGGCGGTGACCGGGTGCCCCGGCTGGTCGGCGAGGGATCGCGGCTCGTCGGCGAGCACCGGGTGCTGGGCCAGCTGCTGCTGGAGGGCGACGGGGAGCCCACGCCGCTGCTCTGCGACAACGACACCAACGCCGAGCGGCTCTGGGGCCTGCCCGGCCGCTCTCCCTACCCGAAGGACGGCATCAACGACCACGTGGTCGACGGGGCCCCGACGGTCAACCCGGCCCGGGAGGGCACCAAGGGCGCGCTGCACTACGTGCTGGACGTGCCGGCGGGGGCGCAGCGGCGGATCCGGCTGCGGCTGACCCGTACCGCCCCGCCGCCCGGCGGCACCCCGCCGGCCCCGGCGGACCTGGGCGACGGCTTCGACGCCGTGGTGTGGGCCCGCCGGGCGGAGGCGAACCGGTTCTTCGCCGGGGTGGTCCCGGCCGCCGCGACCCCGGACGAGGCACTCGTCGCCCGGCAGGCGATCGCCGGGCTGATGTGGGGCAAGCAGTTCTACCACTTCGACGTCAAGCGCTGGCTCGAGGGCGATCCCGGCTCGTCGCCGCCGCCGTCCGGGCGCCGGCACGGGCGCAACAGCGCCTGGTGGCACATGACGAGCTTCGACGTGATCTCCATGCCGGACCCGTGGGAGTACCCGTGGTACGCGGCCTGGGACCTGGCCTTCCACTGCGTGAGCATCGCCCGGGTCGATCCGGGCTTCGCCAAGGAGCAACTGCTGCTCCTGCTGCGGGAGTGGTACCTGCACCCCAACGGCCAGATCCCGGCGTACGAGTGGGCGTTCGGGGACGTGAACCCGCCGGTGCACGCGTGGGCGGCGCTGAAGGTCTTCGAGATCGACGGGGGCCGCGACCACGAATTCCTGGCCCGGGTGATGCACAAGCTGCTGCTGAACTTCACCTGGTGGGTCAACCGCAAGGACACCGTCGGCAACAACGTCTTCGAGGGCGGCTTCCTCGGGCTGGACAACGTCGGCCCCTTCGACCGCTCGGCGGCCCTGCCGGTGGCCGGCGTGCTGGAGCAGTCCGACGGCACGGCCTGGATGGCGATGTACGCGCTGAACCTGCTCGACATCGCCGTCGTGCTGGCCGAACACGACCGCACCTGGGTCGACACCGCCACCAAGTTCTTCGAGCACTTCGCCTACATCGCCGCCGCCGCGTACGAGCAGGGCCTGTGGGACGCCGAGGACGCGTTCTTCTACGACGTGCTGCGCCTCGCCGACGGCACGAAGGTGCCCCTGAAGGTCCGCTCGGTCGTCGGCCTGCTGCCGTTGGCCGCGACGACCCGGCTCACCGCCCACACCCTGCACCGGCTGCCCGAGCTGCACGCCCGGCTGCGCTGGTTCCTCGCCAACCGCCCCGAGTACGCCGACGTGATCGGCGCCCGGCGGCTCGGGCCCGACGGCCGCCAGCACCGGCTGCTGTCCATGGTCGGCCCGGAACAGATCGTCCGACTGCTCGCTCGGATGCTCGACACCGACGAGTTCCTCTCCGAGTACGGCCTGCGTACGCTGTCGCGCGCCCACCTCGACAAGCCGTTCTCGGTGACCCTCGGGGGCCAGGAGTTCAGCGTCGGCTACGAACCGGCCGAGTCGACCAGCGGCCTGTTCGGGGGCAACTCGAACTGGCGCGGCCCGATCTGGATGCCGACCAACTTCCTGCTGATCAGCGCGCTGCGCGACTACGCCGCCTTCTTCGGCGACGACCTGCAGGTGGAGTATCCGACGCGCTCCGGGGTGAAGCGGACCCTCGACGAGATCGCCGACGACCTCTCCGCGCGGCTGATCTCGCTGTTCACCCGCGACGGCTGGGGTCGGCGGCCGATCTACGGCGCCGCCCAGCTCTTCCAGACCCACCCGGACTGGCGGGACCTGATCTGCTTCCCCGAGTACTTCCACGGCGACAACGGCGCCGGGCTGGGCGCCTGGCACCAGACCGGTTGGACGGCCCTGGTCGCCGACCTGATCCTCACCCTGCGCCGCTGACCCGAGCAGCGGCGGGGTGTCGTCAGCAGACGGAGCAGACGCCGGACCGGCCGAGTCCGAGCGCGTCGTCCTCGCCGCCGGGGAGCTGGCCGAGGCCGAGGGGTGGGCGCTGCTGCACGGCACGGTCATGCTCACCCGGGGCGGGCGGCTGCGCCCCGACAAGCAGGAGCAGCGGGAGGACATGATCATGTCGGGGCTGCTCGCCGGCCCGGAGGCCCCGGTGCCCGCCAGGGACGAGCCGACCCCGCGAAAACCCGGCTGACCGGGCCGACGGGCCCGCAGTACCGTGGCCCCGGCCAGCACGGGGGAGGAGAGTCATGGAAAACGCCACGCGCCGCTACGACGGGCAGGTGCTCGTCTTCGACGCCGACGACACGCTCTGGGAGAACAACATCCTGTTCGAGCGGGTGATCGACGACTTCCTGGAGTGGCTGGACCACCCGACCCTCGACCGGGCCGAGATCCGGGCCATCCTGGACGACATCGAGCGGGCCAACGCGGTCGCGCACGGTTACGGCAGCAAGGTGTTCCTGCGCAGCCTCGGGGAGTGCCTGGAGCGGCTGCGGCAGCGTCCCGCCACCGAGGCGGAACGCCGCCAGCTCGACGAGCTGGCGGCGGCCCTGGTGGCGCACCAGGTGGAGTTGATGCCCGGCGTGGCCGAGGCGCTGGACACCCTGGCCGCCCGGCACCACCTGCTGCTGCTGACCAAGGGCGAACGCGAGGAGCAGCAGCGCAAGCTCGACGCCTGCGGCCTGCTGCACCACTTCCGGGCCGCGCACATCGTGCCGGAGAAGGACGTCGACACCTACCGGTGGCTGGTCCGGGAGCACGGCGTCGACCCCGCCGTCACCTGGATGATCGGCAACTCCCCGAAGTCCGACATCCGGCCCGCCCGCGCCGCCGGCCTCAACGCCGTGTTCATCCCCAACGACAACACCTGGGTGCTGGAGCACGACGAGCTGGATCCGGCCGACCCGGGGGTGCTGCGGCTGTCCGCGTTCCCCGAACTGCTGCGCCACTTCTGAGCCGGTCATCGGGTCGCCGGCAGGGGCGTGCCGAGCACCGGACGCAGTGGCGGCCTCGACGGGAAACAGCGCTGGCCGGTGGGGCCGTGTTACGTCGACATGCCGCTTTTTCGCCTTGACATCAATCACCCCCGGACAGCCCGACTCGTCCTTGTCCGGCCCTCTGCGGCACGCCTAGCCTGATTCGGCGCTCACGGCTCTTCGGGGTGAGTCGGGAGCGTGCCGAAGTCCGGTAGTTGGGCACCATGGAGCTGAGTGCAGGCGGCTGGCTCGTCGCGTTGAGCCCGGCGTGGGCGGCGTGCCACGCCCACGCGCTCAGCCGGCGCGTCCGCCACCACGCCGGACGGCTGGGGGCAGGACCGGGGAGTTGCGGCCCCGGTCCTGACACCCCCGGCGGTCGGCCATCGCCTCGCCGCTCAGTGGCGGCGGAATGCTGCTGCCACCGAGCTTCGCGCCGGTCGCCGGCGGAGAATCCTCAGCCCGCTGTCGCGGCGACACCAGCCCTCCGACACCCCGGCGACGCGCTACCGACACCGCCGCCGGAGCGCCGTCGATCCGCGGTGCCGGCGGTCCCGCACCAGCCGATCCGGGCGGTAGCCGGACGATAGTTGTCGATATACAAGGGCCTCCTAGCTTCTACCCGTCGTACTGGCTCCTGACCGGAGGGTGACGGGTGAAGAGGAAACTACGGGGCCGCTTATCGCGGGCCTGGTGGTGGCGTTGGCCGCCACCCTGGGCGGGACCCAGGTCCTGTCGGACGCTGACCCGGCGCACGGAGAACGTCGACAGCTACGTCGGGGACCCGTACCTGGGGGTGGGCAACGACTCGACGTACTTCGGCACCACCCGCAACCTGGTGAAGTTCCCGACCATGGCCGGCATCCCGTCGACCGCGCGGGTCGTGGACGCCCAGTTGCGGATCTGGAACACCTCGCTGTTCCCCGGCGACAACCAGAGCGAGTACGTCGACGTCAACGGACTGACGCAGGGCTTCGACGAGACGACCGCCACCTGGGACAAGGCGAATGCCACCACCGCCTGGACCACCCCCGGCGGCGCCTACGACACCACCTGGAAGACCGGCTTCAACGGCTTCACCAACGACCCGGAGTGGGCCACCTGGACGGTCACCGAGCCCGTGAAGGGCTGGGTCGCCACGCCGGGCAACAACAAGGGCTTCCTGCTGCGGATGCGTAACGAGGCCACCCAGACCGCACGGGCCATGATGCTGTCGTCGGAGGCGCCCGAGCCGCTGCTGCGCCCGACGCTGGAGGTCACCTACCTCAAGCAGACCGCCGAGTCGACCTACCACGCGCCGAGCACCCCGCACCAGCTCGCGCCGGCCTCGACGTACACGGTGCCGGTGACCGTGTCGAACCCGACCGGCGCCGCGTTCGCCGCCACCGAGTGGGAGCTGACCTACCAGTGGAAGCGGGCCGACGGCCTGCCGGTGCCCGACCCGGCCATCCACGTCGCGACGCCCCTGCCGGCCGCCGTGCCGATCGCCGGCACGGTCGAGGTCAACGCCCAGGTCAAGACCCCACCGCCGTCGACGGAGGGAAACAAACGCACCGACTACGTGCTCGACTGGGAACTACGCAACAAGGTCACCGGCAAGAAACTCTCCGAGACCACGGCGATCAAGGCGCTGCCGCAGAACATCGCGGTGGAGGAGCCGACCTCCGACCAGCTCGGCCTGGAGAAGTTCTACTCGTACGCGGGCAAGAACACCGGCGCCGGCGGCACCCTGATGAACAACCTGTACGCCGGCAACACCGTGTGGTCGTACAACGCGTTCAGCAACCCGTCACGGGGCCTGTCGACTCTCGTCCGGCTGGCGTACAACTCGCTGGACACCAGCGACACGGTCGCCGGGTACGGCTGGTCGTTGCAGGCGTCGTCGATGATGCGCCTGGGCACGCCGCTGGACTTCCACCCCAACCCGAACCCGACGAAGGTCACCCTGGCCGACGGCGACGGCACCAGCCACCGCTTCACCTGGAACGCCACCGCGAACGAGTGGGCAGCGCCGAAGGGTGTGCATCTGCACCTGGAGAAGTACAGCAGCGTCGACTGCAAGCCGAACACGCAGGAACCGAAGGCGTGGCTGCTCACCAAGCCCGACCGGACGCAGTTTTACCCAGAAGAAAGGACGTTGAGGTGATATCGATGGAGTCTGCTCGACAGGTCGCCGAGCGCTTCCTCGACGCTGAAGTTCGGAGAGGATTCGATTTCCCCGTGGTTATCGTTGATGATGCGGTAACGGTGGAGGAGGATTCCTATGTGTTCCCCTATGATGGGAAAGGATACGTCGAGGCCGATGATTGGCGGAAGGCGATGGTGGGCAACATGCCTATCGTGGTAGATAGACGAACTGGGCGGGCAGGGTTCTCTTCGTAATGCCTGGTGGTTGGGGGTGGGGCGCAAATCCGCGTCCCACCCCCGCCCGCTATATTTCCGGTGAATCTCTTCGCCCTGCTGGCGTTGCTTGCGTCGGTTAACCATTGGGAGGAATGTCGTGTTATCGGTGGCGGCCGATGAGGTGGCTCGGGTCGTGGTATCCGACCTCGGCGGCGCTGGTGGCGTCTTCTGCTTCCCCTCCGTTGCGTCGACACGCCGTTGGAAACCATTGATCTGCATCATTATAAGCTTCCTTGCTCAACGCCTTGTTGAACTCGGAGTCCGCCACATGGCCTGAGCGCGCTCGAGGTTCAACGGGGGAGCGGCAAATGGAACTACTGATTCGGCTTCTCGGCTGCGTGGAGCTGTGCGTCGACGGCCAGGTCGTCACGCCCGGCGCGGCGAGGCGACGCGCGGTCCTCGCAGGTCTGGCACTGGAGGCGAACCGCCCGGTCCCGCTATCACGGCTGGCCGACATGGTCTGGTCCGACGTACCACCCGCCTCGGCTGCGGCGAACCTGCGTTCCCACGCCGCCGGGCTGCGGCGGGCGCCGGGGGACCGCCTGGTCGCCCGCCCCAACGCGTACGAGCTGCGGCTCTCGCCGGACGAGCTGGACGTGACGGAGTTCCACTGGCTGGCGGGTGAGGGGCGGGCCCTGCTCGTCCTGGTCGGTCAGCTCGCCGACGGGCGGGAGCGGCTGGACCTGCTGGACTACGAGGATCTGTCGGTGCGGGGCAGCCTGACCACCGCCGTCGCCGCGGTCCGCGCCGACGACGAGGTGGCCGGGCGGATCCTCGCCCTGCTCGGCGCGGCACCCGACGCGCTGCGCCAGCCCGAGCGGGTCGCCCGGCAGCTCGGGATCTCCGCCGCCCGGCTGGACCGCGCGCTGGACGACCTGGCCGACGCGCACCTGCTCCAGCCCTACTCGAACGAGCCCGGGCGTCACCTGCTGCCGGCGCTGGTGCGGGAGTACGCGGCCGAACTGGCCGCCGAGCCGAGGCCGGCGGCTGGCGCGTTGACGGGCCGGCGGGTGGACCCGCTGGTCGCCTGACCGGTGGCGACCCTCCCATGCGCCGGGGCCCGCGCCCGGGCTGTTCGCCCGGGCGCGGGATCGTGTTTCCGGTGTCAGCAGCTCGGGGCGACCGTGCCCGACGAGCCTGTGTGGACGAAGCCGTCGGAGACGAACCGCCCGTCGCCGATCTTGTCCCAGATGTCGGTCCAGTACTGGTAGACGTCGCTCCAGACGCGGGTGCCCCGGGTCTGGCAGATGATCCGTACGGTCGTGCCGTGGGCCACCGTGCCGACCAGGGCGTACGAGGTGCCCGGGCCGGAGCGGACGTTCAAGGGATCCCCGCCGGTGTTGACCGTGCCGTAGACCCCGCCGCCGGAGTTGTTCACGCCGTCGCGGGCCTCGGTGAGGTAGTTGCGGTAGGAGCCGTTGGTGTAGGTGGCCCACGCGCTCCATCCCGACCAGCCCCAGATGTCGTGGGCGGCGCGGGCGTTGCAGTAGACCTCGTAGGCGCAGGCGTCGGTGACCCAGGAGTGGTAGCAGTTGTTGATCTGCCAGGCGCCCCGGTCCAGGGAACCGTTGGGGCAGCCGGACGTCGGGCCGTTGTAGCCCTGCGCGCCCGCGACGCACTGCGACTCGGCCAGCGACACGGCGACCGAGATGACCAGGTTCTCGCCGGTCCAGCCGGCGGCCCGGGCGGCTCCGGCGCAGCGTACGGAACGGGCGGTGGCCTGGATGCCCACCTCGTCCGCGTTCGATGCGGCCTGGGCCGCCGGGACCTTCACGTCGGTCCTGGCCGGCACAGCGGCGGCGGCCGGGCCGCCGGCGTACCCGATGCCGAGTACGGCTACCAGTGCGATCAGCCCACGGGTCATGCGGCCCATGCGTACCACCCCCGGATGTAGTCGAGTGTGTAGACGGTGTTCTTGCCGTCCCAGCTGCCGTCGGTGCCGGCGCCGTACGGGTCGTTGACGTAGACGCGGCCGTCGTCGAGGTAGCCGGTGATCAGTCCGATGTGTCCGTACTGGCCGTAGGCGAAGTTGCCGCTGACCACGACCATCAGGTTGGCGTCGATCTTCGACTTGATCCACGACCAGGTGACGGTGCCGGTCTCGGCGACGGGGTAGCTCACGTGTCGGTTGAGGTAGTCGCCCATCCAGCGGTGGATGGTGCCCTGGGACGGCGTCTCCACCAGCCAGCCGTACGCCCCGGCGAAGTAGTTCCAGTTCGGGTCCGGCGCCACCGCGTCGTAGGTGGTGCCGTAGGCGGTGTAGCTGTGGGTGATGTACCGACCGTACGGTGACCAGTGCCGCGACGGCGTGCTGACGTAGTAGCCGTTCTGGTTGGCGAGCTGGTAGCCGGCGAGGTCCATCACCGCGCTGGTCGGCCCGCAGGCCGAGTTGCCGTTGAAGGTGTCGGCGGTGTCCCACAACTGGTGGATGAAGGTCGAGCCGACGATCTTGGACTGGACGCCGATGTCCCCGGCGCCGTCGCGCCCGCCCGCCGGCGCCGTCGGGGTCGCCCCCTTGGTGCCGGTGGTGACGGCGGAGGCCGGGGCGGCGGCGGTGGCGTCGAGCTGTGCCGCGGTCACCGGCCGCGCCACGTCCACCGTCTGGATGCCGTACCGCTCGGAGGCCAGGCGCAGCTGCGAGCCGGCGAACCCGTCGAGACGGTAGTGGGGGGTCACGCCCTCGACGAGCCGCCGGGCGGTGGTCGCGGCGAGGTCCCGCACGTAGGTGCCGTTGAGTTCGTCGAGGCGTTGCAACGCCCGGGAGCGGCTGGCCGTCTTCTCGGCGGGGGAGACGCACGCCTGGACGGTGTAGGCGACCCGGTCGCCGTCCGGACTCCAGGCCGCCTCGCGGTAGGAGTCGCGGGTGGCGCCCGTACGCACGACCGTCGTGCCGTGTTCGTCGGCGAGCAGCAGGCTCGACGAGGTGCCGGCGCACGGGTAGATGTGGTCCGCGACGATCGCGCTGACCCGCTGCGCGCCGTCGATCCGGGTCACCCGGATGTCGCGGTAGACCACGCCCTTCGCGGCGTCGCCGGCCAGCACGGTCCGGGTGGCGCCGGTGGCCAGGTCGACCCGGCTCAGTGACGGGCCCGAGGGTTCGCCGGCGGCGCGGTGGGTGAGCAGCGCCGCGGCGTCGCCCTCCCCCCAGCCGACCAGCTGTACGTCCGCCCCGTCGACGCTGGCGAGCGGCCGGTCGGCTCCGGCGCCGTCGGGTTGGCGCAGCCGCAGCTGCCCGGAGCTGTCACCGGCCAGTACGTAGCCGAGCCGGCCGTCGTCGGTGTAGACGGCGGAGGTGACCCGTCCGGCGGCGATCCTGGTCAGGCGTCCGCTGTCGACGTCGAGGGAGAGCAGTTCGGCGCCGTACCGGCCGTTGAAGTCCCTGATCAGTGCCGCGTGTCGCCCGGTGGGGCTCAGCGTGGTCCGTACCGAATGGCCGGGGTCGCTGACCGCGACGGTGGCGCGGGTGACGCCGTCGACCCGGACGTGGTAGCCGGCGGCGGACCGGACGGTGTGGATGCCGGCGGTGGCCGGGCCGGCTCCCGGGGTGGCCGCGGTGGGGTCGGCGGTGGCCGGTACCGCTGCGGTGAGGGTGGTCGAGAGCACGGCGGCGCAGAGCCCGGCGAGCAGTGCCGGTCGGGATGCCCGGTGCCGGGTGCGCCGGTGTGGTGGGTGGCCGGGGGAGGGCAATGGTTGCACGTGCCCCTCCTTCGAGTCGTTCCGATCGGCCGCGAGGGCGGGATCGGGCGGGACGGGACGCTGGCCTCCGGCCGGCGGCGCCGGCCGGAGGGTGTTCACGGGGCGGGTTCCTGGTGTACCCGGACGAGACCCAGCGCGGCGCGCAGCGTCGGCGCCACCGCAGCCGCGTCCGTCAGGTGGCTGCGCCGGACCAACAGGGCCGTGGAGACGGGCCACATGCTGTTCGCCTCGCGCATCAGTTCGGCGGTCGCCACGTCGGCCGGTCGGCCGACGCCGAGGATCCGGTCGGCGGTGGGATCGTCGAGGACGTAGACCCAGACGCGGTACGGGCTCGGATCGTCGGTGAGACCCGGTCCGGCCACCGTCGTGCGTTCGACCCGGTCAGGAAGGTTCGGGGCCGGGCAGCCGGTCGTCAGCGCCGTCGCCGGGTCGAAGCGCGCCTTGCCGTAGGCGCCGGTCCAGTTCGGGTCCCGACGTGCCTGATCGAGGCCTGCGAGCAGGTCAGTGTGGATGGCCTGCCCGTCGGTGCCGCCGCCGACCTCCACGCACATCCGCAGCGACGAGCGGTTGGTGACGAGCAGCCCGTTGGTGGTGTCGATGTGGGCGTGGTCGTCGTGGTCGTGCCCGTGGTCGCGGTCGAGTACGGACACCGCGACGGCTCCGGCCGCGACGGCCGACGCGAGGCAGGCCGTCAGCGTGGTCAACAGGCGGTTCCTGAGGGCGTGTCGTGCCATCGTGACTCCTCGCGGAAACGTCAGGCCATGACGTTGAGGACGGACTGGAAGTCGGACGGGCTCGGGTACCAGTTGGTCCAGTTGCCGCAGCCGTAGCCGACGACGGTGCTGTGCATCAGGCTGGGCGGGTTGCAGTTGCCGTTGTCGTCGGCCAGCCCGAAGACGTGCCCGAACTCGTGGTTGATGAAGCCCCGTCCCACGTTGTCGAGGCGTCCGCCGGAGCTGAAGACCAGGAAGACGTACGCCCACTGGCTGTCGTAGTGGCCCTGGGCGGCGTCCCACACGGGGTTGTCGTGCTCGACGCAGTTGTAGTAACCCACGGGGGCGCCGCAGCGTGCGCTCCAGTCCCAGCCGTAGTGGACCTCGATCTCGATGGTGTTGCGGGTCGAGGCCGGGTACGAGGTGCAGTTGCTGCTCGTCGCCCACAGGTCGATGCGCCAGTTGCCCAGGCCGTCCCAGACCTTCCCGGATCCCATCTCGGTCAGTGTCTGCTTGACGAAGGCGCGTGCCGCGCTGTGGCTGACCTTGGACGTGTCGGTGGACTCGACGCAGAACTGCTCGTCGTTGGCGCCCGCCGACGATCCGGACGTGGCGTAGTGCATGTTGTGCAGGTGGCGGGTGGAGGAGGGGTTGGGGTGTGAGGCGTGGGCGGGGGTGGCCGGCACCAGCAGCGCGGCGACGAGCACGGCGGCCCACATCGCCGGCACCCAGACAGGCAGTCGCTCTCCGACGTTGCGATCAGACACGGGAGGATCTCCTTTCCCGGGGGGAGGTGCGGCGCAGCTTCCCAGTCGCCGTTCTATTTCTGGTATAGATGGACCGCTATGCTTCGGGGGTATGGGTGGTCGGCTGACCTTCGGGCTGCTCGGTCCGGTGCAGATCTGCGCGGACGATCAGCCGGTCCCCGCCGGTCCGCCCCGGCAGCGGGCGGTGCTCGCCGCGCTGCTGCTGCACGCCAACCGGGCCACTCCGGTCGACGACATCGTCGACCTGCTCTGGGGTGACGAGCCGCCCCGCACCGCGCGCAAGAACGTCCAGCTCCACGTGTGGCGGCTGCGGCAGCTCGTGGGTGACCGGCTGACGTCGGACCCGCCCGGCTACCGGATGACGGTCGACCCGGCCGAACTGGACGTGTCCCGGTTCGACGCCCTCCTGGAGTCCGCCCGTGCGGCGGCGGGGTCCGGCCTGAGCGAGAAGGCCGCCACGCTCTACCGGTGCGCGCTCGATCTGTGGCGTGGTGACCCACTGGCAGACGTGGCATGCCTGGGCAGCTTCGGAGTCAACGTCGCATGGCTGCACCGGCAGCGGCTGACGGCGTACGAGGAGTACGTCGACGTCGGGCTGGACCTGGGCCGGCACCACGAGGTGCTGGCGGTGCTCGACGAGCTCGTCGCGCGGTACCCGTTGCACGAGCGCTTCGCCGAGCAGCAGGTGATGACGCTGCATCACCTCGGGCGCCGCGGTGAGGCCGTCGACGCCTACCGGCGTTGTCGTCGGGCCCTGGCCGACGAGCTCGAACTGGAGCCGGGCCCGGTGCTGCACCGGCTCGGCGAACTGGCGGCGAAGCCGGCTCCGACCGACACCCGCGTGCCCGGACCGGCGGGTACGGCGACCCGGCAGCTGCCGCACACCGTGCCGACGCTCGTCGGGCGGGAGCGGGCCCTCGCGACACTGCGGGACGCGCTGACCACCGGGCCCGGACCCGGCATGCCGCTGTGCGTGGTCAGCGGCCCGGCGGGGGTCGGCAAGTCGGCGCTGGCGGTGCGGGCGGCCCACCAGGTGGCCGACTCCTTCCCTGACGGGCAGCTCTACGTGGACCTGCGCGGTGCCACGGCCGGCGTGTTCCCGGTGTCGCCCCTGGACGCGCTGGGCCGCCTCCTGCGGACGCTCGGTGTCGCCGAGACGGCGATCCCCGTCGACGTGGCCGAGGCGTCGGCCACGCTGCGGTCGCTGCTGGCCGACCGGCGCCTGCTGCTGGTGCTCGACAACGCGTACGACGCCGGGCAGGTGCGGCCCCTGATCCCGGCCGGCGCCGGGTGCGCGGTCCTGGTGACGTCCCGTCGCAGCCTCAGCGACGTCGACGGCGCCACTCACCTGGAACTCGACGTGCTCGACGACGCCGACGCCGTCGAACTGCTCCGCCGGCTCGGCGGCGCCACCCGGATCGACGCCGAGGTCGACACCGCCGCCCGGTTGGTCCGCCGGCTGGGCGGACTGCCCCTGGCGATCCGGATCGCCGGCGCTCGCCTGGCGGCCAGAGCGAACTGGACCGTGGCGACGCTCGACGACCGCCTGCGCGACGAGCATCGCGTGCTGCACGAGCTGCGCCTGGGCGACGTCGCGGTGCGCAGCAGCTTCCTGGTCAGCTACCAGCACCTGACGCATCCGCTGGCGCCCCGGCTGTTCGGGCTCATCGGCGCCGTCGACGGCCCGGACGTCACCTGCGCGGTGGCCGCGGCGCTGCTCGACGTCGACGTGTCATTGGCGCTGGACGCGCTCGACGAGCTGGTCGACGCGCGACTGCTCGACGAGCCCGTGGCGAACCGGTACGCCCTGCACGACCTGATCCGGCTCTTCGCCCGTGAGCGGGCCGAACACGAGACGGGAGCGGAACGGACGGCCGCCCTGAACCGGATGCTCACGCACTACCTGGAGCGGACCCGCCACGCGGTGGCGTTGCTGCGTCCGGGCACCCGGGCGGCGTCGATCAGCGGCCCGGCACACTTCGTGGACGCCGACGCGGCGCTGGAGTGGCTGATCGACGAACGACCGAACCTGGTGGCGGCCGTCGTCCAGTCCGCCGCCTCGGCGGCCACCGCGCGTGCCGGCGTCGACCTGGCCGACAGCCTCTTCCTGTTCTTCGAGATGCGCGGTCACGTGGGCGACTGGATCACCGTGGACCAGGCGGGGATCGCCGCGGCGGAGCGGCTGGGCGACCGGGTGGCGCAGGCGGGTCTGCTGCACGACCTGGCGGTGGCCTACTTCCACCTGCACCGCACCGAAGAGGCGACGCGCCTGCTGCGCCGCGGCCTGGACATCAGCCGTGCCGTGGGCGACGACGAGGGCCAGGCCCGCGCGCTCAACCAACTCGGCGTCCTGCACGGCATGGCCGGCGAGTACGAGGAGTCGGCCGAGTGCTTCACGCGCAGCCTGCGGCTGCGTCAGCGGCTCGGCGACCTGCGCTCCTGCGCCGCCACCAAGGGCAACATCGGCATGGCGTACCGCCTGGCCGGCCGCTACGAGGAGTCGATCCGCTTCTGCCGGGCGGCGGCACGCCTCGCCCGCCGCAGCGCCGCCCCGGAGATCGAGGCCAACGCGCTGGGCAACCTCGGCGAGGTGCAGTGCCTGCTCGGTCGCTACCGCTCGGCGCTGCACTACCTGCGGCGTGGCCTGGCGGTCGCCGGCGTACCGGTCAACGAGCGCAACCGGGGCAGCCTGATGGGCACCCTGGCCGAGGCGTGCCTCGGCGACGGACAGGTCGGTCCGGCCGTCCGGTACGCCGAACTGGCCGTGGAGGCGATGCGGCGGGCCGACTTCCGGCACGGAGAAGCGGTGGCGCTGCGCCGGCTCGGCCGGATGCTGTTCCGGCGCGGTGACGCCGCTCGCGGAATCCAGCAGCTGCGGCTGGCGCTGGCCCTGTTCACCGAGGTGGGCAGCGCCGAGGCCGACGAGGTCCGCGCCGAGCTGCGGGCGCGGACCGCGCGCTTGGAGGTGCACGGCGGACGCCGGCCGGCGGGTGCCGGCTGATCATCGTCGCGGGCGGCTACGGTCGCGCATTGGCGGGGCGGGACGTTCCGCTCCGGCCGGGATCCGCCGGGGCGTCACCAGCGGCGCCGGCACGGCGGGCCGGGCCTGTCACGGGGCGTCGACGACCTCGCGTCCGAGGGGCCAGATCGCCACCCGCTGTCGACCGGAACCGGCGGAGTCCGGCTTGCCGGTGCCGGCGAAGGCCCCGGCCCGTCGGGCCCGCTCTCAGGAGGTCTCGCCGCGCACGATCGCCACCGCCACCCGGCAGAACTCGTCCATGTCCGGGTTGAATCCGGCGGCGATGTCGGGGTGCAGCCCGGAGCGCGTCTCGTCGAGCAGCCGCTGGCAGACCTGCTCCACCGGCTCGCCGGCGTAGCTGGCGCTGACCCGTTCCGTGGCCGCCTGCAACGCCGAGGTCAGCTGGTCCTCCAGTGGGCCCTGCAGCTTCTGCTGCACGGGATCGAGCCCGCGAGGGTCCAGCGTGACATGTGGCTCCGACATCGGCGCTCCCTTCGTCGGCGTCCGCGGTACCCCACCGCGGCCGTCGGTCAAACCACGTTCGGTACGGCGGCGACCCGAACCTGGTACGAGAAGTCCTCCGCCGGCTGCTCCGCGTACGACAGCTGGCGGATCTGCCGGTCGTCGTCGTAGAGTGCGACGTCCACCAGGACGCCGAGGTGCGCCAGGCCGATGCTGGTCACCCGCTTCTTGTCCTGGAGCACCGCGCACACCCCGCCCAGCAGGGTGCTGGCGTCGGAGGTGCGGTGCCCCGGCGGGCAGCGCAGCACGAGGTCCACCTCGATCGGCCCGGACAGCGGGGTCCAGCCGGTGCGCTGGGCCGCGGCGCAGGCCGCCTGGAGCAGGGCGCGGACCCTCGTCGCCTGCCGGTGCCCGGCCGCGAAGATGGACAGCGCCTCGGTCTTCACCGGTGGCAGGCCGCTCACCTCGAACGTCAGGGCGAGAGCGCGGGTGTCCTGCACGACGGCACCTCCTCGTTGGGGACGATCCTGCCCAACCGGCCCCGGCGGTGGAGGGAGGTTCGCGCGAGAACCCACCGATCGGGGCGCTCCGGCCACCAACGCCCCGCCCCGGCCCGGCCCTGCCCGCCCTCGTCGTCGATCATGAGGTTGGCCGCGACGAAACGGACGAGACGCACCGCCAACCTCATGATCAACGACGCGACAACCGATCTTGTTACGGTGTGGTCGTGGCGGTTGGGGCGGGCGGCTGGGTGATGAGGTTCCTGCTCTGGCTGGGGCTTCCCCTCCTCGCCCTCCTCGGGCTGGCCCTCGCCGTCCCCGACGTCGCCCCGGCCTGGCGGGCGAAGGCCGGTGGCGGCACGGCGGGCACCTTCACCGCACTGCGCGAGAAGTGCGGCCGCGACTGCGTCTGGCACGGCGACTTCGTCCCGGACGCAGGCGGGACGCCGCGTCACGACGTCATCGTCTACGACGGGCCGGACAGGCTGACCCCGGGTGCCACCGTGGCGGCCCGCGACACCGGCGCCCGCAGGGGTGTCTTCGCCGCCCGGGGCGGCGACACCTGGTTGCTCTTCACCGGGCTCGCGGTGGCCGGCGTGCTTGCCGCGATCGGCTGGGTGGTGATGCTGGTACGCGCGATGACCAACCAGCGCCGGGTCGGGCCCTGACAGGGCCGCCCTGGCACGCCGCGCCGAGCGGGCGAGGCGCCTCGCCCGGGGAGGCCCGGGCAGCCGACGGCCGCAGGGCCCGGGAGGGCGACGCCGCAGGTCAGTGGCGGGCGCGCTTGACCTCGTGGAAGGCGGGCATCCGGATCAGCGGCAGCAGCGAGTCCCAGATCGTCAGGGCGTCGTCGGTGCCGGGGACCTCGGTGAGGATCGGGCCGTGGATGCCCCGCTCGGCGCCCGGCACCATGAGCACCGGCGCGCCGATGTCCGGGCCGGCCGAGGCGTACGCCAGGGCGTGCGACTCGCGTACCGCCTCGTCCCAGCGGTCGTCGTCGAGAGCCGGCGCCGCGGCACCCAGGCCCGCCGCCTCGACGGCCGCGTCCACGATCGTCGCCGACAGCGGGTTGCCCGCGTCGTGGCTGCGGGCGCCGGTCTCGGCGTAGAAGCGCGCGACGTCGTCGTGGCGGCCCTCGGCGCGCAGCGCCTCGACCAACCGCAGCGCGCGGCTGGAGGCGGCCATCGCGTCGGCGAACTCCGGCGGCACCCGCCCGGCGTTGAGGATGGCCAGGCTGAACGCCCGCCACTCGATGTGCAGGCCCCGGGCGTCGGCGACGGCGACCAGCCAGCGGGAGGTGCGCCAGGTCCAGGGGCAGGCGGGGTCCAGGAAGAAGGTGGCGTCCATCGGCCGAGCCTACGGGCGGCCGGGGCGGCCCGCACGGCGGTGATCCCCGCCACGTCCGGCGGTGTCGGCGCCGTCGCGTCGACGCCAGGTTTCGCATCTTCGCAGGTCGGGCAGTGTTGGGCCACGTAACGTCCGGGCGGGCGCAAGCGCTGCTCAGAAGGCCCGAACGCTCGTCGTGCGCCGGGGCACGAGCCTCACCCCGGCCTTTGGCCGACACAAGGGGAGGGGTGATGAGCGACCCTGACAAGGCCCGACGGCGCAGGCGGCCGCGCGTGCGCGCGGTGGCCGCCGCGGCGGCGTTGACGCTGGTGGCGCCGATGGCGGCCGCCTGCGGATCCGGCGGGGACGGCGGTACGCCCATGATCAACCTGTACTACCCGCCGGAGCAGAACCTGCAGAAGGTCGTGGACGACTGCAACGCGCAGGCCCAGGGGCGCTACAAGATCGTCTACCGGGTGCTGCCCCGGCAGGCCGACGACCAGCGGGTGCAGATGGTCCGCCGGCTGGCCGCGCAGGACAGCGGCATGGACGTACTCGGCCTCGACGTGACCTGGACCCAGGAGTTCGCCAGCGCCGACTGGATCAGGGAGTGGACCGGGCAGGACCGGGCCGAGGTCGAGCAGGGCACCCTCGCCGGCCCGCTGGAGACGGCGCGCTACGAGGACAAGCTCTACGGCGCGCCCAAGAACACCAACGTCCAGCTGCTCTGGTACCGCAAGGACCTCGTGCCGCAGCCGCCGAAGACGTGGGACCAGATGATCTCCACCGCCCAGGAGCTGAAGCAGCAGGGCAAGCCGTACCAGGTGCTCACCATGGGCGCCCAGTACGAGGGCCTCGTCGTCCTCTACAACACCCTCGCCGAGAGCGCCGGGGGCAAGATCCTCAGCGAGGACGGCAAGCAGGCCGTCATGGACGAGGGCACCGTACGGGCGCTGGAGCAGCTCCAGCGCTTCGCCACGTCGGGCGTGACGTCGCCGTCGTTCAGCAACGCCACGGAGGACCCCGTCCGGCTGGAGTTCCAGTCCGGCGACGGCGCGTTCCAGGTCAACTGGCCGTTCGTGTATCCGGCGATGCAGGAGGCCAACCCGGAGCTGGCGAAGCAGGTCGGCTGGGCGCGCGTCCCGGGCGTCGACGAGAACACCCCGAGCAAGGTCACCATCGGCGGGATCAACATGGCGGTCAGCGCCTACTCGAAGCATCCCGAGGAGTCCTTCGAGGCGGCCCGCTGCATCCGCAACGAGAAGAACCAGAAGTTCTCCGCCGTCAACGACGGCGTGCCACCGACCATCGAGAAGGTCTACGACGACCCGGAGATGGCCGAGGCGTACCCGATGAAGGACACCATCCTCGAGGAACTCAAGGAGCCGGCGGTCCGACCGCTGACCCCGGCGTACCAGAGCATCTCCACCGTCATGTCGGCGATCCTGTCGCCGCCGTCGGCGATCCGGCCCCAGCAGACCGCCGACGAGCTGCGTGACGCCATCGCCGACGCCCTCGAATCGAAGGGGGTCCTGCCGTGAGCGAGCGCACCCGGCGCCTCGACGCCGACGGCCGGGAGGTGGCGGCATGAGCGTCAACGCCACCCCGGCGGGCGCCGACGTGGCCGCCGACGAGACGGCCGCCCGGCCCGGCCGGGACGCCAAGGTGCCGGCCCAGCGTGCCGGTCGGGGCCGCAAGGCCCCGCTGAGCGAGAACAAGAAGGCCGAGCGCCGGCTGGGCTGGCTGCTCTGCGCGCCCGCCGCGCTGGTCATGCTCCTGGTGACGGCCTACCCGATCATCTACTCGGTCTGGCTGTCGTTGCAGCGCTACGACCTGCGCTTCCCCGCCGAGCGCGAGTTCGTGGGGCTGGAGAACTACGTCACCGTGCTGACCAACGAGTTCTGGTGGACGGCGTTCGGGGTCACCGCGCTGATCACGGTGGTCACCGTCGCCGTCGAGCTGGTGCTCGGCATGGGCCTGGCGCTGATCATGCACCGTACGCTGGTCGGTAGGGGCCTGGTGCGCACCTCCGCGCTGATCCCGTACGGCATCGTCACGGTCGTCGCCGCCTTCTCCTGGCGGTACGCGTGGACGCCGGGCACCGGCTACCTGGCCAACCTGTTCAGCGACGGCGCGCCGCTGACCGAGCGGGCCAGCTCGCTGGCGATCATCATGCTGGCCGAGATCTGGAAGACCACGCCGTTCATGGCGCTGCTGCTCATGGCCGGCCTGGCCCTGGTGCCGGAGGACCTGCTCAAGGCGGCCTCCACCGACGGCGCCACCTCCTGGCAGCGGTTCACGAAGGTGATGCTGCCGGTGATGAAGCCGGCGATCCTGGTCGCGTTGCTGTTCCGCACCCTGGACGCGTTCCGGGTGTTCGACAACATCTTCGTGCTGACCGCGGGCGGCAACGAGACCTCGTCGGTGTCGATGCTCGCCTACAACAACCTGATCCGGGGGCTGAACCTCGGCATCGGGTCGACGATGTCGGTGCTGATCTTCCTCACCGTGGCGATCATCGCCTTCGTCTTCGTGAAGCTGTTCGGTACCGCTGCCCCCGGCAGCGACGACGGGGAGAGGCGTTGACATGGCTGACACCACCACCCGGGCCAAGCTGCGCTGGGGCCTGCTGGACGCCATCGTGGTCGTCTTCGCGCTGGTGCCGGTGCTCTGGATCATGTCGTTGTCGTTCAAGACCCCGGCGACCCTGACCGACGGGAAGTTCATCCCGCAGGAGTGGACGCTGGACAACTACCGGTCGATCTTCTCCACCGACCAGTTCGTCCGGGCGCTGGTCAACTCGATCGGCATCGCGCTGATCGCGACCGTGATCGCCGTGGTGCTCGGCGCCATGGCCGCGTACGCGATCTCCCGGCTGGACTTCCCCGGCAAGCGGCTGCTGGTCGGGGTCTCCCTGCTGATCGCGATGTTCCCGCAGGTGTCGCTGGTGTCGCCGCTGTTCGAGATCGAGCGGCAGCTCGGCCTCTTCGACACCTGGCCGGGCCTGATCCTGCCGTACATCACCTTCGCGCTGCCGCTGGCGATCTACACGCTGTCGGCGTTCTTCAAGCAGATCCCGTGGGACCTGGAGAAGGCGGCGAAGATGGACGGCGCGACGCAGGCCCAGGCGTTCCGGCGGGTCATCGCCCCGCTGGCCGCGCCGGGGCTGTTCACCACGGCGATCCTGGTCTTCATCTTCTGCTGGAACGACTTCCTCTTCGCCATCACGCTGACCTCCACCGAGCGGGCCCGCACGGTGCCGGTGGCGCTGTCGTTCTTCACCGGTGAGTCGCAGTTCGAGGACCCCACCGGGGCGATCTGCGCCGCCGCTGTGGTGATCACCGTTCCGATCATCCTGTTCGTCCTCTTCTTCCAGCGCCGCATCGTCTCCGGCCTGACCTCCGGCGCAGTCAAGGGATAGGTGGTACTCATGGCTGACATCGTGCTCGACAAGGTGAGCAAGAAGTTCCCGGACGGGACCGTCGCGGTGGCCGACGTCGACCTGGAGATCGCCGACGGCGAGTTCGTCATCCTGGTCGGCCCGTCCGGCTGCGGGAAGTCCACCACCCTGAACATGATCGCGGGCCTGGAGGACATCAGCTCCGGCGAGCTGCGCATCGGCGGCGCGCGGGTCAACGACAAGGCCCCCCGGGACCGGGACATCGCGATGGTGTTCCAGTCCTACGCCCTCTACCCGAACATGACCGTCCGGGAGAACATGGCGTTCCCGCTGCGGCTGGCCAAGATGGACAAGGAGACGATCACCCGGAAGGTGGAGGAGGCGGCGAAGGTCCTGGAGCTGACCGCGTTGCTGGACCGCAAGCCGGCCAACCTCTCCGGCGGCCAGCGCCAGCGGGTCGCGATGGGTCGCGCGATCGTCCGGCAGCCCAAGGCGTTCCTGATGGACGAGCCGCTGTCCAACCTGGACGCGAAGCTGCGGGTGCAGATGCGCACCGTCGTGTCGCGCCTGCAGAAGAAGCTGGGAACCACCACCGTCTACGTCACCCACGACCAGACGGAGGCCATGACGCTCGGCGACCGCGTGGTGATCATGCGGGGCGGCGCGGTGCAGCAGGTCGGCCCGCCGCAGGAGCTGTACGACCACCCGCGCAACCTCTTCGTCGCCGGCTTCATCGGCTCGCCGTCGATGAACTTCCTGCACGCCGCCGTCGAGGACGGCAAGCTGCGTACGGCGCTGGGCGACGTGCCGATCGGCGAGCGGATCCGGCGCGAGCTGGAGGGGGCCGACGCCCCGCGCGAGCTGATCCTCGGCATCCGGCCGGAGCACTTCGAGGACGCCGCGCTCGTCGACGACGACACCCGCCGCCGGGGCATGGAGTTCGAGGCGCCGGTGGACATCGTGGAGTCCATGGGCTCCGACAAGTACGTCTACTTCAGCGTCGAGGGGGAGCGGGCCAGCGCCGCCGAACTGGAGGAGCTGGCGGCCGACGCGGGCGCCGACTTCAGCGGTGGTGGCGCCAACCTGGTGACCCGGCTGTCGGCGGAGTCCCCGGTCGAGGAGGGGCAGAGCCGGCGGGTCTGGTGCAACCTGGAGAAGATCCACCTGTTCGACCCGTCCAACGGGCGCAACCTGACCCTGCACGAGGGCCGGGCGGCCGGCGCGCTCGGCGACTGAGCACGCCACCACGGCGGCACCGGCCGCCGGCCCCACGCACGGCGCGACGGGCGGGTGGGTCGCACCGACCCACCCGCCCGTCGCCGTGCCAGCGGTCAGCGGCGTCGCCGGCTGGGCTCCGGGATGTCCGCGTCCACCCGCTCGCGGCGGATCTGGTCGTCGACGGGCTGCTCCTCGACGACCTCCTCCTTGGCCAGGTGGACCCGCTCGACGGGCACCGTCTCCTTGCCGACGACGGGTCGCTCGGCCCGCAGGGTCATCTCCTGCTCGGCCTCGCCGATGTCGGCGCGCATGCCACGCGCGTCACGGGCGGCGATGGGCTCCCGCTCGACGTACACCTCGTCGTGCTCGACCGGCACGGTGGTGTGCACGTCCTCGGTCACCACGTACTTGCGCAGCCGTGCCGTACCGGCGGGCTGGCTCTCCGTGCCGACCCGCAGCCGCTCCTCGGAACGGATCAGGTCCCCGTCGGCCGACGGCGCCCGTCCCCGACCGGCCGTCGGCGGTGCCTGCGGCGCCAGGCGGTAGTGCGCGTAGAGCTGCTCGATCTCCGCCGTGTCCAGCGGCTGTTCGGTGCCGGCGTCCACCGCCGGAGCGTTCTTCACGGTGGCCTTGTCGTAGTCGACCGCCAGCCCGCTGTCGGTGATCCGGGCCTTGTCCAGCGGAGCCATCGACTCCTTGTGGCCCATCAGACCGGTCTTCACACTGACCCAGGTCGGCTCACCGGAGGAGTCGGTCCAGATCTGACCCACGCTTCCGATCTTCGACCCCGAGCGGTCCTTGACGTCCTGCCCGTACAGCGAGTTGGCCTGCTGTGCGTTGAGCTTCATGGTCGTCTACCTCCCTCTCGTGTCAGGAGCCGGATACCCGAGCGGCCGGCCCGGATTCGTCGTCAGCCGGTCGGATAGGTGCAGCGCCGCGGGCCGGCGGCGCCGGGATCGAACGGCGAGGTCACCAGTGGGACGCCTGGGGCCGGCGGGACCGGCGAGGCCCGCGCCGCTCAGTCGGCCCAGTCGACGCGCAGCGGCAGGCCCAGGAAGCCGGCGTAACGGCTCAGGGCACCCTCCACCCGGCCCCGGCTCGGCTCGTCGAGGGGCACCAGGGGCGACACCGTGACCGTCACCCGGCTCTTGCCGACCGTGCGTTGCCAGGTGCCCACGACCCGCCCATCGCGGACGATCGTGGCCCGGAACACGCCGTTGCGGCCCGGCACGATCGCGTCGCTGTGGGCGGGGTCCAGCATCAGTGCGCGGTCCTTGAAGCCCAGCAGGTATTCGTCGAAGCCGGGCAGCACCATCAGGTCGTCGAGCGGCGCGCGGGGCGCGTCGAGCAGGGCCGCGTCGACGTGCGCCTCCTCCCCGTCGACCCGTACCACCGCCAATGCGTCGCCGGCCGCCGCGAAGCCCCGGCGCGCGTCGGTGAGGGTGAGCCCCGTCCAGCCCGCGAACTCCCGGGCGGTGACGGGCCCGTGCCCGCGGACGTAGCGGCGGGCGAGCATCGCCAGGGCTTCGTCCCGCTCCGGCCGGCGTGGCTCGGGCGCCCACTCGTCGAGCAGGGCGAAGGTCTGCTCGGTGCCCACGTTGGGCGCGAGGCAGGTGACGCCGCGGACGCTGGCATACCACAGCAGGTGGTAGCCGCGCTGGTCGCCGGTGTCGATGCCGGCCGCGTTCAGCGCGGCCAGGCACCGTGCGCGGGTGAGCCGGCCGCCGCCGGCCAGCGCGGCGCCGAGCACGTCGAGCGCGCGGTGCACGTCGGCCTCGGTGAGCCCGAGCCGCGCGCGGCGGGTGGCGGCACCGGCCAGCGAGCGTACGCCGGTCAGCTCCAGCATCCAGCGGGCGTCGCGGGGCGGGACGAGGTGCACGGTGCCCCGCATCGGCCAGGTGCGCAGCGCCTCCCGGCGTTCCAGGGCGGCGTGCACGTCGGCGTGGCCGAGCGCGGGCAGACGCACCCCGAGCGACCACATGCCGCTGGCCAGGTCCTGCGCCTGCATGGCCCCGAACCACTCCACCACGTCGGCGACCCCGGCCGCCGCCGCCGTGGGGTGCGGGCGGAGCAGCAGGCTGGTCATCCGCAGCGCGAGCGCCTCGCGCCCGGTCAGCTCCGTCGGCATCGGGCTCCTCGGCTCGGGTGGGGCATCAGCCTAGGGCCCACCTGCGACATCCGACGCATGACCGGCGTCGCAGCGGGAAAGCGGCCGGCCAGCAGGCGCGCCGTCCGCGCGCGCGGAGGGAGCGACATGACCGCGTCCAGCGAGCCGGCCCGGGGCGCCGGCGTACCGACCCGCGCCGGCCGCGGCGGCCCGGCCGCCAAGACCAGCGCCGCCGCCGCGTTCGCCCTGGTCTTCGGAGTGGCCGCACTGATCAGCGTGCTGACGGTGATCCTGTCCTGGTTCGGCCTGATCCTGGGCATCATCGGGGTGATCCTGGGCATCGTCGGGCTGAAGATGGCCGGTCGGCCCGGGGTGACCGGCCGGGGTGTGGCGATCGGCGGTCTGGTGCTCAGCGCCCTGGCCGTGCTGATCGGGTTGGCCTTCGCCGCCGGGATCACCACCGCCCTGAACGACGAGGGCGCGGTGGACCGGATCCAGCGGGAGGTCGACGACCTGCGCGACCGGCTCGACAACTGACGATCGGGTGCGCCCCTGATCGCGCTTCGCCGGCCACGCTGCCGGCCAAGCGCGATCCCCCGTTCAGGTTGGCCGGTGCCGGGCGGCTGCCGGTCCGCCGGCACCGGTGCGACCAGCATCGCTGCCCGACGGCCGGATCGGCACCGCAACGCATCGAAACTTGCGGACATCTTGAGCTGTCGGCGGCGGCCGGAATCAGAGCCGGCGGTGCATGACGAGCAGGTCGACGTAGTCCTCGGTCGGGTGCCGGAACGCCTCCGGCACCCGGCCGACCACCTCGAAGTCCAGTGACCGCCAGAGCGCCACCGCGCGGGTGTTGGTCGCCACGACGGCGATGAACTGCATGGCCCGGTAGCCCTCGGCGCGGGCGAGCCCCAGCACGTGCTCGCCGAGGGCGCGGCCCACCCCGCGCCCACCGGCGGCGGGATCGACCATGAAGCTGGCGTTGGCCACGTGGTCGCCCGGTCCGAGCTGGTTGGGCACCAGCTTCGCCGAGCCGAGCACCGTGCCGTCCGGGTCGACCGCGACGACCGTGCGCCCTGGCGGCGGCACCAGCCACATCACCCGGGCCCGCTCCTCGTTGACGTCGCGGGGCCAGGTGTACGTCTCGCCGGCCGCCACGATGGTGCGCAGGAAGGGCCAGATCAGCGGCCAGTCGTCGGGCGTGGCGGGTCTGATCTGCATGCCCCCAGCATCCCTTCCGGCGGGCGGGCCCGAAGAGGCGACCACCGGGACGACCGTTTGACGGCGCAAACATCGGGTAGTCGCCGGAGCTGACCCGACATGAGGAGGGAAACATCCGATGGCTGCCCAGACCAAGGTCGCGGTGATCTACTACAGCGCCACCGGCATCACGTATCAGATGGCCCAGGCGGCGTGCGAAGCCGCCGGTGAGGCGGGTGCCGAGGTGCGGCTGCGCAAGGTGCGTGAACTGGCGCCGGACGAGGCGATCCGCTCCAACTCGGGCTGGCACGCGCACCACATGGAGACCCAGGACGTCCCCGAGGCGCAGCTCGACGACCTGTCCTGGGCCGACGTGGTGATCTTCGGGACCCCGACCCGGTACGGCGTGATGGCCGCCCAGCTCAAGCAGTTCATGGACACCACCGGGCCGCTGTGGTCGCAGGGCGCCCTGGCGAACAAGGTCTACTCCGCGTTCTGTTCGACGGCCACCTCCCACGGCGGGCAGGAGGCCACCCTGCTGTCGATGTTCAACGTCTTCTACCACTGGGGCGGGGTCGTGGTGACCCCCGGCTACACCGACCCGAGCCAGTTCGTCGCCGGCAACCCCTACGGCGCCTCGCACACCAGCAACAACGGCGAGACGGCGCCGGACGACATCGCGCTCGGCGCCTGCGCGTTGACCGCCCGGCGGGCCGTGCAGATCGGTGCGGCGCTGAAGGCGGGCCTGGCCGGCTGAGCCGCCACCGGTGCCGCGGCACCGGCGTCCGGGCCGGCCGGCCACGCGCCGTTGGCGGGGCCACGCGACCGGCGGCCCGGGCGGGGGCTCTCGGCCCGACCGGACCGCCGGTCGCAGCACCCCTACCCCCGTTCGGGTCGACTATGCACGCCCCGGCACCCTCCCGGCGGCCGCCGTCGCCGGGTTCCGTGGCGGCAGCAGCCCGCCCAGCAGGTCGGCGAGCACGGCCATGCCGTCGGGGCTGAGCACCGACTCCGGGTGGAACTGCACCCCGGCGAAGCCGCGCCCGCGCAGCGCGTGCACCGCGCCGTCGGCCGCGTCGCGGGCCAGCTCCACCGGGCCGTACGGGGTGACCAGCCGGTCGGCGTCGGCGCGTGCCGTGAAGCTGGAGTAGAAGCCCACCCGGCGGCGCGTGCCGAAGAGGTCGATCTCGCGCTGGAGGCCCTGGTAGGGGGCGTGCCGGCGGTGCGGGGCCAGCCCGAGGAGGCCGGCGAGCAGCTGGTGACCCAGGCAGACGGCCAGGGTGGGCCGGCCCTCGGCGAGCAGGCCGGCGAGCAGCCCGCGCATCGCGCGTATCTTCGGCTCGGTGGCGCTGCCCGGGTCGCCCGGTCCGGGGCCGACCACCACCAGGTCGTGGGCGTCCACGCGGCCGGCGGCGTGCCACGGGCGCAGCGTCACGACGAGGCCGAGCGCGCCCAGCTGGTGGGCCAGCATGCCGGTGAAGGTGTCCTCGCCGTCGACGATCAGCGCCCGCAGCCCGGCCAGCCCGGGCGGGCCGTCGGCGCCCGGCGAGCGCTGGTCCAGCCAGAACCGGGCCAGTGGCGCGTTGCGCGCGGCCAGCGCGGCGCGCACCTCGGGGTCGTCGGCCAGGCGTACGGCGGGGCCCGGGCCGGCGGCGGGCGCCTGCGGGCCGAGGCCCAGCGCGGCCAGTACGCCAGCCGCCTTGGCGTGCGTCTCGGCCACCTCGCCCTCGGCCGTCGAGTGCCGCACCAGCGTGGCGCCGACCGGCACCCGCAGCTCGCCGGCGGGGGAGATCTCGGCGGTACGGATCAGGATCGGCGCGTCCAGGGTCTGCCGGCCGGCGTCGTCGCGCCCGAGCAGCGCCAGCACCCCGGCGTAGTAGCGCCGCCCGGTGCGCTCGTGGCGGGCGATGACGCGGCAGGCGTTCTCCATCGGGCTGCCGGTGACGGTGGGCGCGAACATCGTCTCCCGCAGCACCTCCCGCACGTCCTTCGTGCCCCGGCCGGCGAGCAGGTACTCCGTGTGGGCGAGGTGGGACATCTCCTTGAGGTGGGGCCCGACGACCTGGCCGCCGTGCTCGGCGACCGTGGCCATCATCTTCAGCTCCTCGTCGAGCACCATGTACAGCTCCTCGACCTCCTTGGGGTCGGCGAGGAAGCGCAGCAGCGCGGCGCGGTCGGCCTCCGCGCCGGTGTGTCGGAAGGTGCCGCTGATCGGGTTCATCATGACCAGGCCGTCGTCGACGCTGACGTGCCGCTCCGGGCTGGCGCCGACGAGGATGCGGGTGCCGGTGTGCACCAGGAACGTCCAGTACGCGCCCCGTTCGCTCGCCAACAGCCGGCGCAGCGCGGCCAGCGCGGCGGCCAGCGGTGGGCCCTGCACGGTGGCGCGCAGGCAGCGGTGGATGACGAAGTTGGCGCCCTCGCCGCGCCCGATCTCCTCGGCGAGGACCCGGCCGACGGTGGCGGCGTACTCGTCGTCGGTGACGTCGAAGCCGGCGTCGGCGGTGCGTACGGGCGCGTCGGGCAGCGCGGCGAGCACCTCGGCGAGGCCGACCCGCTCGTGCCGGGCGATGTGCAGGAACTCCAGCGGGACGCCGTCGTCGACGCAGGCGAGGCCCCGCTCGGTGACCTGCCGGTACGGCACCAGCGCCAGGGTGCGGGGGCCGGGCGGCCCGTCGGGCAGTGGGAGGTCGGCGAGCCGGTCGGCCGTGCGTACCGTGCCGGTGAACAGCTCCAGGTGCGCGGCGCCCTCGCGTCGCACGAGCGCGAAGGGGCCTGGGTCGCCGCCGGTGGCGGCGGTGGCGAGCAGCGCGGTCAGGTCGGTCATCGGGGTCTCCTCGGGCCGGGCGGCGCCCGGCGGGGCGACCGGGAGGGCCGGGGAGAAGCCGGCGGCCGCCTCGTCGGGCGGCCGCGTGGGAAGCTACGCGCGGGGGATGGCCGCCGGGTCGGCGGGCCACCAGCAGGACAGGTGCGCGGGCATGTGATCACCCTACGGCCCGCCGTGGGCGACGGAAAGCCGATCGGGCGTACGGCCCACCCGCTGGGACGCCGGGACACGGCGCACCGGGTAACTTGACCCGCGATGAACATTCTCGCGCTCGACCTGGGCACCTCCTCGGTACGCGGACTCGTGCTGGACACGGACGCCCGCCCGCTGCCCGGCGCGCTGGCCCGGCGCAAGGTGAGCCTCGTCGTGCACGACGACGGCACCGGCACCCTGGACGGTCCCGGCTACCTGGCCTGCCTGGCGGAGTGTCTGGACGAGCTGGCCGCCGGCGGCCACCTGCGCGACGTGTCGCTGGTGGCGACGTCCGCGCAGTGGCACTCGGTGGTGCCGGTGGGCGCCGACGACGCGCCTCTCGGGCCGGTGTTGACCTGGCTCGACACCCGTCCGGAGGTGCCGGCCGGGGTGCCCGGCCCGGCCGACCCGGCGGACTTCCACCGGCGTACGGGCACGTGGTGGCACCGCTGCTACTGGTCGGTCCGGCTGCCGTGGCTGCGGGCGCAGGCCGGCGGCCGGATCGCCCGCTTCGTCGGCCTGGCCGAGTACGTGCTGGGCGAGCTGCTCGGCCGGGTGCCCATGTCGGTCTCCCAGGCCTCCGGCACCGGCCTGCTGGACCTGCGGACGCTGGACTGGGACGCCGAGGCGTGCGCGCTGGCCGGCAGCGACGCCGGCGAGCTGCCCGAGCTGGCCCCGTACGGGTGGCGGGGTCGGCTACGGCCAACGTACGCGTGGCGCTGGCCGCAGCTCGCCGACGTGCCCTGGGCGGGCCCGGTGGGCGACGGCGCGGCGTCGAACGTCGGCTCGGGTTGCGTGGAGCCGGGCCGGGTCGCGGTGACGGTGGGCACGTCGGCGGCGGTGCGGCTGGTGCAGCGCGTCCCGGCGGGGCAGGCCATGCCGCCGCTGCCCGAACAGCTCTGGCGCTACCGGGTCGACCACGAGCACGTGGTGACCGGCGCCGCGTACTCCTCCGGCGGGAACCTCTTCGCCTGGGCCAACCGGGAGCTGCGGTTGCCCGAGGGCGCCGAGCTGGACGTGGCCCTGGCCCGGGTGTCGCACGAGCGGGGCATGCCGGTCAACGTGCGCTTCGGCGGGGACCGGCCGCCCGGGATGGCGCCGGCGGGCTCGGGCGCGCTGGGGGGCCTGAGCTTCGGCACCACGGCGGTGGAGATCCTGGCGGGGCTGATGCGCGGCCTGTGCGACCTGGTCGCCGACGACCTGGTGACGTTGGAGTCCACCGTCGACGAGCCGGTCGAGGTGGTGCTCGGCGGGGGAGCGGTGGCGGCCTCCCGCTGGTGGCGTACGACGTTCGCCGCGGCGCTGGCGCCCCGGCCGGTGTGGTACGGCCGCAACCCGGAGGTCGGGGCGAGCGGCGCGGCACTGGTGGCGATGGATCGCCTGGGTGACGCCTCCCGGCTCGCCGCCATCGTCCGGACGGACGACACCGCCTCACCCTCCTGAGTCGCACCTCAGCCCGCCCCGTTGACACCGCTCCCGGGCCTGGTTGGATGGACTCCGCTCCCCGGCTCGCGGCGGACGCGGGACAGGCAGGAGGCAGGGGTGGGGGCAGGTCCGGAACCGTCCGACGGCACGGTGTCGCAGCACCGCCGACGCCGGTTCGACGTCCGGGTCGTGCCGCACCGCCGCCGTTCCCCGTTCCGGCTGCGGGACTGGCGGATGCGTACCAAGCTCGCCACCGTGCTGGTCATTCCGTCGGTCGCGTTCCTGGTGCTGGCCGGCGTGCAGACCCACACCCTGGTGGGGCGGACGACCGCGTTGGGCGACTTCGCCCAGCAGGTGGGCATCGGTCGGCAGGTCGTCGCGCTGGTGCACCAGCTCCAGCAGGAACGCGACCGGGCCGCCGGTGAGCTGGGAGAGCTGCGCCGGGGTGGCGCGGGCGTCGACCGGGACGCGGCGATCGTCCTGCTGAAGCCGTTGCAGGGCGCCACCGACCAGGCGCTGCGTGACCTGCGTCGGGCCGCCGAGCCGCTGGCCGACGCCGACGCCTCCTGGCGGGTCGCGTACTCGGAGGTGCTGGAGGCCTACGACCAGGTCGTCTACATCCGGGCGGCGATCCCCCCGGCGGTGCTGGGCAGCGACACCATCCTGAGCAACTACCACCGGGCCGTCGACGCGCTGCTGCGCCTGCTCGCCGAGCCGTCGCCGGGCGAGAACCGCCCGGCGCTCAGCGACGCGGTGCTGCGCTACGTGCAGCTCGCCCGGGTCAAGGAACTCTCCTCGCGGGTCCGCGCCCAGCTCTACGAGGCCGCCCGCGCCGGCCGGTACGGCGTCGAGGACCGGGTGGTCCTGAGCGACCTGCGCGCCCAGCAGCTGACGGCGCTCGGGGCGTTCCGGGTCGTCGCGACCGCCGCACAGGTCCGCCGCTTCGACGAGACCTCGGTGGACCCGGCGTTCCTGGCGGCCACCCGGCTGGAGGAGCAGAGCCTGCCGACCGGCGCCGCGCCGGCCGTGCTGCCGGCTCCACAGTGGTGGGCGGCCAGCGAGCAGCGTCAGGAGCTGCTGCGCCGGATCGAGGCGTCGGTGCTCGACGACGCCGTACGGCAGGCCGACGAGGTGAGCGCGTCGCAGCTGCGTACGACGCTGCTGGTCGTCGGCAGCATCGTCTCGGTGCTGCTGGTGGCCCTGCTCATCTCCGTGCTCGTCGGCCGGTCCATCGCCCGGTCGATGCGGCTGCTGCGCGGCCAGGCGCTGCGGATCGCCCAGCTGGAACTGCCGGAGGCCCTCGACCGGCTGCGGACCGTGACCGGGGGTGTCCCGACCATCGAGGTCCCGCCGGCGGTGGTCCGTTCGCTCGACGAGATCGGCGAGCTGGCGGAGGCGTTCGTGGCGGTGCACCGCAGCGCGGTCAACGTCGCCGTCGAGCAGGCGACGACCCGGCGCAACGTCAACGCGATGTTCGTCAACCTCGCCCGGCGCAGCCAGGTGCTCGTGGAACGCCAGTTGGAGCTGCTCGACGACCTGGAACGCGAGGAGAGCGACCCGGACCAGCTGGAGAACCTCTTCAAGCTCGACCACCTGGCCGCCCGGATGCGGCGCAACGACGACAGCCTGCTGGTGCTCGCCGGGACCGAGTCGACGCGTCGGTGGAACCGGCCGGTGGGGCTCGGGGCGATGCTGCTCGCCGCGAGCGCCGAGATCGAGCAGTACCAGCGGGTCCGGCACGGGGAGGTGGCCGACCTGCACGTCGTCGGCCACGCCGTCGGCGAGCTGGTCCACGTGCTCGCCGAGCTGCTGGAGAACGCCACCACCTTCTCCCGCCCGGACACGGTCGTGGGGGTCACCGCTCGGGCGGAGGGCGCCGGGGCGGTCATCGAGATCAGCGACCAGGGACTCGGCATGAGCGCGGCCGCCCTGGCCGAGGCGAACGCCGTCCTGGCCACCCCGCCGGCCGCCGACGTGGCGACGGTCGAGCGGATGGGCCTGTTCGTGGTAAGCCACCTGGCCGCCCGGCTGGGCGTCGAGGTGCGCCTCGACGGCGGCGAGGGCGGCCTCGTGGCCCGGGTACGGCTGCCCGGCGGTCTGCTGGCGGCGGCCCCCGATCGGGAGGCGCCCGTCCCGGCGCGGATGCTGACGGCCACGGCGGCGGGCGCGGGGTGGGGCGGCGTGCCGCCGGCGGGTGAGCTGCCGGTGGCCGGTCGGCCGCCGGTGTGGGGCGGCGCGCGGCCGGCGGGTGAGCTGCCGGTGGCCGGGCGCCGGGCGGAGACCGCGCCCCGGCAGGCCCGGTCGGTGCCGGTCCGGGCCGAGGACGTGCTCGCCCCGCCGGGCCGCCCGCCCGCGTCGGCCGGTGGCGGCTGGTGGTCCCGGCAGGGGCCGTCGCCGGCTTCCGCGCCGCAGGGCTCGCCGACGCCGCCGGCCGTTCCGGTCACCGGTGGGACGAATGAGCGCGGCCTGCCCGTGCGGGTGCCGATGGCGCAGCTCTCCGCCGTCACCCGGCCGCAGCAGCCGGTGGCGCGCCACGACCCGGACCCGGAGGCGGTCGGGGGGATGCTGTCGCGGCTCTACAGCGGGGTACGGCGGGCCGAGGCCGAGGACACCACGGAGATTTCCATGCCGCCGGGCGGCGTACGCACCGAAGGAGGACAGCGATGACGACGTTGAGCCGGGAAGCCCGCGACCTGAGCTGGCTGGTCAGCGGATTCGCGGAGCGGGTGCCGGGGGTGGTGCACGCCATCGTGGTCTCCTCCGACGGCCTGCTGGTCGCGATCTCCGACCACCTGCCCCGTGACCACGCCGACAAGCTCGCCGCGGTGACCTCGGGGCTGATGAGCATCACGGCGGGCGCGGCGCAGATGTTCGACGGCGACATCGTCAAGCAGACGGTCGTCGAGATGGGGCGCGGCTACTTCCTGGTCATGCAGGTGCGCGACGGTTCCATCCTGGCCACGCTCGCCGGTGCGGAGGCCGACATCGGCGTGGTCGGCTACGAGATGGCGCGACTGGCGAAGCAGGCGGGGGAGATGCTCACCCCGGCGCTGCGGGCGGAGCTTCAGCAGGCCCTGCCCCGCTGACCGGGGCGGCGCGCCCGCCCGGTGCCCACCCCGGCGCCGTCGACCGGTGCCGGGGTGGCGGGAGCCGGGCGGTCAGAGACCGTTGGCGGCGATGACCTGGCGGTACCAGTGCGCGCTGCGCTTGAGCACGCGTTGCTGGGTCTGGTAGTCCACGTAGACCAGTCCCCAGCGCTCGTCGTATCCCGCGTCCCACTCGAAGTTGTCGAGCAGGGACCACACGTGGTAGCTCTCCAGGGGTACGCCGGCGGCCACGGCCCGGTGGGCGGCGGCGAAGTGGTCGCGCAGGAAGGCCACCCGGCGGGCGTCGTCGACGGTACCGTCGGCGCCGAGGGTGTCCGGGGTGGGCAGCCCGTTCTCGGTGACGGTGAGCGGGATCGGGCCGTAGTCGCGGGTCACCCGGGTCAGGATGTCGTACATGCCGTCGGGGTGGATCTGCTGCCAGGGGGCCTGTGAGGTGGGCCAACGCGGGATCGACGTGCCGTCGCCGTCGAGGTAGTACGGGGTGTAGTACTGCACGGCGAGCAGGTCCACCGGCGCCGAGATGGTCGCCAGGTCGCCGTCGCGGATGCCGCGGACCAGCCGGCTGTCGGGGCCGAGGTCGTCGAGCACGTCCTGCGGGTAGCGGCCGGTGAGGATCGGGTCGAGGTAGAGGCGGTTCTCGTAGCCGTCGTGCAGCCGGGCGGCCCGGGCCGCCTCGGGCGAGTCGTCGGCCGGGTAGCAGGGGTGCAGGTTGAGTGCCGGGCCGATCCGGCCGGCGCCGGTGGCGCGGTGCGCCGCGACGGCGAGCCCGTGGGCCAGGTGGAGGTGGTGGGCGACCAGGTACGCGGCGTCCGGGTCCTGCCGGCCCGGAGCGTGGTGGCCCACGAGGTAGCCGTTCTGCACCACGGTCTTCGGCTCGTTGACGGTCAGCCAGACCGGGACCCGGTCGCCGAGCGCGCGGAAGACGATCTCGGCGTAGTCGGCGAAGCGGTGGGCGACGTCGCGCGACTCCCAGCCGCCGGCGTCCTGGAGGGCCTGCGGCAGGTCCCAGTGGAACAGCGTCGCCATGGGTGCGATGCCCCGCTCGTGCAGGCCGTCGACGAGGCGGCGGTAGAAGTCCAGCCCGCGCTGGTTGGGCGCGCCGGTGCCGTCGGCCTGCACGCGTGGCCAGGAGATGGAGAAGCGGTAGCTGTGCAGCCCGAGGTCGCGCATCAGGTCGAGGTCCTCGGCATAGCGGTGGTAGTGGTCGGCGGCGACGTCGCCGGTGTCGCCGTTGCGCGTGCGGCCGGGCGTACGGCTGAAGGTGTCCCAGATGGACTCGCCGCGGCCGTCCTCCTTGGCGGCGCCCTCGATCTGGTAGGCGGAGGTGGCCGCGCCCCAGCCGAAGCCCGGGGGGAAGCGCAGGGCGCCCGCCGGCGGCGCGTCGGTGCGCGGCGCGGGGCCGGCGGGCCGGTTCGCGTCGCCCGCCACGGCGGCGTCGGGCGTGCCGGTGCCGGCCGGGTCGGCGTGGGCGGTGGCGGAGAGCGCGGCGCCGTGGGGCGGGCGCGGGGTGGGCATCGACATCGGTTCTCCTCATGGTCTGCGTGGCCACCGCCGGGCCGGGAGCGCTCCCAGCATAGGGCAGGAGGCCCCGGGCGGTCGCCTCCGCCCGACGCTGCCGGGTGGGACGACCGAAGGTGGAAGAAGGGTGCGTCGTACGTCCGTGACGGCCCTGCGGGAGCGGGGGCGCGGTGGCGCGCCGGCGCTCGGGGCGACCGGCCGCGGGACGCCGGGGCGCCGGGGGCGCGGGGCGTCGACCGGGCGGTACGGGCGGACAGCGTGCGAGGCCGGTCGGAACGGCGACACGGCCAGTCCCGTCGGCCTCTTTTCCCATCGTGCAAGGGGGTTTAGTGTGGGGACGGGGGAGGGCAACCCCCGTCCCCACCATTGCTGCACACGCACGGGCGGAATTGGCGTCCTGTCGTGCGTGTCGCGCGGGAGCCGGGCCACGCGAGTGGCTAGAGGATCCACCTCCCTCCGTGTCGGCGGGATGGCTGACGGCGGTGTCCGGGCTGGCCCGCCGTCAGCCTCGGGCTGACTCCCCGGTTTCCGTCGTCCGACGAATCCCGGGTGATCTTCTAGTTGGAACTCCATCGATGGAAGCGCTCCCATCGACCGATGTTGCGACTGTAACGCCCGTCACGACTTTGTGAAAGCCCCAAAACGAGATCGAAACGTGTTGCTGCCTCATGGCGCGGCCGGCCATTGTGGGAGCGCTTCCATGCATGGCACACTGTCGCCACCGCGACGCGGAGCCAGATCGCGCATGCGTGGGTCGCCGAGGGCAGCCGGTGTCTCCGGTACGGCATCCGACGCACCGGTGGAGTCGCCGCCCCGCACGGGGCGCCGCCCGCCGCACCCCGGCCTCGGGCCGGGGCGACCACCATCCCGGGCGCCCGGAGCACCTTCACGGGCAGGGCGCCCCGCCGGGGCCGCACCGTCCCCGGCCAGGTCCGAGGAGACACCGCGCACATGAGAAATCTGGCAAGACGTCGCCGCCTGGCGATGGTCGCCGCCGCCGCGCTCGCCGTGGGCGGGGTGACCCTGCCGGCCGGCGCCGCGCAGGCCGCCCCCGCCTGCGACGTGGTCTACGCGACGAGCGACTGGAGCAACGGCTTCACCGCCAACGTCACCATCAAGAACCTCGGCGACCCGATCAACGGCTGGACGTTGAAGTTCGCCTTCCCCGGCGACCAGAAGGTCACCCAGGGCTGGTCGGCCAGGTGGAGCCAGAGCGGCAACCAGGTCACGGCCACCAACGAGGCGTGGAACGGCAGCATCGGCACGGGCGCCTCCACCAGCATCGGCTTCAACGGCACGCACGGCGGCGCCAACCCGAAGCCGACCTCCTTCTCGGTCAACGGCGTCACCTGCGGCGGCACCCAGCAGCAGCCGCCGACGGTCGCGCTCAACGTGCCGGCCGGCCCGTTCGAGGCCCCCGCGGACGTGCCGCTGAGCGCCACCGCAAGCGACCCGGACGGCACGATCAGCAAGGTCGAGTTCTACCGCAACGGCCTGCTGGTCAACACCGACACCACCGCCCCGTACGGCTACACGCTGGAGGACCTGCCCGCCGGCGCGTACACCGTGCAGGCCAAGGCGTACGACAGCGCCAACCTGACCGCCACCGCCGAGAAGGCCTTCACCGTCACGCCCGCGTCCGGGCCGGTGCTGGTCGCCACCCCGTCGGCGGTGAGCGTGACCGAGGGCGGCAGCTCGACGGTCAACCTCAAGCTCAGCGCGGCGCCCACGGCCAACGTGCCGGTCTCGCTGGCCCGCACCGGCGACACCGACATCACCGTCTCGCCGGCCTCGGTGACGCTGACCCCGAGCAACTGGAACACCGGGGTGAACGTCACCGTCGCGGCGGCCGAGGACGCCGACACGCTCGGCGGCACCGCCACCGTCACCGCCTCGGCCACCGGCTACGCCCCGCTGGCCATCACCGCCACCGAGATCGACAACGACACCGGCGGCGGGGACGACACCTACGTCAAGCGGTTCCTCGACCAGTACGGCAAGATCAAGAACTCGGGCTACTTCAGCCCCGAGGGCGTGCCGTACCACTCCATCGAGACGCTGATCGTCGAGGCGCCCGACCACGGCCACGAGACGACCTCCGAGGCGTTCAGCTTCTGGCTGTGGCTGGAGGCCCAGTACGGCCGGGTGACCCAGAACTGGGCGCCGTTCAACAACTCCTGGACGGTGATGGAGAAGTACATCATCCCGTCGCACGCCGACCAGCCCACCGCGGGCGCGGCCGGCACCGCGCAGTACGCCGCCGAGCACGACCTGCCCAGCCAGTACCCGTCGCAGCTCGAGGCGTCCGTGCCGGTCGGCCAGGACCCGCTGCGCGCGGAGCTGCAGAACACGTACGGCACCGGCGACATCTACGGCATGCACTGGCTGCTCGACGTGGACAACACCTACGGTTACGGCCGCTGCGGCGACGGCAACACCCGGCCGGCGTACATCAACACCTTCCAGCGGGGCACCCAGGAGTCGGTGTGGGAGACCGTGCCGCAGCCGTCCTGCGACACCTTCGCCCACGGTGGCCCCAACGGCTACCTCGACCTGTTCGTCAAGGAGGCGAACGCGCCGGCGAAGCAGTGGAAGTACACCAACGCCCCCGACGCCGACGCCCGCGCCGTGCAGGCCGCGTACTGGGCCCTGACCTGGGCCAAGGAGCAGGGCAAGGAGGCCGACGTGGCGGCCACCGTGGCCAAGGCCGCCAAGATGGGTGACTACCTGCGCTACGCCATGTTCGACAAGTACTTCAAGAAGATCGGCAACTGCGTCGGGGCCGCCACCTGCCCGGCCGGCACCGGCAAGGACTCGGCGCACTACCTGATGTCCTGGTACTACGCCTGGGGCGGCGCGTACGAGCCGAACCAGAACTGGTCGTGGCGCATCGGCTCCAGCCACAACCACTTCGGCTACCAGAACCCGTTCGCGGCCTGGGCGCTGACCAACGTCAACGAGCTGAAGCCGAAGTCGCCGACGGCCGTCACCGACTGGACCAAGAGCCTGGAGCGGCAGCTGGAGTTCTACACCTGGCTCCAGTCCGCCGAGGGTGGCATCGCCGGCGGCGCGACCAACAGCTGGGGCGGGCACTACGGCCAGCCCCCGGCCGGCACGTCGACCTTCTACGGCATGTACTACGACGTCGACCCGGTCTACAACGACCCGCCGTCGAACCAGTGGTTCGGCATGCAGGCCTGGTCGATGCAGCGCATCGCCGAGCTGTACCTGGAGACGGGCAACGCCAAGGCCAAGGCCCTGCTCGACAAGTGGGTGCCGTGGGCGATCGCCAACACCACCCTGGGCACCAACTGGTCGATCCCGTCGGACATGAAGTGGACCGGCCAGCCGACCACCTGGAACCCGGCCAACCCGCAGCCCAACACCAACCTGCACGTCGAGGTCACGGTGAAGGGCCAGGACGTCGGCATCGCCGCCGCCTACGCCCGCACCCTCATCGCGTACGCGGCGAAGTCGGGCAACGCGGCGGCGAAGACCACCGCCAAGGGGCTGCTGGACGCCCTGCACGCGGCCAGCGACGCGCAGGGCGTCTCCACCGTGGAGAAGCGCGGCGACTACCGCCGCTTCGACGACGTCTACGACGCCAGCACCGGCCAGGGCCTGTACGTGCCGCCGGGCTGGACGGGGACCATGGCCAACGGTGACGCCATCGCCGCGGGCAAGAGCTTCCTCGACATCCGCTCCTTCTACAAGAACGACCCGGCCTGGCCGAAGGTCCAGGCGTACCTCGACGGCGGTCCCGAGCCGGAGTTCAAGTACCACCGGTTCTGGGCGCAGGCGGACGTCGCCATGGCGTACGCCGACTACGGCAAGCTGTTCCCCAACGGCTGAACCGACTCCTCCGGGTGGGCGGCGCGGCCCGCCCACCCGGAGGCCGACCGGGCCCTGGGGGAGCGGAGACACCCGGTCGGCGGACGGCCTGACTCCCACGGTCAGGCCGGGGTGGGCCGGCCAACCGGCCGACGCAGCGGGGCAGCCGGCCCACCCCACCACACCCGGATACGCACCCGGCGCGAAAACGCCCGAAAAACCGGCCACCACGGGATCACGTGCGGGGCCGTAACGGAGTAACGTACGTCACCGGAGAGGCCGCTCCCCCCGTGGCGGCCTCTCCCTTACTTTCCCGCCGGCTCCACCGGCGCAGTGGCCGGCACGACCGGGTGACGCAGCCCCGGATGGCCGGCCGGCAGCGACCGGCGCACCACCACCCAGCTCACCGCGAGCACCGCCGCCACCAACGGCCAGGACAGCGCGACGCGGGCCACCGTCAGCGCGAGCACCTGACCGCCGAGCCACAGCGGCAGGAACACCGCCACGCGCAGCACGTAGGACACCGCCCACACCCAGCTGCCCCGGCCGTACGCCCGCAGCAGCGCCGGATCCCGGCGCCACCGGGTCTTCTGGCCGAGCGCGGCGCCCACCACCACCCCGAGCAGCGGCCAGCGCACCACGATGCTGACCACCCAGGCGAGCGTGCTCGCCGCGTTCGACAGCAACTGGACCAGGAAGAAGTCCTCGGCGCGACCGGTGCGCAACGCGACCAGCGCCGCCACGCAGACTGCCAGCAGCCCGATCAGCACCGAACGCGGCCGGCCACCCCGGTGCAGCCGCCAGCCGGCCAGCACGGCGCCGGTGAGCACCGCCGTGCCCACCCCGCCCCACAGCGAGTGCCCGCCGAGCAGCCAGCCGAGCGCGAACGCCACCGGCGGCAGGCTGGCGTCGACCGCGCCGCGGCGACCGCCGAGCAGGTCAGCGAGCGTCTCCGGCCGGTCCGCCGGGGCCGTCGCACGCTCCGGTGTACGCGTCACCGCACCCTCCTCACGTCCGCCACCAACCTAGCCGTCCCCGACCGGCAGGCCACCCGCCGACCGGGGTGCGCCTGCCGCTACGGTGTGCGGGTGCGAGCGACGCCGAGAGGTTGGACCGCGGTCTGGTTGGTCGTCCTGGCGATCGTCCAGGCGGCGGCCTTCATCGCGGTGTGGCGGGTCGCCGTGCACGTCGAGATCGGCCAGTGGGTCGACACCGTCGCCCTGACCGGCAACCGGATCGGGCAGGACCACATCGAGGACCCGGTGGACCGGATCCTCAACGCCATGTCGGTCGTCTCGCTGCTGGCGGCCACCGCGGTGATCGGCTTCATCGCCCTGATCCGGGGCCGGGTCGCGCTGGCCGTGACGGCGACCCTGCTGATCGCCGGCGCCAACGCCACCACCCAGCTGCTCAAGTACGGCCTGGTCCGGCCCGACTTCGGCATCGACCCCGAACGGATCTACGCCGGCAACAGCCTGCCCAGCGGGCATGCCACCGTCGCCGCGTCGGTCGCGGTGGCCCTGGTGCTCGTTCTGCCCCGCAAGGTACGGGTCTTCGGCGCGTTCCTCGGCGCCGGCTACGCCGCGGTCTCCGGGGTGGCGACCCTCTCCGCCGGCTGGCACCGGCCCAGCGACGCCGTGGCCGCGTTCCTGATCGTCGGGGTCTGGGCGGCGCTGGCCGGGCTGCTGCTGCTGATCACCCAGCGGGAGCAGGCACAGGTGGAGTCGGCCGACGCGCACCGCGTCGCCGCGACGGTGCTCGGCGTCGGCGGCGCCCTGGCGGTGGTGGCCTGCGGGTTCGCCCTCGCCTGGCTGGTCGACCTGCGCGGACAGCCGCCCGTGCTGCCCGCCGAGCTGGCCCGCCGGCCGCTGCTCGTCGGCTACGCGGGCAGCGCCGCCGGGATCGTCGGCACGATGGGCGTGGTGATGGCACTGGTGCTCGCCGCCGTGCACCGGCTGGTGCCCCGGGTCAAGGGCTGACGCCTCAACGGGAGTAGGTGCCCACCATCGTGCCGCTCGCGACGTCGCGTTGCACGAGCAGCCGGTGCACCTCGTCGGCCTGCGGCGCCTCGGGCAGCTCCAACGGTCGGTCCAGGGCGTAGAGGCGGAAGAAGTACCGGTGCGGATCGTCGCCCTGCGGCGGGTGCGGGCCGCCCCACCCCGTCGTGCCGAAGCCGTTGGGCCACTCGCGGCCGCCCAGGGGCACGCCCCCCTCCGGCGAACCGGCGGCGCTCGGCGCGATCCCGGTGACCAGCCAGTGCAGGAACGGCGTCTTCCCCGCGTCCGGGTCCTCGACGAGCAGGACCAGCTCGGCCACCGACTCCGGCACCTGCGCCCACTCCAGTGGCGGCGACACGTTGCCGCCCTCCTTCGAGAAGCGGCTCGGCAGCATGTCGTGGTCGTTGAACGCGGTGCTGCGCAGCATGATCCCGGCCATCCTGGCGCTCCTCTCGTCGGCCCGCCGCGCGTACCCGCCGGGCGGGCCCCGAAACGGCCGCGCCGGGTGTGAGAGGGTCGGACGGGCGTACGGGACGGGGGAGGGGACCGGTGGAGGGCGTACGGACGGCGTTCCGGGACGAGTGCGAGCGCCTCGGCGAGGTGCTGCGCGGCGTCGACGAGGCGGATCTGGACCGCCCGACCGACTGCCGGCCGTGGACCGTACGCGAACTGCTGGCCCACGTACGCACCGGTGCGGGCAGGCTGGTCGACATGCTCGCCGCGCCGGCCCCGGGTGAGGCGCGCATCGACGCCGCCGCCTACTTCGGCGCCGCCAAGTTCACCCCGCCCGTGGACGCCGCCCGCGTCGACGCCGGCCGGCGGGAGGCCCGGGAACTCGACGGCGCGGCCCTGGTGGCCGACTTCGGCCGGGCCTGGCGCGCCGCCCTCGACGCCGTCGACGCCGCGCCGCCGGACCGGGTGGTACGCACCCGGCACGGCGACGCGATGGCGCTCGGCGAGTTCCTGCGTACCCGCGTCGTGGAGGTCGGCGTGCACGGCCTGGACCTGGCGGCGGCGCTCGGGCGGCGGCCGTGGCTGACGCCCACCGCGGCGCAGGTCGTCGCCGACCTGCTCACCGGCGGGCGGCCGGTCCCGGCCGCGCTCGGCTGGGACCGGCTCACGCTGATCCGCAAGGCGACCGGCCGGGCCGCCCTCACGGCCCGCGAGCGGGCCGTCGTCGACGCCGCCGGCTTGCGCTGGCTCTCCTTCGGCGGCTGATCCGGGCAGGGCCCCGATCCTGGCCCCGGGCCCGTGCCCGCCGCCCCCGAGAGGCACGGCATGGCGTGCGGGTCAGGCTTCGGCGGCGAGCGGGTCAGGCGCCGGGCGCGGGGCGGGCACGTGCGGGACGGCCTTGCGCAGGTGGTCCAGCACGACCGGGTCGATGCGGCCGGGCACCAGGCGCTCCTCCAGGTTCTCCAGGCCCGCCCAGGAGAAGAGCGCCTCCTCCGGGCCCGCCGGATCGACCGGATGCCCGAGTGCGGCCAGCAGCGCGCCGACCTCGGCCGCGACCGCGCCCTTCAGGTCGAGCAGGGTGGCCGGGTCGGGCCGGGTGAACAGCAGGGTGTGCACCGCGAGCAGCCGCCCCAGCTCGGCGACCGGGTCGGGATGGTCGTCGACCCGCAGGTCGACCAGGACGTCGCCGGTGCCGTCGTAGCCGCCGCCGCGCTCGACCACGAGCAGCCCTGCGCTCTGCCGGCCGCGCCGGTCGCCGCCGGCCTGGTCCCCGGCGCGCAGCGCGGCCAGCAGCCGGTCGGCGAACGGCAGCGCGGCCCCGCCCAGCCAGGCGTCGCGGACCGCGTCGATGACCTGCGGACCGACCAGGATGTTGCCCTGCGCGGCCCAGCCGTCCCCGGACTGGCCGCCGGCCCAGGGGTGGCAGGCGGGGCCGGTCCAGGTGGCGCCGGCACCGGTGGCGGCGACCACACCGAGCTGGCGATGGTCCCGGTCCGGGTCGGCGGCGACCAGCCCGGCCACGACGTCGGCGGCAGCGACCCCGGTGCGCAGCAGCGCCAGCCCCTGCGGCCGGTAGGCGAGGTTGACGTGGGCCTGGGTGGCGAGCGCGCCGACCTCGGCCTCGGCGGCTGGCACCAGCGCACCGGCGGCCAGGAACCGGCTGGCCACGACGACGCCGTGGCGGCGGCCGTCCGCCGAGCGGGCGACGAGCGAGAAGGTCACGCATGGAGACTATCTCCCGCCCCTGCGTACATATCCTCAGGCTTCGATGGGTGTGGGATCCTCAACGGGATCTTGCTCTGCGGCCCGGCGAGCGGGCACCATCGACCGATGACGACGCGATGGGGCATGACCGTGCCGCTGGACGGCATCCCGCTCGCCGAGCACGCCGCGGTCTACGCGGCCCTCGACGGGGCCGGCTTCACCGACGTGTGGTCCTCGGAGGTCAACGGGGCCGACGCGTTCACCCCGCTGGCGCTCGCGGCCGCCTGGCAGCCCCGGCTGCGCCTGGGCACCGCGATCACGCCGGTCTTCACCCGGGGCCCGGGTCTGCTGGCGATGAGCGCGGCGGCGCTGGCCGACGCCGCGCCCGGCCGGTTCGCGCTCGGCATCGGCGCGTCCTCGCCGGTCGTGGTCGGCAACTGGAACGCCGTGCCGTTCGACCAACCGTTCCGGCGCACCCGCGACGTGCTGCGGTTCCTGCGCGCGGCACTGGCCGGGGAGACCGTCGACGAGAAGTACGACACCTTCGCCGTGCGCCGCTTCACCCTGGACCGCAGGCCCGCCGTGCCGCCGTCGCTGCTGCTCGCCGCGCTGCGCCCCGGCATGCTGCGGCTGGCCGGCGCCGAGGCCGACGGCGTCATCCTCAACTGGCTCGCCGCCACCGACGTGCCCCGGGCGCTCGCCGAGGTGGGCCAGCGGCGCCCCGGCTTCGAGGTGGTCGCGCGGATCTTCGTCTGCCCGACCGAGGACGCCGCGCACGCCCGCGCCCTGGGCCGCCGGCTGATCACCAGCTACCTCACCGTCCCCGCGTACGCCGAGTTCCACCGCTGGCTGGGCCGGGAGGGGGTGCTCGGGCCGATGTGGCAGGCCTGGGCCGCCGGGGACCGGCGCGGCGCGGGCGCGGCGGTGCCCGACGAGGTCGTCGACGCGCTGGTGCTGCACGGCTCGCCGGAGCACTGCCGTGAGCAGGTCCGCCGCTACGTCGACGCCGGCGTGGACGTACCGGTGCTGGCCCTGCTGCCCACCCCGGAGCTCGCGGCGGGTGGCGCGGCGGCGCTGGGGGACCTGATCACGCGCCTGGGTGGGGGTGGGTCGCGGTGAACCTGACCGACCGGGTGGTGGTGATCACCGGCGGGGCCGGCGGGATCGGCTCGGCCCTGGCCCGCCGCTTCGCCGCCGAGGGTGCCGCCGCCGTGGTGGTGGCCGACCTCGACCTCGACGCGGCCCGCGCGGTGGCCGACGGCCTCGGCCCGGTCGCCCACGCCGTCGGGCTGGACGTCACCGACGAGGAGCAGGTCCGCGCGCTGGTCGCCGACACCGAGCAGCGGTACGGGCGCATCGACCTGTTCTGCGCCAACGCGGGCGTCACCTCCGGCGGCGGGATGGAGGTCGACGACGCGGGCTGGGACCGCGCCTGGCGGGTCAACGTGCTCTCCCACGTCTACGCGGCCCGCGCGGTGCTGCCGGCGATGCTCGCCCGGGGCGGCGGCTACCTGCTGCACACCTGCTCGGCGGCGGGCGTGCTGACCTCGGTCGGCGACGCCCCGTACGCCACGACCAAGCACGCCGCCGTCGGCTTCGCCGAATGGCTCTCGGTCACCTACCGCGATCAGGGCGTCCGGATCAGCGCGCTGTGCCCGCAGGGCGTGGACACGCCGATGCTCGCCGACGGGCTGGCCGCCGGCCACCTGGGCGCCCGCGTGGTGGCCGCCTCCGGCGCGGTGCTCACCGGAGACCAGGTCGCCGACGCGGTGGTCGCCGGACTCGCCGAGGAGCGCTTCCTGATCCTGCCGCACCCCGAGGTCGCCGACTACGCCCGCCGCAAGGCCGAGGACCCCGACGGCTGGCAGTCCGGCCTGCGTAAACTCGTCCGCCGCCTGAGGGCGTAGCCGCTGTCGTCGGGCGGAGGTCGACCGGCGACACGGAGGTCCGACCGGGCCGGTTCCCGGCGGCGCGTGTGACCGAAGCTCGGGCCAAACCCCGGTCCCGGCCGCAGCCGGGACCGGGGCGACGTCGTGGAAAGCCGCTCACAACTGCACGATCTGACCCACGCGTGGCGGCGTCCGGCCGGCGAGCGTCTCCGACCAGGCACGTCGCAGGGCGTCGTGGCCGGCGTCGACCCGGACGTCGAGCCACCCGCTCACGACCCCGGTGAACCGCTGCCAGGCGTCGGTGAACCGCTGGTCGAGCCCGTCGCGGCCCCAGTCCTGGCGGCGCTTGCGCATCTGCACCGGGGCGAAGAACACCTCTCCGGCGGCGTCGGCGTTCGGAGTCTGGGTGGTGAGGCCGACCGCGACGTCCCGCACGAACCGGTCGCCGAGGTGCTCCCGCAGGGCCGCGCGGGTGGCGGGCGCCCCCGACAGGTCGAGGTAGGCGGTCGGTACGGCGGCCAGGGTGTCGATGTCGTCGTAGGTGAGGACGTCGTCGTAGCAGCCAAGGGACCGCGTGAACGCCAGGTTGCCGGGGGAGGTGAGCCCGACCAGGCGCGGGCCGCGGCCGTGCAGCTCGAACGCGGCGGCGTACGCGGTCTTGCTGGACGCCGACGACAGCACCAGCGAGTGTGCTCCGTAGAAGTCGTTGTCGACGACCTGGTCGGCCAGCATGAAGGAGGTGAAGAACAGCGGCCGGAACAGGACCAGCAGGTCCTCCTGGTCTTCCCGGTACGCCGGGTCACCTGCGGTCGCCCGGTACACGTTGTACGGCGAGGGCAGGTCGGCCCGGTGCCCGCTCGCGTCGCGGAACCCGGAGTCGTCCACCCGGTCCGGCCGGACCACCAGGTGACCCGCCGGTGGGAGGTAGCCGTAGACCCGCTGCCCGGCCGTGACCCCGTCGACCGTCGACTCGACCACCTCGGCGAAGCCCCACAGTGGCGGCAGTCCCCACTGCGGGCCGAGTCCACGGGGGCCGGGCGGGAAGAACTGCCAGTACCGCATCGAGTCGCCGAGCACCGCGTAGGTGACGTTGTTGGCGGTGAGGCCGACGCGGTCGACCCGCAGCAGCGCCTCGCCGTCGGCGAGGGTGGGCGTCGCGCCCTCGACGAGGGTGGTCCGGCTGAGGTCGTCACGGGCGACGGCGAAGGTCCAGGAAGCAGGCATGGGCCGACGCTAAGCAGACCGCAGCGCCGAGACAAGTGCACTGTGAGTGCAAAATACCACTCGCCGGCCGGGTTGACGGAGCGGCCGCTCAGCGGGGCCAGCGCAGGGGGCCGGGGCACACCGACCACAGGAGCCGGCGCCACCAGGGGCGGGCGGCGCGCAGCGCGGCGACGTAGTCGCCGGCCGTCGCCACCGCCCGGGCCGCCTGCTCCGCGCTGGCCGTCCCCGGGGCGAACGCCGTCTGGTTGACCAGCCCCGCCAACTCCTCGACGTCAGCCTCGACGGGCAGGACGGCGCGGGCGCGGGCGGCGACCTCGGAGGCGGAGAGGTCCCTGCCGACCGGGTGACCGGCCAGCCGCAGCGCGTCGGTGACCTCCCGCCAGGCGCCGGCGATGCGCTGGCCGGGGTCGCCCCGCTCCAGCCGCGCCCGGGTCAGCGCCCGGCGCATCAGCAGCAGCGCGAGCAGCGCGGCCACGACCAGCAGCAGCATGCCGCCCGTACCGCCGCCGACCAGCAGCGCCGTCGACGGCCCGGCGTCGGCCGGCCCGTCCGGCGCGGCCACCGGCTCCGGCGACACGGTCGGCTCGACCGTCGGCTCCGGCACCTCCGACGGGGGCGGGTCCTCCGGCGCGGGACGGAGGTCCTCCTCCACCGGGCGCGGCTCCTCGTCGGGTCGGGGCAGCGGGTCGAACGGCACCCAGCCCAGCCCCTCGAAGAGCACCTCCGGCCAGGCGTACGCGTCGCCGGCCCGGACCGGGCCGTCGCTGGCGGCGCGGAAGCCCACCACCACCCGGGTCGGCAGCCCGGTCAGCCGGCCCAGCACGGCGAACGCCGCCGCGAACTGCTCGGAGGTGCCCCGCTGGCCGCCCGCGTTGCGGGGCCCGAAGAGGAAGAAGTTCAGGTTCGGGTACGCGTGCCCGCTGGGCGCGTCCGCGACGAGGCGGTAGTGCTCGGCGAGGAACTGCTCCACGGCGGCGGCCCGCGCGTACGGGGCGCCATTGGACTCGGCGAGCTGGGCGGCGAGGCGGCGCAGCGGATCGGGCACCCCGTCGGCGACCCGCAGCACCCGGGCCACCTCCTCGCCGGCCGGTACGTCCGCCGTGGCGAGCAGGTTGGCGTCCGGCGTCTCCAGTGCCGACGTCACGCTGTAGCGCAGCCCGGGGGTCAGGCCCTCCGGGCGGATCAGCGTCCCGGTCGTGGGGTCGTACGCGACCCGCGCGCCGGTGACCTGGCGCGGGGTGGCGACGGCGGGCAGCAGCCGGCCGCTGAGCCCGGCGACGGTGATCTCCTGCCGTACCGTCTCCACGATGCTGTCGGGCGCCGGCGCCGTCACGGGCAGGATCCGCCCCGCGTTGCGGTACGTGGCGCCGACCCGCCAGGTCACCCCGTCGTAGTCGCTGAGCACCGCCAACCGGACCGGCACCGGGCGTCCGGCGGCGCCCGGCCCGGCGTCCGGCCCGGGGTCCGGGGCGGGCGTGGAATCCGGCGGGCCCGAGCGCTGCGTGCGCACGTCGAACAGCTGCTGCCCGGGGTTCAGCGCCCAGCCGGAGATGCGGATGAGCGGGTTCTCGTCGAGGGTCTCCACCTGCGGGGGCTCGACGTACCGCCGGGGATCCACCGGCCGGCCGTCGACCTGGCCGGCGACCAGCGGAGCGATCAGCGCGACCATCCCGAGCACCACCACGAGGCCGGCGGCGGAGGCGGCGGCGAGCCGGGCGCGGACGGCGGCGCGGACCGCCGGGGCCAGCCCGGCGGCCGCGTCGGCGCCGGCCGCGCCGCGCGCCGGCACCGCCAGCCCGAGCACCGCCACGGCCGCGAGGGCCAGCGTCGGCCCGATCGCGGGATCGGCGTTCGGGCCGACGACGTAGAGCGCGGCGGCGTAGAGCAGCACCGGCGGCAGGTAGCCGAGCAGCACCCGGCCCGCCCGCATCGCCACCTCCGCGCCGGCGAGGCCGGCCAGCCACCCGGCGACCAGCGGCACCAGCACCGTGTCGGGGGTCGGCTCCACCGGGATCATCGCCGTCAGCAGCCGGGGGATGCCGTTCGCGGCGGCGTCCGCGGTCACCTCGGCCAGGCCTCCGGGCAGCTCGGCCCGGGTGGCGGTGAGCCGCAGCGACCAGGCCGTCCAGCCCACCATCGCGAGCACCGAGACGGGCGCGACCAGCCACGAGGGCAGCCGGCGGGCGGCCACGCTGACGAGCACCGAGCCGACCGCCGCGCCGAGCACCAGCCAGCTCAGCAGCGGCCCGGCGTACACCCGGCCGAGCACCGCGCCGGCCAGGCTGATCATCGCGATCAGCGCCAGCGGCACCGGGACCGCCCGCAGCGCCCGCGCCGCCGACCGCGTCACCCCGGCGGCCCCATCGCCACCGCCACCGGCCGGCCCGGCGGTGTCGCCAGCTCCGCCGCCAACCCCGGACGGTCCGGCGGTGTCCGTCGCGACGCCGCCGGTGCTCCGCTCCGCCGGACCGTCGGGAACACCGTCGGCCACCGTCACCACCTGCGCACCCCGTCCCACTCGGCGGCGAACGCCGCACCGTCGGCGGCGTCGATCACCACCAGGCCGGCCGCGCCCGACGGCGCCGGCTCCGTCGCCCCGAAGACCCCCACGACCACCGACGGGTACGCGGCCCGCAGCGCCCCCACCGCGCCCATGTCGTCGCGGCCACCCGGCCCGGTGAGGAAGACCAGCGTGTCGCCGAGCCGCTCCCGCCGCAGCCGGGCGGTGGCGGGTTGCAGGTCGCCCGCGTCGGCGAGTTCCGCCGCCGCGAGCCGGTCCAGCGGCCCCTGCGCCGCCTCGTCGCCCCGGGCCGCCGCGAGGCCGGCCGGCTCCGGCGCGACCAGCAGCAGCACCACCGGCAGGGCCTCGCGGTACGCGGCGACCAGCACCGACGCGGCGGCCTCGCACGCCGACTCGAACGACTCGGCCACCCCGTCGACGCGCTGCGGGTGGGCCACCGCCCGGTTGTCCAGCAGCACCACGATCCGGGGCAGGCTGGTGTCCACGTTCTCGCGCACCATCAGCTCGCCCACCCGGGCGCTGGTGCGCCAGTGCACCCGGCGCAGCTCGTCACCGACCACGTACTCACGCAGCGAGTCGAACGTGATCGACCCGTGCGGCACCTTGTCCACCCGGCCGTCCAGGCTGCGCCCCGCGCCGGTGGGCACCGCGTTCAGCGGGTGCACGCGTGGGTGCACCCAGACCGGCACCGTGCCGCCGTACGGGCGGGACAGCGTCACCAGGCCCAGCGGGTCGCGGCGGGTCACCCGCAGCGGGCCCACCGGCACCACGCCCCGCCGGTCGGTCGGCACCTCGTAGCGGACGGTGCTGTCGCGGCCCGGCCGCAGCCGCAGCAGCGGCACCGGAACCGACCGGTCCCCGCAGCGGTCCTCGGCCACCAGGCTCGCCGCCCGCAGCCGCCCGGCGTTGCGCACCGTCAGGGTCATCATCGCCGCCTCGCCGCGCGCCACCCGGTCCGGATCGGCGCTGCGGGTCACCTCCAGGCGGGGTCGCCAGGCCGCGGTCAGCGCGGCGTAGGCGACGGCGATGCCGGCCGCCGCGCCGAGCAGGGTCAGCTCCGGGTACGCGAAGCGGAAGCCGGCGCCGAGCAGGACGACGGCGGCGACGAGCAGCCCGACGCACCGGGCGGTGAGCGCGGACACCGGCGTCGCCGGTCAGCCCTGGACCGGGGCCGGCTGGCCCGAGGGCAGCGGCACGGGCACCGAGGCGATGGCCTGGCGCAGCACCTCGGCGGCGCTCACCCCGCGTACCTGCGCGTCGGGGGTGAGCAGCAGCCGGTGGGCGAAGACCGGCTCGGCCAGGGTCTTCAGGTCCTCCGGCATGATCCAGCCGCGCCCGTCGATCAGCGCGTACGCGCACGCCGCCCTCGTCAGCGCGATCACGCCCCGGGGGCTGACGCCGACGCGCACCTGCGGGTGGTTGCGGGTGGCCGCGGCCAGCCGCACCGCGTACGCGTAGAGCGGCTCGGCGATGTGCACCCGGCGGGCCATGCGGACCATCTCCCCGACGGTGGCCGTGTCGGTGACCGCCGTCAGCGCCTCGGGGGAGCGGACCGTCGCGCCGCGCAGCACTTCCACCTCGACGGCCTCGTCGGGGTAGCCGACGGAGAGCTTCACGAGGAACCGGTCGAGCTGGGCCTCGGGCAGCCGGTAGGTGCCGTCCATCTCCACCGGGTTCTGGGTGGCCACCACCAGGAACGGCTGCGGCACCGGGTGCCGGACGCCGTCGACGGTGACGGTGCGCTCCTCCATCACCTCCAGCAGCGCCGACTGGGTCTTCGGCGACGCCCGGTTGATCTCGTCGGCGATGACGATGTTGGCGAAGACCGGCCCCGGGTGGAACTCGAATCCCCGGGTGGCCTGGTTGAAGATCGTCACCCCGGACACGTCGGAGGGCAGCAGGTCGGGGGTGAACTGGATGCGCCGCCACTGCCCCTTCACCGTCGCCGCGACGGCCCGGGCCAGGGTGGTCTTGCCGACGCCGGGCACGTCCTCCAGCAGCACGTGCCCCTGGGCGAAGAGCGCGGTCAGCGCGAGCCGGACCACCTGGGGCTTGCCCAGCACCACCGCGTTGACGTTCTCGGCCAGCCGGGCGGCGAGGGCGGCGAAGCCCTGCACCTCCGGCTGGGTGAGCGGTTCTGGGGTGTTCACGGCGGTGGTGCTCCTTGCCTGGGTGGGTCAGCAGGTGGGCAGGTCCTTGATGTCGTCGCCGCCCTCCAGGTTGAGCCAGGCCCAGGGGATGTAGTTGCGTCCCTTGTAGTCGACCTGCACCCACCAGGTGCTGCGCTTCTCGTTGTTGTAGATGTAGGCGTAGACCTCTTCGCCTTGTTTCTTGCAGTGGGCCTTGAGCCGGGTGCCGTTCGCGACCCAGCCGGCCTGCCGGTCGTTGTCCTGCCTGGTGACCTCGAAGATCTCGTTGCCGTTGCGTTCGCCAGGGATCTCCCGGCTGCAGTAGCTGGCCTCGGCGCCGGAAGAGCCGTTGCGGCAGGTCGCGATGCCGTAGAGGGCGCCGGTGGCCTGGGCGCGGGTGGCGGTGCCCTCGCCGGCGGCGTTGCTCGCCGTCACGGTGAACGTGTACTTCGTGCCCGGCGTCAAGCCCGTCATCGTGATGCTGGAGCAGCTTCCGGTCTTCGCCGGCTCGCCGCCGGTGCTCAGCGAACAGGTCGCCTTGCCGCCCCCGGCGTCCACGGTGAACGTCACCGTCACCGAGGTGGCGGTGGCCGAGGAGCCCGTCACGGTGACGCGGGGCTCGGCCACCGTACGGGCCGTGGTGGTGGCCTCCGGGCCGGGGCCGGCCTCGTTGACCGCCCGCACCCGCACGGTGACGTTCTGGCCGTTGCCCAGCCCGTCCACCGTGGCCTGCGTGTCGGTCACCTCGCTGCTGCGCCCGCCCACGTCCACCACGTACTTCGTCACGGGGCGGCCGTTCGCCGCCGCCGGGGACCACCGCACCGCCACGGCGCCCGGCCGGTCGGCCACGGTGCTCGCCCGCAGCTCGCCCGGGCGCTCCGGCGCCGCGTACGGCACGACGGTGTTGCTCACCGGCGAGGCCGCCGAGCCGGCGCCCCGGTCGTTGACCGCGACCACCGTGAACGCGTACTGCGTGCCGTACTCCAGCTCGCCCGCCGGCACCACCAGCTCGGTGCGGCGGGACTCGCCGGCGGGGGCGTTGGTGCCCGCCGACGTGGCCGTGACCACGTACTTCGCGATCCTGTTGCCCTGCCCGTTCGCGGCCGGCCACTTCACCAGCACCGTGCCGTCCGGGCGTTCCTGGGCGGTGACGGCGGCCGGCGGGTCCGGCACGGCGGCCGTGGGCGTCACCGGGTTGCTGGTGCGCGCGGGACCGTCGCCCTTCGCGTTGACCGCGTGTACCGAGAACCGGTACGTCTCGCCGTTGGTCAGGCCCTTGATCTCCACGGCCCGCTGGTTGGCGCCCACCTGCACGCGCTGGCCGGCGCCCTGCACCACGTACCGGACGATCTCCGCCCCGTTGGCCGGGGCCGGCCGCCAGCTCACCCGGGCCTGCGCGTTGCCGGCGGCGGCGGTGACGCCGCGCGGCGCGCCCGGCTTGCCCACCTCGGGCTTCTTCGGCGGGGGCGGCGGCGGGGGAGCCGGCGGCGGGTCGCCGCCGAGCACGTCGTTGGCGTACTTGTCGACCTCGCGGACCTGGTGCCTGTCGTCCACCACCTGCGCGGTCGCCGAGTCGGGGGCGTTGATGAACAGGTGGTTCTCCCGCACCTCCAGCTCCAGCGGCCCGGTGCCCCGGCCCCGGATGGTGTCGACGAGTTGCCCGCCGGAGTCGAACGCGTAGACCGTGCCGGACGCCTCGTCGGCGCAGTAGTAGCGGCCGGCCCACGCCACGGCCGGGCTGAGCTTGTCGCCCGCGCCCGGCACGGTGAACACGCGCACCGCGCCGTCGTCGTCGACTACGTGCACCCGCCGCTCGCCGGGCACCGTCACGGGCACGTCCGGCCCGCTGGTGCGCGCCGGCAGCGCGCCCGGCGCGGTCATCGTCAGCGGCGTGGTCCGCACCTTGCCGCGCTGCACGGTCACCAGCGCCCCGGCCGTACGGTCGAGCACCGCGACGCCGTCGTCCAGGGTGGAGACCACCAGCTCGTGGCTGGCTTCCGCGACGTCGTACGTCTCGACCTTCTTCGGGCTGAGACCGGCCCCGGCGGGCGCGGCCGACGCGGGCGCGGACGGCAGCGGCGCGGCGGTGATCGCCGAGACGGTGCCCTCGCTCGGGACCGCGATCCACAGCCGCCCCTCGCCGTCGAAGGACCCGCCGGTGATGCCCGGCGGGTAGCGCACCGGCTCACCGACCGGCGTCAGCGACCGCGGGTCGAGCTGCCGGACGACGCCCTGCACGGCGTCGACGACGAACGCCGCGTCCTCGTGCAGGGCGACGTTGACGCCCAGCCCCGGGGTCGTCCGGGTGGTCGCCGTGATCTGGAGGGTGGCCAGGTCCAGGGAGCTGACCTGCCCGGTGTTCAGGTCCCGCAGGACCAGCAGCCGGTCGGTCTGGGTGACCTGCATCGGGTGTCGACGGGCACCCGGGACCCCGACGCGGGTGTCGACCCGGGCGGTGATCCCGTTGACGCGGGCCAGCTCGCTGCGCGCCGCGCTCCACAGCCAGGAACTCGCGTCGTGGCTCGCCACCGCGTTGTCCGCCGCGCCGAGCCCGTGCACGGTGAGCCCCATGGCGGCCAGCAGCGCGGCGACCGTCGCGATGGTGACGACCCCGCCACGCATCCGGCGGGGCCGGGGACGCGGGGGACCGGTGCCGGCGTGCCCGGCGTCGTCGATGGTGGCCACTACCGGCTGCCTCCCGTGTCGTCCCTGGCAGGTGGCACGCCATGTCCGGCGACCCTCCCCTGAGCCGGCTGCCATCATATGGCCCGGTCGGGGGCGGGGGAACCCGCACCGTCCCCCTGTGGACACCCAGCGTGTGCGCCACGCCGCGACGACGGGTCAGCTCGACGGCGTGTCGCCCTCCCGTTCCGTGCAGACCTGCCCCGACGTGGCGAACGAGTCCGTCGAGTAGACCGCCAGCACCGTGAAGCAGTAGTCCACCCGCGAGTTCAGCCCGTTGACCGTGTAGCTGGTCCGGCCCGGGTCCACCGTGGCCATCACGCCCAGCGCCTGCCCGACGCGGCCGCCGGCCACCATGAACGGCACCCCGCCACCCGCCGGGTCCGTCCACTTGAGGGTGACCGTCGTCGAGTCGTCCGTCAGCGTCAGCCCGCCCGGCGGCGGGCCGGCGGCCGACGTCGCGGCAGCCGCGGGCGTCGCGGGACCCCCCGGTGGCGCCGCGTCGCGGTTGAGCACCAGGACGCCCACGCCGACGAGCGCCACCACGGCCAGGACCGCCACGACCACCGCGACGACGATCGCCGTGCGGTTGCGGCCGCCCTCCTCGGGCTCCGGCATCATCGGGTACGCGGGCGGCGGCGGGAAGGCCGGCGCCTGCTGCTGCGCGGGGTGCTCGGCCGTCGGCCGGGCCCGTACGGGCTGCGCCTTCATCGGGAACGTCTCGTCGATGTCGAGGTACGCCGGCGGCAGGTCGTCGACCCGCTCCCGCTCCGGCTCCGCCTGCTCCACCTCGTCGCGCTGCCGTTGCGACTCGGCCCGTTCCAGTTCTTCCTCGACGTCCGGCTGCTCGGTGTCGGTGTCGGTCGTCGGGCCCGTCAGCGCCTGCGGGGGAGCCGTGCTGCTCCACGGCGGCGCGGACATGCTCCACGGCGGCGCGCTCACCGGCGACTGCACCCCGGGCGGGGCGCTCACCGGAGGTTGGACGCCGGGCGGTGCGCTGACCGGTGGCATCACCGGCGGCGGGGGTGGGATCGGCGGCAGCGGGGGCACCGGCGGCGTACTGACGCCCCGCGGCGGCGCGCTGACCGGCGGGCTGCTCGTGGGCTGCGCGGGCGGTGCGCTGATGGGCGGGCCGCTCGTGGGGTGGGCGGGTGGTGCGCTGACCGGTGGGCTGCTCGTCTGGGGCGCGGGCGGTGCACTGACCGGGGGCGTCGGCGGTGCGCTGACCGGCGACGCGCTGACCGGTGGTGCGCTGACGGGCGGTGCGCCGATCGGCGCGGCGTGTGCCGCCGGTGGGGCGCCGGACGGTGACGCCTCGGGCGACCGGGCGGGGCTGACCGGAGCGTCCCGTTCGGCGGGAGTGCTGGCGGCGCGAGCGATCTCCTCGGCGAGCAGCGGCTCGATCTGCTTGACCTGGATGGTCGGCTTGGCCCACCCGGGTGCCGGCCCCGCCGGGCGCCCCGGTGCCTCCGGCGGCGCCGCTGCCTCCGACGTCGGGAGCACCGCCTGCGACGTAGCGGCGGCCGCCTCGGGCGCGGCGGATGCGCGCGGGGCCTCGACGGTGGGTCGTACTGGCGCCGATGACTGGACGTCGGCTGCGGCAGGCTCGGGAGTGGGCGCGTCGGCGGCGGAGGAGGCGACGCTGGTCGTACCGGTGGTGGAGGGTGGTTCGGCTGCGGGCGCCGTTGTCTTCCCGGCCGGCGTGGTGCCCGAGCGGAGTGCAGCCTCGGACGCGGCGGCCCCGGCCGACGGGCCGGCGGCCGGGGGCGTCGCGTCGGCGGTCGGGGCTGCCTCGTCGGCGGCCCGGTGCCGCGGCGCGACGGCGGGTGTGGTCGCGGGTACGGCAGCCCTCGCCTGCGCCGGCGGCTCTGCGGCGGCCAGAGGAGGAGCGGGCGGCCTCGGCGCGGGCGGCACGATCTGGGTGGGCGGCACGGTTGGGGCGGGCGGCTGCGGTGCGGCGACGACGGGAGCGGCGAACGCGTGGCGCGGGGGCGGCGGAGCGGACGGGGCCGCGGGCGGCGTCACGGCAGGCGGGGACGACACCGGGGCCGCTGTCGCCGGCGGCGCCGGCCTCGGAGCCGGAACGACCGAGGCCACCCCGGCCGCCGCCGGCGGGGCGGGACGCGTCGGCGACGGCGTAGCGGGACCCGGGGTCGCCGACGGTTGGGACGGCCCGGAGGAAGGCGCCCAGGGAGACTGCGGCGACGCCGGGGCGGGGCGTTGCGCCGGGACGACCGGGGGCGGTGGCACGGGCGCCGGCGGCACCTGAGGGGCGGCCGTGGGCGCCGGCGGCACGACCGGGGGCGGCGGGATGGGCACCGCCGGGGCGTACGGCGGCTGCGCCGGAGCGGCCGCCGAGGGCGGCACGGCCGGCGGCGCGGGTACGGCGGCGCGGGCCGATCCTGGCGGCGCGGGCACGACCGGCGGCGGCGGGATGGTCGGCGGCGGTGGGATCCGCTGCGGCGGTGCGGCGTACGGGGTGGCCTGTCCCCGCCCTGGGACATGCGGTGCCTGCGGCGGGGCCGGCACGTGGGGCGGCATCGGCGGGGCCCACGCCTGCCGGGGTGGAACGGGCACCACCGGCGGAGGCGGCACGTGGGCGCCCTGCGGCGGGGGCGGGACCTGTGCGCCTTGCGGCGGGGGCGGAACCTGGGCGGCCTGCGGTGGGCCCGGGTACGGCTGCGGTGGTGCGGGCGGCACCTGTGGCGCGTGGCCGGCCGGGCGGGGTGGCTGCGGTGACACCGCAGGGTGCGGCGTCGGGGCGACGGGGGCGGCCCGTCCCACGCCGCGTACGCCCGGAACGGGTGGCGGCGGGATCGGCGGAGTGTGCGGGGGCGCCGGGGGCGCCGGCGGGCCGCTCGCGACGTGCGGTGTCGGGCGCGCGGCCGACGGCGGCTGCGGGGGGCCGGCTGCGGCGGGCTCGTGCGGCCGCCAGGTGGTGGAGAGCACCGCCAGCGACATCGTCGGCTCGGAGAGCGCCGACATGTTTTGTTGAGCGACCGGCGGCGCGGGCTGAGGGGCGGGAGCGGCGTCGCCGAGGTACTGCCGGGCCGTGCGTACCGCCGGGTGGTCGACGCCGAGCACCGCGGGCCCCAGGGTGGCGACGCGGGTGTAGTTGCGGCGGGCCTCGTGCCGGTTGCCCAGCTCGTCCGCCACCGCGGCCAGCTCGAAGGAGAGCGCCAGCATCAGCGGGTCGGACGGCGGCCAGAGCCGCTCGCCTGCGGCGAACGCCTCCTCCAGCACGCGCCGGGCGGCACCCTGGTCGTCCGCCTCCCGGTGCAGGCGGGCCAGCAGGTGCGCGGTGCTCAGCACATCCGGGTGGTCCTTGCCGTACGGCGGTCGGGCGGAGCCGACGGCGTCGTTGAGCAGTCGACGGGCGGAATGGAGATCGCCCGCGGCGCGCAGGGCGAGGGCCCGGTGCTGCACGGCGGCCAGGGGAGAGGGATGGGACACGTGGCCATGCTGCCGCGTGAGGCCCGTCGGACGCTACCCAGCCCCTCCGGTTTGCCACGGTTCGCCCGGGGCGAGACGCCTTCCGACCTGCGTCGGTCCAACCGCCGGAAGCCGATGTGCATGATCCACCTCGGGCGTGTACAGTAACTCCCCGTGCGGCCCACCAGGGCGGCCGACGGGTGGAAGATCGCCTCGGTCGACACGGTAGGCTGGACGAGCAGGTCCGGGTGGCGGAATGGCAGACGCGCTAGCTTGAGGTGCTAGTGCCCGTATAGGGCGTGGGGGTTCAAGTCCCCCCTCGGACACCAAACAAAGAACTCACGTAGATGGCCGTTGACCTGGCATAACTCAGGTCAGCGGCCTTGATCGTTTCTAGGGCGCTCACCGCCGTGGGATCACCGTGGGATCACGGGCCCGGGCCAGCGTCGTCGAGCACAGCCGGCGGCGCGATCTTGCCCGGCCCGATCCAGACGGCTACGGTCTCACTGCTGCGCATATAGGCGCGGCTGGCGGCAGAGCCCGCGAAGCCGGGTCGAGGCCGCCTGTTCACGTGGAGGAACAGTGGCGCAGATCGAGAAGAGGACCACGAAGGACGGCAAGACGACCCGCTGGCGGGTGAAGTGGCGTGCCGGCGGCCGCCGCGACGGCGAGTGGGACGGCGAGACGTTCGACTACCAGGCCGACGCGAAGCGCTTCAAGGCGCTCGTCGACGCCGCCGGCAACCACCGGCCCACGCCGGACCAGCTCGCCCAGCACGGCTTCACCGCGCTGCTGCCGGCCGGCGCCGCGCCGACGTCGGCACCGGACCCCGCCGAGGAGAAGCTGACGTTCCGCGCGTACGCCGAGGACTGGCTGGCCACCCTCGTCAAGCCGCACCCGGAGACGGTGCGGAAGTACCGGGAGCGCCTGGAGAAGCACGTCTTCCCCCGGCTCGGCGACCGGCCGATAGCCGAGATCACCCGGCGCGAGATGCGCGAGTGGCAGCAGGGCCTGCGCGACGCCGGCCTCTCGGCGAAGACGATCGCCAACATCAGGGGCGAGTCCGTCGTGCCGATCTTCAAGGCGGCGTGCCGGCCCGGCGAGGACGAAGAGCCGGCCGTGCGGACGTACAACCCGATGGACGGCCTGGCGCTACCCGAGGGCCCGCGCGCCGAGCGGGACATCCTGGAGAGCCCCGACGAGGCCCGTACGTTCCTCCAGGCGGCGTACGAGGTCGACCCGGAGGCGGCCGACCTGCTGCTGTGCAAGCTGGCGACCGGGCTGCGCTGGGGCGAGGTGAGCGCCCTGCCGCCCCGGGCGGTCCACGTCGCCCGAGGCACCGTGTCGATCGTGCAGGTCCTGCGGAAGGTCAACCGGCGGTGGGTCGTCGAGGCCAAGCCGAAGACGAAGCAGGGCTACCGGGAGGTGCCGCTGCCGGCGTCGGTCATGCGGATGGTCGCCGAGCGGGTGGCGCAGCCGGGCCGGGAGTTCGTGTTCATCGCGCCGCGCGGCAACCACTGGCGGTACGAGGACTTCTACACGGACCGGTGGGTGAAGATCCGCGACCTGGCCCGCGAGAAGGGCCTGCCGAGGAAGATGACGATGCACGGGCTGCGGCACTCGCTGCTGACCCTGCTGGCCACCGAGGGCGTCGACCTGGCGGCGCTGCGGACGATGGCCGGGCACGCCAGCGTCACCACGACGATGAACGTCTACGTGCACGCAACCCGGCGGCACCACGAGCCGGTCCGACAGATCGTCGGGGACTTCCTCGGCATCGACGAACTGGCGGCCGCCGGGCGGTAACGCGGCCCCCGCGAGCGGAGCGGCGGCGAGCCAGTGGGGTTGGCTTGCCGCCCGATCGTCCTATAGGTCAGCCGCTGCCAGTTCGCGCTGATTCCCGCTGGCGGCGGCATCGCATACCCGATCTGCAGTCTTGGCGGCATCATGGGAGGATGGATCATCATGAGCTGCGCCGCCAGGTGCTACGTCGGCTGCGTTACGGGCTCAACGTTGTGGCTCTTGAACATGATCTGGTACCACCCGAAGGTCCCTTCGACGTTGCCCTGACGAATGGGCTCGCCGCGATAGTGGCGAGCGACCGTCCCGGCTTGGAGCGCGAACCGAACGGCAGGATGCTGCCCGCCAGCGCCCTGCTCAAGGTTCTCGAGGGTGCGGGCACGGCTCTCGACTACGAGGCCTTACGCGAGGCACTCAAGATCACTCAGCCGATGCGTCACGGCCGAGCAGACGACGAGTTCCTCGTGCCAGTTCGTCGGCACCTCACTGCCCTCGTGGCCATCGACAGCCACCCAGCACTGCTTGTTCTCGAGCGTGCCAGAGCGGCCGCCAAGGTCGATGACCTGTTGGCGAGCCTGTATCAACAGGCGGCTACCGATGCATCGGGAATTCCTGGCATGTCGCCCGATGATCAGCTTTCCCAGCCGGACCTTGAGGAGTGCGACGAGTGCTGGCGCATGACGTTCCTGCCGGCGGGCTTCGATGAGTTCGGTGGCACCAACTCGCAGGGACGGTGCTTTGCCTGCGGCTACGAGCGGGATGCGGAGACGGCATGGCGAGATGCCCGCGAAGCCGAGTGGGCACGGGTCATGAGCAAGGACTGACTGAGGCTGTCTAGGTAACCTGCACCGCGGGTCACTGGCAGCTATCACTTGTCCTTGATGGTCGTCCGAGTGCGAGGCGTGATGCCGGAGCCGACCACCGCGGTGGCCTACGCCACGATCGCCGGACGGCTCGCCTGCGTCATCATCGCCAAAGCCACCGCACCGCTGGCTGCCGCCGCAGTCCTTCAACCGCGACGGCTACGACGTGCTGCTGTGTGTCGTCGCGTCCGGGTGCTTCCTGGCCGCAGGCGGCATGCTGGCCAAGCGGGGGAGTAGGACCCGCACCGCCGGTAGCCCAGCGGGGCAGGCCTGACCTGTTGAAGTAGCGGACCGGTCGAGCCGAAGTAATAGCCCTGCTCGCCCGGCCCGCGTCGGATGCCCCGTTGCCCCCGACGGCGGTCTGATTAGGACCACCTGGCACCCGGCCGGGCGCACAGTGCGCGGAGCGGGAATATTCTTGGCGTGTTTTTTGAGGGTGAAGCTTGCGGTGGGGATTCGGGGTGGCTACTGTGGTCGATGGCGCGAGTCGGCGAGACGGAGGTGAGCTGGATGACCGAGACGCTGGTCGCAGATCCGGGGATGCTCATCCAGGCGCGGGAGTCTCGTGGACTGCGCCAGAACGAGGTAGCCCTGGCCATGTCGAAGCATCTTGGGGCGACGGTCTCGCAGGCGTACGTCAGCAAGGCCGAAGCTGGACGGGTGAGCGTCTCCGGCGAACGCCTAGAGGCGTTCTCCGCCGCGCTGGGGTATCCGGTCGCCGTACTCTGCGACGCTCCCGACGCGGAGGGCGTTGGCATCGGCCTGATTCACCACCGGAAGCGGGCATCTCTGGGTGCCCCGGCTCTGCGGCGCATCCACAACCAGCTGAAGTTCGGGCGGCGTCAGGTTGCGCCACTTCTTGCCGCAGCGGGAGATCATCCGCACCGCTTCCATCGACACGAGCTCGCTGAGGACGAGTCTCCCGAGGAGATCGCGCAGCTGGTGCGCCGCGAGTGGAGCTTGGGTGACGGTCCGATACCCGACATGGTCGCCGTCCTGGAGAGGGCTGGCGCTGTCGTCCTACTTCGGGACCTTGACACCCGGGAACTGGACGCGGTCAGCGCATGGCCCAGCGAGGGCAACCCGATGTTCCTCTTGAACGTCGCGGCACCCACCGATCGCGCTCGTTTCAGCCTCGCTCACGAGCTGGGACATGTGATCATGCACCACGTTCCAGGTGGCACGGTGGTTCAGGAAAAGCAGGCCGACATGTTCGCCAGTGAGTTCCTGATGCCGGCCAGAAGTATCCGCGAACAATTGCGCCAAGGCGTCGATGTCAGCCGCCTCACGCAGCTGAAATCCGTGTGGGGAACCTCTATGGCGGCGCTGGCCCGACGGGCGCTCGATGTGAACGCCTTGAGCGACTGGCAGTACCGCAACCTCATGGTCGAGATGTCGATGTTGGGCTACAAAACGCACGAGCCGGTTTCTCTGAAGCCAGAGCGCGCATCGAAGATCTATGGTGTCTTGCAGGCCCTGATGGGGGACCGAGGCACCACAGTGGAGGAGTTGGCGGCTATGGCCGGACTGTTCCCCGACGAGTTCCACCAGTTGTACCTGGCAACGCCGTCACACTGACGCCTTTCGGGCGCCGCCGTAAGAGGTGAGAGATGACGCATGACCCTGTGCCGCCGTCGCCACGACGACCGGCTTGGGACGCCACAGCCGAACTGACCACGGCTGCGGAGCAGGCTACGAAGGACCGCATCTTCCTGTTGACCCGGCCGAGGGGCACTTGGGCTGTACCCAAATACCTCGACCCGACCATCACCGGGTTCGCCCTGTGCGGCCCTGAGGGTGAGCAGCGCATCGGCGAACTCTCCGGACGTCGCCGCCTGCCGGTGGTGGCCGACCTCGCTCACTACGAGAAGAGCGCGGCGAGTCCTGAGACGCCGATGCTGTTCCCGGAGACCCTGTTCGGTCGCGACGGCTTCTTCGATGACATGCGGGCACGGGCGAACTCGGCGATCTTCACGCCCACCGCATACGTCGAGGCCGGTGAACCGGCCGCTCTCAAGGCCGTCCGTGCCGCGGCTCAGGACGTAGCCCGCACCGACGTGGTCGTCGTGGTGCCGCTGGATGTGACCTGGCTGCGGGACAACAAGATCGATCAGCTCATCGCGATCCTCAAGGCGATCCCTCACCCGATCGCGCTCGTCCTCGGCGGTCAGTACAACCCGACCGACTCATACGCCGACATCATGAGGAACCTGCGGCGCGTCTACCAGGAGGTTGGCCGGGTCGGACCGTGGCGGACCGACCCGGTGACCGCTTTGGATGCGATGGCGCAGGGCGGCATGTTCGCCGGCATCGGGTCCTCGGGAAGCCTGCGGCACCTCGTGCCCCCGGGTCAGCCCACGAAGATCACGAAGCGATTCAAGCCGTCAGTCTTCATCCCGGAGCTGCTGCACTTCTTCCGGGCCGACACCCTGACCGAACGGTGGGCGAACGCGGACCCGCTGTCCTGCTGGTGCACGGTCTGCGCAGGACGAGGGCTCGACCGATTCGACAGCTATGACACCGCGGTTGACACCGAGGCGCGAGCTCACAACGCCGCCTCGTGGTCCGCGCTCTGGGCACAGATGCGAGCCCTGCCGACCGGCATCGAGCGGCAACGGTGGCTGGCCGAGCGAATCCGGCTCGCGCACCTAGCCTACGAGGCGGAGAACGAGCGTATCCAGCAGGCGAACGCCTTCAAGCCCTCCAAGACCTTGCAGCGCCTCGCGAAGTTGGCGGAAGGAGCTCCCTCAAGTGTCATCGAAGGCGCTGGTACACCTGCTCCGTGAAGAGCCATCCGGCGGCGGTGAACCGCCGCTGGACGAAGGGAGCCGGCGGCACCAGCACCTCCGCCCGCTCGGAGGGCCCGACCATGACCCCGACGCCGAACCGACGCGACTCATGGACCATGGTGTCGACGTCCGACGGCGTGCGCCGGAGCCACATCATCCGGGCGGTGAACGGGGCGAATCTGCCAGCACGTTCCAAGCCGGCCCGCCAGCGCGTTGCCGGCACGACTGCCAGATCGATTCGGGCCGGACGGACAGCCAGCCGCTCAGCGGCTCCTGCGGCAATCCGAACGGTTCCTCTGGGCAGCTGGCGCAGCGTGCGTTGATCACGGTGAGACAGCGAGGAGACCGGTACAGGCCATCCGACCGGGAGTGACATCAGCAGCTCAAGGTGATCCGAGGACAGCAGCACCCCGAGGCCGTCACGCTGCCGACGATCATGCTCTGCCTCATTGACGCGATGAGCGATGAAAACGTCACGACCGAACATCTGAAGGAGAGACCAGCTCCGATCGGCTGGGACCAAGTCGGCGACGCGACGCGATGCCATCTGGACCGTGTCCGTGCACATGTCCTGCAGCGCGCCACTCACATGATCACCCGTCTGCGTCCGCCTGGTTGAAGCGTGCCACGCACCTTGTCCCGCACTGGGCAGATGTCATGATCACGAGTATTTCTACCACCGATGTGGCGCTGGAGCTACCTCGTCGGACGAGGTGGACGCACGTCCCCGCCCGACCTGCACGATAGCTGGCCTGTGTTCGGAACAGGCTGAGCCCGAGGCGTTCAATCTCGAAACCCCACCAGTCAGCCGGCCAATCTGAGCCAGGTGATGCGGGGCCCCGGGTGGGGGTGGGCGAATTGAGCTGGCCGAGGGAAGTCGGATGTCCTAGGACGGTCTAGAGAGCGTGCCTCAGCTGCGCCGGCCTGCACGGGCTGCAAGCGCTGGCATCCGCTGGTACGCCGAAGCTAGGTCCTCGTCAGTGAAGCGGACGAGGCGACCGAGTCGGTGGCAGGAGATGCGGCCCTTGGACACCCAGCGCCGGAGGGTGGTCTCCGCGATGCGCAGCTTCGCTGCGGCCTCGGCATAGGTGTAGTCCCTAGCCACCTCGTCCTCCTCCTGTCCTCCGGCGATTTATGCAGGGTCACTGTAGAGCACTGCGGCCGGATAGGTCTACGGTGGCCTACGCCTGGCCACGGCATGATCGGAGCATCGCTCGCCTCTCTCGCCGATCGCCTGGTATGCGGCTACCATCTCACTGCGCGTGCTTGCCACGCGCGATGCGCTGGAAGTGCTGTTGGTGGCACGCCGCCCTACCAGGGTGGAGGCCCAGGTTCGAGACCTGGCCGGCGCTCGACGCCCGGCCACAGGGGAAGGTGGTGAGAGGCGCGTGTTCCACGGCAGCATCCCGGCCGACCTGCGCTCGATCATCTACGAGCACGCCGAGTCCTGGCCGGACACCGACCTCTACGTCGGCTGCTCGGGCAACTTCACGATCGAGCGGACGCTGCACAGCCGCCCCGGCGAGCGCCGCACCATCCACAGCAACGACGTCCAGGCGTACTCGAGCGCCCTCGGCTGGTGGCTCGCCGGCCGGGACCTGGACTACCGGCTCAAGGACGAGCACCGCGACGAGCTGGCCTGGCTGGAGCCGTACCTCACGACGTCGACGGACACCCTCGCGTCGCTGATGCTCGGCACCCGGTTCCTCCAGTACGTCGGCCGGCAGGGCGTCTACTACGAGCGGATGGTCCGGGCGACCGTCGGCCAGTTCCCGACGATGCACGCCAAGACCGTCGCCAAGCTCAACGCGCTGACCCTGCGCCTCGGCTCCTACTACTGCGGCGACGTGCGGGAATACCTGCGCGACGTGGTGCCCGCCGAGGCACCGGTGGCGATGTTCCCGCCGTTCTACGCGGGTGACTACGAGCAGCAGTTCGCCGGCATCGACGAGTTCTTCGACTGGCCGGCGCCGACGTACGACATGCTCGACGAGGACGGCAAGGAAGAGATCATCGGCGCGGTCCTCGACCGGCCCCACTGGATCCTCGGCCTGCACATCGCCCGCGACGAGCTGCGCCCCTGGCTACGCGGCGTCGTCCAGACCTCCAACCGCGGCATGCCGATCTACGTGTACGCGTCGTCCGGCGCGCGGCGCGTCGTTGCGCCCGCCCAGCAGGTCGCCCCGATCCTCATGCCGAAGATCGGGCCCGCCGAGGACCTCGGCGACCGCATGGCCATCCACGTGCTCAACGGCGGCCAGTTCGCCGCCGTCCGGTCGCAGTTCATGAGCAAGACGATCCTGCCCGGGTCGCCACTGCTCGCCTGCGGCGTCAGCGTCGACGGCAAGCTGGTCGGCGCGTTCGCCTACCTGCCGCCGAAGTTCGACCCGTCCTGCGCCTACCTGATGTCGGACTTCCCCGTGTCCTGGACCCGGCACCGGCGGCTGGCGAAGCTGATCGTCATGGCGGCCGCCAGCCGCGAGGCCCAACTGCTGCTCCAGCGGTCCCTGTCGAAGCGGCTCACGTCTTGGTCGACCACGGCGTTCACCGACCGGCCGAACTCGGCGAAGTACGGCCGGGGCATCCCCGGCGTCAAGCTGCAGAAGCGCAGCGAGCCGGCCGCCGACGGCATCCACCGCTACCAGCTCCAGTACGGCGGCCCGCTGGGCGACTGGACGCTGGCCGAGGCGCTGGCGGAGTGGAAGCGCCGCCACGGAAAGGACATGCGATGAGCGAGAGCGACGAGCACCGCGGCGACGAGCCGCCGGCCGCCGAGCCGACCGGCTGCCCGAAGACCATGTGGGACGGGCCCTACAGCTACCCGTGCGGCATGGGCGCGAGAGTGGGCGTCTGCGCGACGCACGGCCGGTTCCGGCACGACACCCCGCCGGCACCGGCCGACCCCGACCGGCCCTGCCCCCACGACGACCTGCACCTCGACGCCGACGTGCAGCGGCTCACCGCCTCCGACGACGACCCCACCGTGGTCGCGTACATCGTGGAGCTCCAGATCCACTGCAAGGCCGAGGGCTGCGGCGAGCGGTTCCGCTGGACCGGCGTGCCCGCCGGCATGATGCCGAACCGGCCCGCCTGCTCGGCCGACGAGTTCACGCTGCACGCCCCGATCCGGCCGGCGACCGCCGACCCGGACTTCGGCCTCGGCATCCCCGGGTTCGCCATCCGGTACGGCGCCGGAGGCAGCCGGTGAGCGACGTCGACGACCTGCCCCTGGACCCGCGGATGATGACCGTCCGGCCGCAGGACCTGACGCTGCTGGAGGTCAACGCGCGCTACATGCGCAAGGAGCAGTACGACCGCCTGGTGGCGAACATCAGGCGCGACGGCTGCCTCACCAGCGTGCCGCTCGTCTGGCACGACGTCGACGGCGACCGAAAGGTGGTGCTGTCCGGCAACCACCGCGTCCAGGCGTCGATCGACGCCGGCCTGGCCGAGATCACCGTGATGGTCGTGCAGCAGAAGCTGTCGCGCGCCCGACAGGTCGCGCTCCAGCTCTCGCACAACGCGATCGCCGGCGAGGACGACCCGGCCACGTTGAAACAGCTGTACGAGGAGCTGGACGACGTGGACTGGCGGGCCTACTCGGGCCTGGACGACAAGCAGCTCGACCTGCTCGCGCAGGTCGACCTGGAGGGCCTGTCCGAGGCGAACCTGGACTTCGCCACCGTGCAGCTCGTGTTCCTGCCCCACGAGCTGGACGCCGCCCGCGCCTCGTTCGACGAGGCCCGCAAGCTCGTCCAGGCCGACGCCCGCTGGCTCGCCGGATACGGCGACTACGAAGCCACCCTGGACGCGCTCGCGACCGCCCACGGCGCCCACAACGTCGGCAACGTCGCCACCGCCCTCGGCCTCATCCTCGCCGTGTTCGAGCGGCACCTCGGCGAGCTGCGCGACGGCGTGTGGTTCGACCCGGAGTCCGGCGAGCACATCGGCAACGCGAACCGCCTCGTGCCGATCGAGACGGTGATGGAGACGCGCTCGATGCCCGCCGACGCCGCCGCCGTCCTGGCCCGCGCCGTCGACCAGCTCGTCCGCAAGGGCGAGGTGCCCGCCGACCAGCGGTGGCGCGCCCTGGAATACCTGGCCGCCGACTACCTCGCCGGCTGACCCACCGACCCGCGACCGGCCAGCAGCCCGCCGGCCGGCGCATCACCGATCCGGCCGCAGTCCGGCACCGCGGCCCCACCGAAGGAGCGACATGACCGGGAATACCAGCGACGTGTACGCCGGCCTCGACGAGCGGCAGGCCGCCGAACTCGACCGCCGCTGCGACCACCACCCGCCCCGCAACCTGGAGCAGGCCGAGCGCCACCAGGCGTGGCGCAGCGCGGTAAAGGCGTTGATGGCCGAAGCGATGCGGACCCTGCCCGCCGGCCGGGAGACGTCCCTCGCCCTGACCGCCCTCGACGACGCCCTCATGTACGGCAACGCGGCGATCGCCCGCCCTCCGATGCCGCGCGGACGCACCGCCGGCCACTGAGACAGGGCGGCCCGGCCTGACTTCCCCGCCGGCCGGGCCGCCCGCACCACCAGCACGAGGAGGTGACCATGAGCGAACCGGAGATCCTGCCCTGGGACCGGCAGCACAGCGAGCCCGAGAGGGCGTACGGCTACTTCGTGCTGTACCGCGACCTGGGCCGCACCCGCACCGTTGCCAAGGTCGCCACCGAGGTCAACAAGAGCCGGGATTACCTCCACAAGCTGGCCACCCGCTGGAAGTGGGTGCAGCGGGCGCAGTCGTGGGACCGCGAAGAGGACCGGCTGTACGTCGAGGGCCTGGCCGAGCAGCGGCGCGACATGGCGCGGCGGCACGCCCGGATCGCGTCGGCGCTGCAGGGGAAGATCGTCACCCGGTTGCAGAACCTCGACGCGTCGAAGCTCAGCCCCGGCGACATCGCCCGGTGGCTGGAGGTCGCGACCCGCGTCGAGCGCCTCGCCCTGGGCCTGCCCGACTCGACCACCGCCCACACCGGCCCGGACGGCGGCCCGATCCGCGCCGAGGTCGAGCAGATGACCGAGCAGCAGCGCGCCGACTTCTTCCGGGCGCTGATGGCCGAGGCGGCGAACCGCGCCGGCCAGGCCGCACCGAACAGCGACCCGGACCCGGCCGGGGACGGCGACGACGAGGACGACGAGGAGGGGGCCGGTGAGCCGGCGGCGGAAGCCTGACGCGGAGGCGTGGATCGTGCTTGAGGTACGTGCGCCCCGCTGGGCGGTGTGGTCCGTCGGCATTGGCGTGGTGCTGCTGGCCGCCGCCAACGCGGCCGCCGTGGTGGTGCTCCTGGCGGTCGGCAGGTGAGTCGAGGCCTGCGTTCGGCGCGGCTGCTCGCCGGGCACCGTGCGCCGGCCGCCGTCGCGCCACCGCAGGAGTGCGGGCCGCTCGACGTGCGGCCCCGCCGGCGGCACGTCGGCCGAGCCCGCGTCGGCCCGACCCTGGCGCAGCGGCGCGCGTTGCGGCGCCGCGCCTGGGTGTGGCGGCTGCTGCTGCTGAGCTGGCTGCTGCTGACCGCGCTGGTGCTGTGGGTCGCCGTGCGGTGGATCGGCCCGGCCGGGGCCGGCTGCCCGCTGGTGATGGGGGCGGTCCTGCTCGCCCTCGCCTGGTGCGCGTCTGTGGACCTGTGGGAGCAGGAGCGCGAGATGCGGAACGGACGCTGACCGATGCTGCTGGCGTACCCGGACCCGGCGCTGATGACCGACGCCGAGCTGGCCGCGTACCTGCGCGAGGTGTCGGAGGTGCAGGGCCTCGTCCGGTACGACTGGCGGCGGCATGCCCGGCCCGAGCAGATGGAGCCGGCGTTCTACCGGATCTGGATGCTGCTGGCCGGCCGTGGCTTCGGCAAGACCCGCACCGGCGCCGAGACGGTGCGCAGCTGGGCGTCGGCGAAGCCGGGCGGGCACTACGCGGTGATCGCCAAGACGCACCGCGAGGTCTACAACGTCTGCTTCACCGCCCGGCGGGCCGGCCTGCTGGCCGTGGTCCCGCCGAAGGAGGTGAAGACGTTCAACAAGAGCGAGCCGTACCTGGAGCTCAAGAACGGCGCGATCATCCGCGGGTTCGGCGCGCAGGACCCGGACGTGCTGCGCGGCTACGACTTCGACGGCTGCTGGCTCGACGAGTACGCGGCCTGGCCGTTGCAGACCGCGCAGGGCGTGTTCGACATGCTGTGGTTCTGCATGCGTGAGGCGGCGTCGCCGCGCATGGTCATCAGCACGACCCCGAAGCCGCTGCCGCACGTGAAGAAGCTGCTGATCCGGGCGAAGAAGCAGAGGCTGCGCAGCCGGCGGCCCCGGGTGGTCATCACCCGCGGCAAGACGCTCGACAACGCGGCGAACCTCAGCCCGGAGGCGCTTGAGGAGCTGCTGGAGCAGTACGGCGGCACCCGGCTGGGCCGGCAGGAGCTGGACGCCGAGCTGCTGACCGACGTCGAGGGCGCGCTGTGGAAGAGCGCGTGGATCGAGGCCGGTCGGGTCGAGAAGGACGACGTGCCGACCCTGGTGCGGACCGTCGTCAGCGTCGACCCGGCGGACACCGTGTCAGAGACGAGCGACGAGACGGGCATCGTCGCGGTCGGGCGGGGCGAGGACGGCGAGCACTACGTGCTGGCCGACCGGAGCATGAAGATCGCCGGCATGGCCGCCGCCCGGCGGATCTGGCAGTGCTACCTGGACGTCGACGCGGACGTGGTGATCTACGAGGGCTCGTCGGCGTGGCTGCGGGACATCCTGGTCGACGCCTGGGGGGCCATGCAGAAGGAGGGCCTGCTGCCGGGCGGTGACCCGCCGCTGGACGTCGTGCAGGCCCGGGTGTCGAAGCGGGTGCGGGCGGAGCCGGTCGCGGCCCGGTACGAGGTGGACCCGCCGCGCGTGCATCACGTCGGCGCGTTCCCGGCGCTGGAGGACCAGATGACGACCTGGACGCCGGAGTCGGGGGACTCCCCGGACCGGCTCGACGCCCTGGTCCACGGGGTGACGTACCTCCGGTCGAAGGAAACGCGCCGGGCCATGGTGGCGTCGCCGCTGAGGCGCAAAACCGCAGGTCAGGGCAGTTCCTGATTGGACGGTAGATGATCTTGACTGATACAATGTCTATGTACGACACGAGTCGTACGCCTGTTCACGTGGAGTGGGAAGGACCAGGCATGGCGCCAGCCATCAAGGTGCGGAGCCCGAAGAAGAAGGCCCCGTACCTCGCCCAGATCGACCCGCGCGACCTGCTTGCGCACCCGAAGAACCTGCGGACCCAGCTCGGCGACCTGACCGAGCTGCGCGCCTCCATCGCCGCCTACGGCGTGTGGCAGGCGCTAACCGTCATCCCCGAGGACGACGGCTACCGCGTCGTCGCCGGCCACCGCCGGGCCGCCGCCGCGAAGGAGGCCCTGAAAGCCGGCGAGTGGCCCGAGGGCCTGTCGCCGACCGTGCCCTGCCTCGTCCGGCCGGACCTGGTGGGCCTGGCCCCCGAGCAGATCGTGGCCATGCTCGTCGAGAACGACCAGCGTGTCGACCTCACCGAGTCGGAGCGGGCCGCCGGGTACGCGCAGCTGGAGCTGTTTGGCCTCGACGTCGCCGAGATCGCCCGGCGGACCGGCCGGCCGACGCAGCACGTCCAGTCCGCCCTCAAGCTGACGAAGCTCGGGGCTGCCGCCACCGCGGCGGCCGACGCCGGACGCCTGAGCCTGGAGGACGTCGCCGAACTCGCCGAGTTCGAGGACGACCCGAAGACGATGGAGAAGATCCTCAAGGACGTCGGGAGCAGCTGGGGGATCAAGCACAAGGTCCAGGAGGAGCGCCGCAAGCGGCAGGTCAAGGAGGCCGTCGCGGCGGTCACCGCCGAGCTGGAAGCGGCCGGCGTGAAGATCGTGAAGCGGCCGAAGGAGTGGCCGTACAACTGCCAGATGGCGCGCGTCGACCAGCTGGAGACGGCCGACGGCGAGAAGATCGACCCGGAGGCCGTGAAGACGCTCGACGGGTACGCCGCGGTCATCGAGGAGCGGTGGGACTCGGCCGGCTCGTTCGTCGTGTGCCTCGACCCGGAGGCGCACGGCTACAAGCGGACCGGGCACAGCTACTACAAGAGCCCGGCGGAGATCGCCGCAAAGGAAGCGGCCGACAAGGCCAAAGAGGACCTGCGGGCCCGCCTCAAGGAGTCGGCGGCGGTGCGGCGCCGGTTCCTCGTCGAGAAGTACGGCAGCGCCAAGGGCGCGAAGACGCTGCTGGTCGACGCGATGCGCTTCGCCGTGGTGTGGCCCGACTTCCTCCAGTACCGCGTCGACGGCGAGCTGATCAAGGAGCTGGCCGGCGGCGTCCTGACCGACGGGCTGACCGCCGGGCAGGACCGGCTCAACCGGCTGCTCGTCGCCCGGCTGATCGGCGCGCAGGAGCACAACGTCGAGCAGGTCGCCGACGGCCGGTGGGTCGCGCACAAGGACCTGATCGTGCTGTGGCTGAACCGGTTGGAGGAGGACGGCTACGAGCTGTCCGAGGCCGAGGCGGACATGCGCGCGGCGCTCATCGCTGCGGAGGAGGAGCGGAAGCGCGCCGAGGCCGAGGAGGAAGCGGAGGAACTGGCGTACGAGGCGGAGCTGGCCGCCGAGGAAGCCGACGGCGACGAGGGCGACGGCGACCAGGAGGTCGTCGACGTGCAACTGCCGGAGGAGGACGTCGACCCGGGCCCGTGCGCCGAGGCCGACCTGGCGCCGAACGACGCCGAGCAGCCCGAGAACCAGGGAGACGAGTGAACCCGACGCTGACGCGTCGGACCGCTGAGGGGGCGCGCACCTGGTTTGACCAGGTGCGCGCCGCCGGCGAATCCGACCAGCCCGTGCCGGACGGCACGGCGGCCGCCATGTGGCGGCGGATGACGCCCGAGGTGAGAGCGATGACCACCGCGGTGGTCGAGGACCTGCTGGGGAGACTGACGATGGACGACGAGCCGCTGCGCGGCACCTGCCCCGCCTGCCAGGCGGGGATCGGCGAAACGCACGCCGACGACTGCGAGGTGGCTGAGTGCCTGGTGCGCGGCGTGAAGCGCATGTACTGCCGGGCGCTGGCGGACACTGGCGGCCACGACTGCGGCGCGTCGACGTGGACCGGCGACTGGCCGGGCCACCGGGAAGCCCGCGAGTTCGGCTGGCACGTCCGCTGGGACGCCGAAGCCCAACGGTGGGAGCGGTGCTCCCCGGACGTGGAGGGCTCGGGCCCGGACCTGAACCGGCTGTACGAGCACGCGCGGTGGGACCCCTCGGTCCGCCGCTGGCGGCGGTGCCGAGCGGTGCTGTTCGCCCGGGCCGTGCGCGGCGGCCGGGCCACGGTCGAGGAGCTGACCAAGGTCGCCGACCGCTGGTGCGCCGAGCAGGGCTACGAGGTGGTCGGCTCGCACATCGGCACCCGCGGCTGGCGGGAAGCCGTCGCCGACGTCGACGAGGGCTCGGCGGACCTGGTGGTCGTGCCGTCGGTGGACCGGCTCGGATTCGGCAAGCAGGTGTTCGAGCGCATCGCGGCGGTGCGCGCGGCGGGTGGCGATATCGCCGGTCCCGGCGTGCGGATCGACCGCGAGGGGTCGGGTAGTCGCCTCGTCGACGAGCGAGAAGTGAGGAAGTTTCACGATGGAGCGAGGGAAGCGGGTCATCCTGGCGTGCCCGCCGACGAACATCAACGACCTGCTGGCGGGCATGGGCGTCCCCGAGTACGTGCCGACCGTCGACCACAGCCTGACGCAGTGCGTGGACTGTGGCACGGACATGTGGATCGGCTCGAACCAGCAGGCGGTAGCCGGACGGGCGCCGGGCGCGACGCTGCTGCTGTGCATGACCTGCGCGGTGGTGGAGACGAATCGGCGCGGGATGCCGGCGGCGGTCGGGCACCTCGGGGGCGGCCGAGGAAGGCCACGGTTGCCAGGCTAGTCCGCTGAGCGGACCAGCGACGCGAGCTAGTCCGCTCAGCGGACCAGGCGGCCCCCGCACCGACGACGGTGCGGGGGCCGCTCTGCATCAGCGGCGGATCTGCCGGGTCACCTGGTCCATCGCCAGGTACGCGACCAGGCCCAAGCCCACCGCGCTGCCGATCTCGTCCGGAGTGAAGTACCCGCCGACGCTGATACCGGCAGCGATTGCGAGCTTGGTAATGATGCTGATGGGAAGAGTCCGTCCGGGCGTTGGTTCCGCCGTTGTAATTACGGTCGTAACGAACGGGACTGATTGTGGGACTGAATTTCCGACCCCATGATGCGGTTCTGTGGTGCAGGGACGTACGCTGTTCAAGCGATGAAGCCTTTCGACTGGACCCGAATCGGTTTCTCGTGCCTGACGGGCACCCGGGTGCAACCGGGTGCCCGTCGCTCGTTGCGCGTGCCGCGAGGCACGTCGCCCGGCGTGCCGAGTGGGCTCACGCGACGAGACGTTCACCTCGGCAGCACCGGACGATGAAACTGTAGATGCGCAAGGCGACATATTCCAAGCCAGGTGCGCTATCGGGCCCCGACGGGGTGCATTAGTCGACATTGAGTCGTCCCGGCAGGCCCGATAGCGCCCGCGAGGAATGCTGCCTGGCGCGATGGGGTGACGTCCAGGATTTGGCATTTTCGCCACCCGGCTGGGCGGCTATGTCACCGGTGGCGGCGCGGGGCGGGCCGCGAGTCCTACCTCGGGCAGGCGTCGCAGTCGCTGTCGATCGCCGGCGCCACCCGGACGTCGCCGCAACGGCACCGGATGACGAGGTGGCCGCCGCACCCGCACGGCCACCAGCCGCGCGCCGGCCTGGTCGCCGATCCGCCAGCGTGCAGGTGGCCGGCCCCGCAGCGGTCCGGCTCGTCGCCGACCAGCTCGCGGACCTGGCGGAACGGGAAGGCGACCACGTGCGGGTCGGCGCGGGCCCGGCCGACCAGGTGCCGCAGCTCGGCGGGGGAGTCCACGACGCGCTCGATCACGGTCACCCCAGCGGGCGAGTTCTCGGCCCGGTCCCAGCGGATCGTGATGCGCCAGCGCGTACGCCACTCCACGACCCGCACGTTACTCGCACAGATGTTCGATGATGTCGGACCTGGAGCATCCTGGCGGATGTCCAGTGAGATCAATGTGACGTACCAGGTGGCCCGCAGCCTGCCGGCCGCCCAGCAGGCCGCCTGGCGGACGCTGCTCGCCGAATTCGCTGCCGAGATCCCCGTGCCGGAGAAGGTCGAGGTCGTCATCACCGACGAGTACGACAAGGTGGCCGGCGAGTATGCGGTCCAGGAGCCCGACCGCATGACCCAGACGATGACCGCCGATCAGTACCGCGCCGAGCGGGCCGACGGGGCGCGAGCCGCTGCGAAGACCCGTGTGCTGGCTGAGGCAGGATCGTCGTGGTGGTCGACAGCTCAGGGCTGGCGCTCGGCCTGCCGCAGGTCAGGCACTGCGTTATGCACGAGGCTCAGCACGTGCGTCTCGAGCAGCACGGCGACGTCGCCAATGCGGTTCATCGCCGGGAGCTCTTCGAGCTGCCCAGTGGTCTTCACCTGGGAGTACGTGTGGTTCGCCGAGAACGCTATCGACGAGTTCCGGTGTGAGCGGACGGTGCACGAGCGTGGCTGGACCTCCCAGAGCAGCCTGAACACCGCGGTCGACTTCGGGTTCGTCGTCGACGTGTTCGAGAGGGTGCGTGCGAAGTACCGCCGAACCGGGGACCTGATGGACACCTACCACGGGGCGATGCCTGCGCTGCTGCGTATGTCGACCGTCCTCGGCTACGGAGCGGCCGGCCTCGCGACTGGCGTTATCCGACCCGCCGATTGGGTCCGCGCCCCGGCCATGGGAAGGTTCCTCGATGTGCTGGAGGTCCTCCCCGGCACCGATCGTGTCTTGCCCGGCGAGGAGGTCGCGGCGGCGACGTTGGAACTGGCGAAGCGGCTGTGTCAGCTGTTCAACGAGATGGGCTTCGACTATCGCGAGGACGAGCCGGGCGCGTTCTGGTTGACGGTGGGCTAACCGTCGGCGGTTCACTGGCCTGCAAGCGAACCGCACGAGCGCATTCTGTCTAGCCGCAGTGCTCTTGCATATGCTCATACCCGTGACGGGGCTGGTCGAGATCGCGGTGGTGTTGCTCTTCGTCGCGCGGTGACCCGGCTGATCGTCGCCGACGAGATCACCCGCTGGGCCCCGGGAAGCCATCGTGCGCTGGCTGCCCGAGGGGGTAGCCCGCTCGCGTACCTCCTGTTCTGCCGCTGGTGCCTGTCCGTGTGGATCGCGGCGCCGGCCGCCGCTAGTGGCACCTGTCTGACGTGCCCCGCTTGGTCCGGGCACTGACGATCGATGTGTCCACGGTCGCGCTGGCCTGTCGTCGGCGACCGGCCTGCTGGTGCGCGCCGAGCCGACGAGTCGCGCATACGTCGAGGTTCGAGCCGACGAACATCAACGAAGCGCCGGCCGCCCAGACGCTTCGGTGGCAATCGATGTCACGCGAGCAGCGGATGCCAGTTGAGGACGGCCGATCTTGGTTGACGAGGGGTAGGGGTGATCGATCGGTCTGCGAGATCTGCGAGCGACTCGACGAGTGATGACACGGTTTTCGAACACGAGCCTGGTGGCCGATGTCAGATGGGTGGACGTTCGGGCAATCTGGCGGGCATGTCGTTTGGTGTGGTGGTGGCCGCTGTGGCGGCTCTCGATCCGCAACCGCGTAGAGAGCGGTGGGGCAGTCTGTCTTATTGCGTCCTCGATGCGGTGTGGTCTGTCAGCACTCGTTACAACGAAGTGGTTGTCCCCCTCGTCCGCCGAGTGGCTGAAGCCAACGGCGACGGGCACCCGCTTGTTGACGCCACCACGCCGTTGCCCGGTGATCGGCTGCCCTTGCCCGTGTTGCTGGCCCGGTACCCCACCGTGGAGGCGCTGCAGGTCATCACCAATGGCCAACTCACCTCGACGAGGGGTGGTATCCGGAAGGCTGAGGCTGTGCTGCGGTACGCACGGATCCTCGTAGAACACAGCGTGCCCGACCTTGCAGCGGTCGCGAACATGATGGCCGACCGGGTGCGCTGGGACACGGTCGAGCGCGCCCTGGCGGACGTTCCGGGCGACGGCCAGGATGGCGTGCGGCGTGGTTACCTGTGGATGTTGTCCGGGTGCGATGATCTGATCAAGCCGGACCGGATGGTTCTTCGATGGCTTGCTCGGCATGGTTGCTCCGTCGCCGCGATGGAGGCTCGCGACATCCTGGCCAGGGTCGCGCAAGAGCTCACCGTACGACTACACAGGCAGGTGACACCGCGGATGGTCGACTATGCCATCTGGAAGGCCGAACGTGCCGGGGCATCGGGGGCGAGTTCCCGCCCAACGATCGTGTTCGACGTCACCGGTGTTCCGCCCATCAAGAATGAGGCGCTGTCGTTGTTCGCCGCCAACCATGGCCAGCGTGAGCGGGTTGAACGACTCCTGACCGCTGCGGTTGCCGCAGCGCGGCGTGTCGGGTGGACGAGCGTGAGCGAGGACGTCGAACTCGACGTCACCGTCCGGTCCTCAACACCACGCCCGCCGGGCGACGCGACGAACTTTCTCGGCGGAATCGCCGACGTACTACAGGGCAGGAAGGGCGCTCATCGCATAGACCTCTCCCACCTCGGCGGGTTGGCCGGGTTCGCACTGTTCGACGATGACAGTCAGATCCGGGAAGTTGCCTACCGGGTCGTGATGGACAGCGTCCCGTCGTACACCGTGCAGGTGACGCTGCAGTAGGTGGCGAAACCTCGAAACCCGTACGGTCGTGGCGAGCACATCGCGGCAGTTGCGTGCGTTTCTGATGACCGCTGTCAGCGGCTCCGACGCGAGAGGTCAGCTTAGGCGTTCACCGCGGCGGCGCTACAGCGTACAGATGCTGTAAGTCGCCGGCAGGGTGTTACACCCAGACGAAACGCTTCAGCTATCGGCCTTCGAGTGACACGGGGCGATACCATCCGCAGACGAGACGAACGCGAAACTTACGCATCGTCTTACAGGCCCTATGGAGGTACCGACGATGGTCTTGCCGCGCGTTCCGCTCCTCATCACGGCCTCCAGCGCCATCGCCGCTGGAGGCGGTTTGGTGGCAGGCGCCGTCGGCGGTGTTCAGATCAAGCGGGCAGAAACGCAGAAACGGCATCACAGGGCAAGCTACGAGGATCGCCACAACGTGCACCTTGCGGAACGCGGCCGGACGAACGCGGAGCTGCAGTCGTTCGGTCGGACGCACGAACGAGTACATCGCGACGTCGTCTTGCGGATGCGAGACTTCCTCGAACGCAATGGCAAGCAGGTGCTGGTGCGCGAACACCTCATCCTCGACGGGGTCGACTTCTCCACCGCCCTCCAGGTCGTAGCGTTGGCGAAACTTGATCTGGATGTCGAGGGTTGGGCCCAAGGCGTCATCCGCTCAGCCCTAGCCGGCGGCGCGACATGGGCGGCCCTCCATGATGGCGTGAGACAGTTCGCGAACGCCAGCACGGGAACACCGCTCTCGGCACTCCGCGGAATAGCGGCGGAGCGTGCAAGGCTTGCATACCTCGGTGGCGGAAGTCTCGCTTCGGGCGGCGGCGGAATGGCGCTCGGAGCTACGGTCCAGAAAGCCGCAGTCACAGGCCCGGTCCTCCTCGTCGCGGGCCTCACAACGATGATGCAAGGGACCAAGGCACGAACAGAGGCCGACGAGTACCGGACAGCAGTCGGCATCGCCATCGCGCAACTCGACGCTCGTGACGAACTCTTCTATGGGGTGAGGAAACGAGCGCAGGAGAAGCGCGACCTCCTAACTCGGCTGGCTGCAAAGGCAACGAGAGCCCTCGACCAACTCGGACCCGAACGTGTCGACATGGCCATTCACGGTGAGCGCCTCCAGACGGCTCTGATTCTGGTCAAGTCGGTGCAAGAGGTAGCCGCCGCACCCGTCGCTGACGAAGACAGCAACCTCGACCCGAACACCGAGAGACTCATCTTTAAGTACCGCGACGCGCGCAAGGAGACAGCGGATGCCTGATCAGGAGGACGTGCTCGAAGGCAACCCCATGCCTGCGAAGACAGCCTATCTACAGGTCGGTGCGGCAGACGCGTTCAACGCACTCAACCTGATCGTCGGTGTTGTCCGCGATTCGATCCAGGTCCACGAAACGGAGAGCACGAAACGCGAGAAGCTCCGGGCGTGCCGGGAGACTGAGATCGCGCGGATCAAGGCATCTGAGACGGCTCTGCGGGACTACTTCGACCGCATCTTCGAAGAGCGGCGCGAGAATCACAGTCGGCTGTTCTCCAGCCTTGACCGGGCCCTGGAATCCGGCGATGTCGCAGCGATCCAGAGCGTTGTCGGCGGAATCGTCGAAGTGGCACGCACGTCACCGCTCGCCGATATCGGCAACCTCGGCGATCTGAGGCGCGCCATGGACGATCCCAACATCGTGTTCGAGTTGTAGCGCGATGGGCTCGCACTCCAAACGCCCGCTCATCGCCAGACGCGGATGGTCCCGCATCCGCGTCTTCGACCAAGGGTTCCAGGACCTGGGTGGAAACCCCAATGTAGGTAGTGTCCGCAATTCAAGGCATGGGTGGGGGGTCACGGTTCCATGCATTCGTTGTGCCCGATCTGCGCCCGGTGCCCGCTCCGGCTGTCCGACGACGGCGGGGAGGGACGATATGAGCGGCGCTCGCGGCCTGGACGGATGGAGCTGGAGGGCGTGAGCTCGGCCTGGCGGTGGGAGACATGGAGGAGAGTCCGTGCTCGACGCGCCGCTGGTCGAGCGTCGTGCCCGGCTGCTCGCCGGCGCCCCGCCGCAGCTGGCCGTCACCCCGCAGACCGCCATTCACTAACGTCGGTGACGTCGGCTGGACAGCCGGTATGAGCCCGGCAGGGAAGGATGGGCAAGTTCCGGGCCCGTGCCACGACGGAGGCGATCATCGGCGGCGTCACCGGCAGCATCCGCAACCCCGACACCCTTCTCCTCGGCCGATTCGACCGGCGCGGCCGATTGCGATACACCGGCCGCACACACCCGCTGACCACGCATCAGCGCGGGGAGCTGACGAGGCTGCTCTCGCCGTCCCGTCCGACCGAGCGCGGTGTCGTGACCCACCCTTGGCGTGAGCCGCTGCCAGCCGCCTGGTCCGGCCAGTTCGACCGGCCCGAGCCGCTGCCCTACGTCCAAGTCGAACCGACCGTCGTGGCCGAGATTGAGGTGGGCACGGGCTACGAGGACCACCGGTGGCGCCACCGCGTCCGGTACGTGCGCCCCCGCCCGGACCTGTCGGTGTACGACGTGCCGCTGATATTCAACGAAGCCGAAGACCCTTCTCCGACTACGCGCGCCTCGCCTGATTGACCTTCCCTCATTTGCCACCCGGATCGACCTGCGCGAGGACGGGTCATTGCGGCTGGACTCAATCTCGGATACCTACCTCTCGCACCTCCTCCAGGACCTACGGGATACGCGCTGCGTCATTATCGTCAGCTCCTCGATGGGCCCCGGTCGCCGCGCACCGTACGGGAGGACAGCACCGCCCGCCGCCGCGCCCAGCGCCGTGCAACCGGGTCCTACCGGAATCAGGTTAAGTCCCGAGCCCTCCACGTCCAGAGCGCACCGCGACCATGCGACGGCGCCCTCCTGCAGGTCGCCGGAGGATCCGCGCAGGCCAGCCTACGAGCAATGGGCGCTGCTGGACCTGTTGCTTTCCGAGCCGATGGGAGCGCCACGGCCGGGCGCGCTCCTGGTCGTGGGAACGTCTGATCCCGCGGATAGGATTCGGACCGAGGCCGCTATCGCGACAGGAGAACCGCCGATGACTCTGCTGAGCGCGCTCGCGCCCCGCAAGGACGTGCTCGTGGGCACGTTGACGGAGAGCCGGTTCGCTGCCGGCTTGGAGGACGTCATCGCCGGCCGGGCCGCCGACGCCTACGCCGAGCCTAGCAAGTTCTTCGCCCAGACCTACCCGAGCGAGGGACTACGGACCCTGCTGAACGAGGCGCTCGGCCGCCTGCTCGGCACCCGACCCGACGCCGCCAGCGTCCTGCGGCTTGAGACCGCGTTCGGCGGCGGCAAAACACACAACCTCATCGCGCTCTACCATGCCGCCCGCGGAAGGCTGACCGCTGAGCTCGTCCCCTCGTTCATGGACCCGGCCGTTCTGGCAGGCGACAGCGCCGAGCCCGCCGTTGCCGCCTTCGTCGGCACGACGGCGGGTGCGAGCACGTTCCCGGGGATCGCCGGCGTCGCCGCGAGCACGCCGTGGGGCTACCTCGCGCTGCAGATCGCGGGCACCGACGGCTACGAGATCGTCCGACAGGATGACGAGACGCTCAGCGCGCCGGGGAGCGACCAGCTCAAGCGGGTGTTTGGCGGCCGGCCCGTCCTCATCCTCATCGACGAGATTGCCCGGTACCTGTCATCGGCCGCCGCGCGCAAGGTCGGCGACAGCACCCTCGCGAAGCAAACCCTGGCGTTCCTCATGGCGCTGCTCGAGGCGGCCGACAGCAGCGAGCGCGTCGTCGTCGTCATCACGACCGCCGGCGAGGCTGACGCGTTCGCGGGCGACACGGAGGCGGTTAGCGCTGCCCTCAAGGAGGTGTCCAGCCTCCTCGCGCGCAAGGAGCTCGTCCTGCGGGCCAGCGGCGAGGCCGACTTGCCGAAGATCCTTGCCCGCCGGCTGTTCGAGACCGACATTGAGCACCTGCCCGAGCGCTTGGCCATCGCTAGCAAGTACGCCGACGCTGCCGACGCCGCGCACGCCGCCGGGCTCGATCTCCCGACGGACATGCTTGGCGCCCGGTTTGCCAAGGAGATCGAGGCGGCATTCCCATTCCACCCAGACCTGATCCGTGTCCTAGACAAACGCCTGTCCACCATTCCTAACTTCCAGCGCACGCGGGGTGCGCTGCGGCTGCTCGCTCGCGCGGTCCGGCGCATTTGGGATGCTGGACAGGACCTCGACCTCATCCACCTGCACCACATCGACCTGTCGGACCAGGTCCTGGCCGAGGAGCTCTCCAGCCGGATCGATCGACCGTTGTATGAACCGGTCATCCGTGTCGACATCGCGCAGCAGTCTGGCGGAGCGCCGAGCCATGCGGACGAGGTCGACGCGCGCATGGGTACCCCTTACGGTCGTCGGCTCGCGACCGCCGCGTACCTGTTCAGCCTCACACGCGATGTCCCCGGCGTGCCGGCGAGTCTCTTGTACGGCGCGATTCTTGCCCCCGGCGACGACCAGAATTTGATCGCCAAGGCGCTCGACGGGCTAGAGAACACCTGCTGGTACCTGCACGCCGACGTGCGCGGCTACCGATTTTCCACCGAGGCGAGCCTCGTCCGGCTCATCCAAGAGGCCGAGGACAAGATTTCCGGCGGCAAGGTCCGCGAGCGCGCGACCAAGATCCTCTCGGAGCAGTACAAGGACTCTGCCCTCAAGGTCCGCCGGGCCTGGGAGGACGCGAAGGTTCCCGACAACAGCGAGGATGCCTACCTCGTCGTCTACCACTGGGACGACTTTGGCGACGCCAAGGGCGTCGACCCGGCGAAGCGCGTACCGCAGAAGATCGTCGACACCTACGAGAGGGCACCCGCCGGGGGCGTCCGCGAGTTCCGGAACCGCCTGGTGTTCCTTGCGCCGAACGCCCAGCTCCACGAACCGATGCTGAAGGCGGTGCGCCGCCTCATGGCGCTGGAGCAGCTCAAGACGACGCCCGAGCTTCTCGCCAGCCTCGGCGAAGACAAGCGTGGCGAGGTCGCGAAGCAGTCCTCCGAGGCGCTCGGCCTGGCGCGCGTAGCAGTGTGCAACCACGTCAACGTGCTGTACGTTCCTGACAAGAAGGGGCTGGAGAGCACCGTCCTGACTACGGTCACCTCCGCGAGCCTGCTGCCGAATCAGACCGACGCCGTGATCGCGAGTCTCGACGCAATGGACAAGCTCCTACGCGACGGAAGCAAGCCTCTGGATCCTGCATGGGTCGGCACGAAGCTCGGCGCGCAGTTCAACACCGCGCAGCCGACGATGGAGCTTGCCCGTGCCTTCGCCCGTCGGCCCGACCTCAAGCTCGTACTCGATCGCGAGAAGCTCGTCAACTTGCTGGTCGCGGGTGTTCGGAACGGCGTGTGGGAGTACCAGGCGCCGGACGGTGGCCCTGCCGGCTGGTCGACCAAGACCCGCCCTGGGCCTACGCCTCGGCTGGGCGAGGACGCGCTTATGCATCCGCCCGGCTCCGCACCCGAGATCGGGACCGAGCCGTGCCCGCTCTGCGGCAAGGTCCACGAGGGTGTCTGCGCCGAGGGACTCGGCGGCGGGGGCGAGACGAAGGCGCGCGAGTTCGCCGCGAACGGCTCGGCCGGCCCCGCGATGGTCAATGCCCGGCAGGCTGCCGTCGAAGCCGGACGGAATACCGCGACGCGGCTCCGCGTGAGCGTGTCGACCGTCGGGGACGACGCCGGCAAGGAGCTCCAGCGTCTCCTCACGGTGCCCGCAGGCGCCGGTCCGAAGGCCAGGACGATCTACCGGGTTGACGCCCGGGTGCAGCTCGACGATCCGTCCCACGTCGTCCACGTCGACTTCACCGGCACGCCGGGCGACTACGGCGTGCTTCGAGAGCCGCTCCGCGCGCTGCTGGGCCGGCAGGCGAGCGTCACCGCCAGCGTAGACATCACGTGGACGGAACCCGTCGAGTTGCAGGGCCCGGAGCTCGCCGCTGTCGTCACCGCCAGCCAGTCAACCGGCCCGACGAAGTGCGACATCCGGCTCACCACCGAGGGGGATGCGTGACCCGTAGCGAGACCTACTCCTGCCTTATCGAGCGGGACGACGATGGCCGTGTCACCGCGCTGAGCGTGGCCGCCCAGGATCTCGACGGGAGCGAGCGGCACGTTAGGGTCAACGGCTACCGCGCGATCCACGTTGCCGCGGGCTTTCAAGAGGTACTGCGCTCCGCGCGGCTCCGCGGCCGCGACCTCACCAGCGCGGACCCTATCCGTATCGACCCGCAGCTCGGCGCACACGTCGAGCTCGTCCTGCGTGCGGTCAAGCCCCTTAAGCGCATAGACCGCATCAGCACCGTCTCAGAGGCCGTCGCGGGGATGAGCCGCGAAGAAGCGGCATATTGGCACGCGCAAATCAACCGCCGTAACGGGCTGCGCGCGCTTCGCCTGCTACTTGGGGAAGGACCAAAGCGTTGACTGTCCCGAGCCTGATCGACCAGTGGTTCCCGGCGCAGCAAATCGGCGCCGAGAGTCTTCGCGAACGAGGCAGCGCGAAGGCTTTCCCGCCCGTCAACTTCCTGCACGTGTGGTGGGCGCGCCGCCCGCTCTCCGCCAGCCGGGCGGCGGTTCTTGGATCCTTGCTGCCGGCATGGCCATCCGGCGAGCAGGCCGCCGGAGACGAAGAGGCGGCCGCAGTCCTGGCGCGGCTTCGCGCGGAGTTCCCAGAGGGCGAAGATGAGTACCATGCCTGGTTCAAGGAGCTTGTCGGTATCCCCCGGGACAAGGACCCTGCAGCGGCGCGGGCGGCCATCGCAGCGGCATTGGCAGCAGGGCGGAAGACGGAGGGGAACGCCTACGGCTACGACCGGGCCTTCACGCGCTCGCCACAGCCAGAGGAGATCCGGCGGCTGCAGCGACTGGCTCGGGTGCGGAGCTCATCTGTTCGCGATCGGCCGGCAGTGCTCGACCTATTCGCCGGCGGCGGGAGTATCCCCTTCGAGGCCATGCGATTGGGGTGTGATGCTGTCGCGAACGAGCTGAACCCCGTCGCGTCCGCTGTCTTGCAGGGGACCCTCGGCGTCGTCCACGACTTCGGCCCCGAGCTCGCCGAGGACATCAGGACGTGGGGCGGCCGATGGGCACGAGCAGCGCGAGAGCGCCTCGCTCCCTTCTTCCCAACGGACCAGGACGCACCGACGCAGTCCTACATTTGGGCATTTGCCGTCCCGTGTCCAACCACCGGACGCCCGACGCCTCTCGCGCCGAACCTCTGGTTGCAGCGGGGAGCCGCCGCAGTGCAATTGGTCGTGGATCAAGACGCCGGCACGTTGACGCCGACGGTGGTCACCGGCAGCGAAGCCGCCCGCTTTGGCGACCGGGCGACGTACAAGAACGGTGTCGCGCAGAGCGTGTGGCACGACGCGACTACCTTCTCCGGCGACTACATCCAGCAGCAGGCCCGGGACGGGAACGGCACGTACATCCTTCTCGCCGCGTGTTACCTGCACGAGAAGCAGCGCCGCTTCAGGTCGCCGAGCGACGACGATCGGACGGCCGTCGAGCTGGCTGAGAAGGAGCTCAGGCGGCTACGCCCCAGCTGGGAGATTGATGGACTCGTCCCTGACGAGCTGGTGCAGCCCGGGCACAAGACGGATGAGCTGCTGCGAATGGGCATGCGGGTCTGGTCGGACCTCTTCCTGCCTCGACAACTGCTCGCCAACTTGGTGTTCTTGGAGGAGCTGATCAGCCTCCAGCCGCAGATGCAGCAGAGCTTGGGCGAAGAACGTGGACGGGCGGTCGCGCTGCATCTCGCGTACGCCCTCGACCGCTGTCTGGACTACAACAGCCGCTTGTGCAGCTGGCACGCGGGACGGAGCATGATCCGGAACGGTTTCGACCGGCACGACTTCGCATTCTCGTGGACCTGTGCCGAGTTCGAGGCCGGACGGCTCCTGCTGCCGTGGGCGGTCGCCAACTCCGCCAAGAATCACGAAAACTTGAGTAGGCTCGTCCATGGCACCGGAACCCGTCGCCTCGGCGGAGACCACCTGGTCGGCAAGCCGAACGTCCTGCGCGGAAGTGCCGCGGCCGTCGCGTTGCCCGACGGTTCTATCGATGCAGTGATTACGGACCCGCCGTACTACGACAACGTGATGTACGGCGAGCTGAGCGACTTCTTCTACGTCTGGCTCAAGAGATCCCTCAAAGGCGTCTGGCCCCAGTTCTGTGACCTGCCGGTGACGGACAAGCAGGCGGAGGCGGTAGCGAATCCGTCACTGTTCAAGGACGTGGCGACCCACAGCGGACGCGGCAGGAAGGCCGAAGGCACGTCGACGGCCGCGGAGCTGGCGACCGCCCACTACGAGAAGCTCCTGACGGAGTCCTTCGCGGAGGCTCATCGCGTCCTCGGCGAGCGCGGCGTGCTGAATGTAATGTTCACGCACAAACGGGTCGATGCTTGGGACACGCTGGGCGCGGCGCTTCTGAATGCCGGCTTCGCCATCACGTCGTCCTGGCCCATCGCGACAGAAGCCGAGACTTCGCTCCACCAAGCCAAGAAGAACTCGGCCCAGTCGACCATTCTGCTCAACTGTCACAAGCGCGGTGACACACTCCCCGCGTACTGGGTCGACATCAGAAGCGATGTCGAAGCGGCTGCGGTCGATGCCGTCACCAACTTCTCAAAACACGGCCTCCGCGGGGTCGACCTTACGCTGGCGACGTACGGACCCGTCCTCGCCGTGCTATCACGCAACTGGCCCGTGTACACCGGGGAACTCGACACCTCTGGGGCACCAGAGGTCCTGCGCCCGGACGTCGCGCTCGACCTCGCCCGGGAAAAGGTGGCCGTCCTGAAAAAGCGCGGCCTGCTCGGCGGCAGGGACGTTGAGTTTGACCGGATGAGTGACTGGTGGCTCCTCGCCTGGTCGGACTTTGGAGCAGCCGAGTTCCCCTCCGGGGAGGCGCTCAAGCTGTCGCTGGCGACGCACCTCGACCTAGAGGCACTCAGCAAAACGCACCGACTGATCAAGGCAACCAGCGGCAAGGTCACAATCTTGACTCCCGCACAGCGGCGCACCGCCAAAGGCCTTGATGTGGAGGACGTCACTTTCCCGTCGCTCATCGACACGCTCCATGCGCTCATGCTCGTCTACGACGAGGACGGTGTCCGCGCCGCCGAACAGTGGATGCGTCGACGGAACCTCGTCGACGACGAGGGATTCAAGGATCTAGTCCGAGCGGCAATTAGTGCAGTGCCGCGGAATAAGCAAGGGGGCGAGTTCGTCCGCCCGGAAGCTCGCGTCCTGGAATCCATGCGAGGTTCCCTGTTCGAAGACATCCCGGTCCCGCCTGACCCGGCGGAAATCGCGGCGGCGGCAGCAGCAGCGGAAGCGGCAGCAGCGGAAGCGAGACCGGGACTTTGGTGATGACGGGGACTCACAATCCGCTCGTGCCTGGCCTTCAAACGCTCGATCTGCCGCCCGGCTACGACAGCGGTGACGATGTTCTCAACGCCTTCTACGTCCCGGCGCTGCAACGCGCCGTCGACTACGCGAGATCGGTCGGGTACTTCCGGTCCTCCTCGTTGTCCGTCGCCGCCCGTGGCCTATCTCGCTTTGTTAACGGCGGCGGAACGATGCGGCTGCTGTGCGGGGTCGAGCTCCGGGATGAGGACGCACAGGCATTGCAGGGCAAGGCAACACTAGACGGGCCGCTCGCTCAGCGGCTCGCCGAGGGTTTGGCGACGACCAGCGACATCGACCGTCGCCGCATCGAGGTCCTGGCGTGGCTCGTGAAGCAGGGAAGGCTTGAGGTGCGCGTCGCCGTGCCCGTGGACGCCGACGGTCAACCCCTTCCCGGACGGGAGAACAACCCGTACTTCCACGAGAAGGTCGGCATCCTGCGGGACGCTGCCGGCGACGGGGTGGCTTTCCAGGGCAGTGTCAATGAGTCCGCAACCGCATGGACACGCAACTTTGAGTCGTTCAGCGTCTATACGAGCTGGGACGGCACTGCGGCTCACTTCTCGTTCTGGGCAAGCCGGTTCGAGCAGCGCTGGGACGGCGAGGTCCCCGGCTTCAGGGTGTACCCGCTGCCGGAGGCGGCCGAGAAAGCCCTGCTCGGGCACGCGCCGGACTCCGTACCCGGAGAGCGCGACCCGGAGGAGCCGCCGCCGGTCGGCGAACCGAGCACCGTTGCGCGGTTCCTGCAGATCGCGCCTCGGCTGCCATGGGCGACGGAGATAGCGGAGGCGACGATCGGTGTCCGGCTGTTCCCGCACCAGCGCCAGAATGTCGCGCGGCTCGCCGGTCTGTACCCGCGGTCCTGGCTGGTCGCAGACGAGGTTGGCCTCGGGAAGACCGTCAGCGCAGGGATGAGCCTGCGCCGGCTGTTGCTGAACGGCGAGGTCCGCAAAGCGCTTATCTTGGCGCCAGCGAACGTCTGCCGCCAGTGGCAGGACGAGCTCTTCGAGAAGTTCGCCCTCTGGGTGCCCCGATTGGATCAAGGAAAGATTTTCGGCGCCCACTCGGACGACGTGCGGTCCGCAGGCCCCAACCCCTACGCCGAGCACCCGGTTCTGTTAGCTTCCAGTCACCTCGCGCGCCGGCCAGACCAGCAGAAACTGCTCTTGGCGGCGGCCCCCTACGACCTGCTCGTGGTTGACGAGGCCCACCATGCCCGTCGGCAGCACGGTAACGAGGACCGGTATCGGCCCAGCCGCCTGCTTGAACTGCTCGACACGGTCAACCGGCAGAATGCTGCGCGGGCGATGTGGCTGCTCACCGCCACCCCGCTGCAGACCGCCGCCGTCGAGCTCGTAGACCTGCTCCGGCAGACCGGCTTGACGGGCGCGCTCGCGGATGAGCACGCCTTCGTCCGCTTCTATAGGGAGCTCGGCAAGCCCGACGACAAAGGGATCGCCTGGGCCTGGCTCGCGGAACAGATTCGGCGGACTCCCGATATGCCACGCACAGAAGCAGAGGAGGCACTCGCAGCCGACATCGTGCGGCGCCTCGGCCCCGTCCGCGCCGAAATCGTCTTCCGGTTCGGCCGTGACGGGGTCGCCGCCGAGCAGCGCCTCCAGGAGATCGGAGTGGCCGGCAGGCAGGCGCTCAAGGAGTGGCTTCGGGCGCTTGGACCGGTCGGACAGTACGTCGCGCGGCACAGCCGCGCGACGCTCAAGGCATACCGGCAGCGTGGCCTCATCAGCGAGAACCTCGCCGAGCGCGACGTGCGGCCGCACGTGGTCGATCTGCACCCGGACGAACAGCAGCTCTACGACGACCTTGAGGCGCTCATCGACCGGCTGCTGGAGGCCCACGGCAAACGGCGCGGCGCCGGATTCGTCCTTACCGTTTACCGCCGCCGTCTTACGAGCAGCTGGGCTGCAATCCACAGAACGCTGCTCAAGCGGCTCCACAATGAGGAGACACTTCTCGATCAGACCGTGCTCGAAGAGGACACCGCGGACGACCTCGACGACGATGGCCTTGGCGGCGTAAAGGACACAGACGCGGTGCCGCTAACGGCCAAGGACCTCGAAGAGATGCGCACGTACGCCGACCGGATCGCGCAGGTGCAGGACGGCAAGTTCGCGGCCCTTGAGCGGCACCTGGACGAGGCGCGCGGCGACGGCCGCAGCGTCATCGTATTCACGCAGTTCACCGACACGCTTGACTCTCTGCGGGACCGGCTCCACCAGAGGTACCGCAGCCGCCTCGCCACCTTTACGGGCGACGGCGGCCGGGTGTTCCGGGAGAACGAGGGCTGGATCCACGTGAGCAAGCGTGATCTCGTCGAGGCCGTGCGTGCGCGCAGCGTTACCGTGCTGCTGGCAACGGACGCGGCGAGCGAGGGTCTCAATTTGCAGACGTGCAGCTACCTCATCAACTACGACATGCCGTGGAACCCGATGAGGGTCGAGCAGCGTATCGGCCGCGTCGACCGGCTCGGTCAGGTCCGGGATACCATCGCCGTGCGCAACTTCTTCATTGAGGGCACGGTAGAGGAAGAGGTCTACCGGGCGCTCGCGTCTCGCATCGACATGTTCAGCGGCATCGTGGGAGGGCTGCAACCCATCCTGGGTGCGGTCGAGGGCACCTTCCGCGACGTGTTCCGCGCGCCGGTCAGCGAGCGAGCGCAAGCCCGCAAAGCCAGCGTGCAGGCGCTCGTCGAGCTCGCCGAGTCCAACCCCGGCGCCGACCTGCCGCTGGGAGCGGACGAGGACCCCTACCCGATTTTGCAGCCCGAGCCCAGCCCTGTCACGTTGGCCGACCTGCGCGAGGTAGTTATCGAGCGCCTTGGCGCCGTCCTCGACGAACCCGGGCGGCCCGTTACCACCGACCCGTCCCGGGCCAGCAGAGACCCGGAGTCGTGGATAGCACTGGCGACGTACGGCCACCCGCGGCTGGACATGGCGCTCGCAAAGCGAGCGGCAGGAGCTGCACCCGCGTCGGTCGTCCTCGCCGAGGACGGACTGACAGGCCCGGCCGTCGCTGTTCGGTCCGACACCGTGCCGCCGCGACCGGCGCAGGCCCTGGCCGATATCGACGCGCTCGGCCCCTCGGTCAACCGCACGGAAGCCGAGGCCCTCGCCGAGTCAATCCTCGCCCGCGCCGCTCTGGCACGTCGGGCTCGCTACGAGGCAGTCGGGCAGCGCAACAAGGCTGATGCCCGGGAGAAGCTCCGCCGCCGATTCGCCGACCTCGTCCGCGCCGTTCTTGCAGATGCGGCGGCGGCTGGACGTGCGGCGGGGACGACGACTGAGCCCGGGCTGCTGTGGCTCGATCTCAAGGGAGAGGCGAACGCGTTGCGGTACATCGACGCGTTCCGTCAGCGACTGGGCCTAGAGAAGGGACCGTTCCTGCGCCCCGACGGCGATGAGGACCGCCGCCTCGACGAGGACGAGTGGGCCCGGCGCAGGTACGTCTACGGGGAGCAGCTCAAGGCACTCGGCGCCGAGATCCAGCGCCTCGACGCGTGAGCGAGCACGGACGGCGGAACGCCAGCATGGATGACGTAGTTCGGTCGACCTTCTCCAGCACGATGGCGTTTCTGCCCGGCGAGCTTTCACGGATGCCCCTCAGCCGCTGGAACGAGTCGGTCCTTCGCTACTTCTTCTGTCGGCTGCTCTCAAATGCCTACCCAGATGTAAAGCAGTTCGTGGAGTGCGACCGGATCGACCTGGTATTGCACCGCGCCGGGGAGAAGGCGTTCGTCGAGTTTAAGTTCTACCTGCACCCGCGGAAGTTTGATCCCTACACAGGCGATTGGTCGGGTTTCAAAGGCGGCCCGGGCCTCAGGAACTTGGCTGAGTTTCGAAGGGCCGTTGATCACCTCCACGGTCGAAATCCGATGCAGGGACTGTCTAAGTACGTCGTCCTCGTATACGTCGATCCGGTCGACGGGAGCAGTCCCGGGAACAGCTACTCGGTCCACTACGACGACTATCGCCATTCCGACGAGAAGATTGCTCTTGATCTCTTGGAGTCTGGGGGGCCTATCGAGTCAGGTGAAGACCGGCTCCAGGCCAGGCTCTTTGCCGTCCGTTAAGCGGCGGCGAGCGCGGTCCGTACGCCAGTCGGGGCGCTCCGCTACGGCGTCGACCGACGCGGCGAGCACCTGGCCTAGCTGGCCCAGCTGGCGCGGCGACGAGCTGTACCCACCCCGGCAGCCCTCGGGCATCATCACGAGGGCTCCATGGTCTCCCTTTGGCCGAGACCCCAGGCCGCTGCTGCGATGCTTACTGCTTGGCCCAGTGGCGAAAGACCTCCTGCACCTCGGTGTGCCAGGGAACGCCACCTTTCTCGAAGCCCTTACCCGGAGCCCCGGTCTCCGAGTTAACGACGAGGGCTGCCAGCGAGGGTTCGCCGGCCGCGATACACAGTCCCGAAAGATCGTCCAGCACATGACGCATGTGGTGGCTGAGGGATACGCCTGTCATGCCGATCGCTAAACCCAGCTCCTTGTATGTGACCAGCGAGCGGCGGCGAGCCGCCAAGACAAGAGCCGCTCGCGCCTGCAGGACCTGCTGTTCTCTCACCGTCGATGCCACATGGACATACTGCCGTCAGGACCGGCGCAGCGGAAGGTGCGGTCAGGGCGGACCGTCGACCAAGATCCGGACTATGTGCGGAACGAGCTAGGGTGTCAGGGGATGGCTGGCAAATCTTGCCGGCCGCTCCCACCGCACCGCCTCTTGCTCGGCGCAGCGCAACTGCCCTACTAAACCGTGTTCCAGGCAAGCAATCATGGGAGCAGCCAAGCCGTTACGGGGTGGTGCGCCGGAGGCGGTCTACCCACCAGGCATGCTCGATCATCACCCTCGCGTCGTCGCGGCGTACCAGCAGCCGAAGGCTCGGCCGTTCTGCACGGAGTGGAACGCTACATGGCATCCCGCCTTGATTGGGGCGCCCAGAGGGGCCGGCAGGCGGGCCTCTCAGGCGGCGAGCGGCGGTACATCATGGGCGGACAGGTCTGCCCGCAGCCTGACGTATCGGGTGGGGTGGCGCCATCGGCCATACTCCAAGTCGTACGCTGCGTCGGTTTCGATTTCGGCCACGATGACAGGCTGGAGCCGGACGTAGGGCAGTGGTTGTCGATCGCCCAGTTGGGCGCTCCACGCTGCTGGCAGTCGATGGGGCCATGGATGTTTGTGGTTTGCGGCGGCCTGAAGCGCGAGCGGTGGCAGCAAGCCAGCGAGTGCACGGCGCTGTGCGGCGGGCAGCGCATGGGTCCGCGCCACGTACCGGAACCGGTCGGCGGCATCGAACCGGCCGAGCAGCAGGCTGGTCGGGTTGGTAGCGCTGCCGGTGACGCCTCCGATGATCGCTTCCGTCGTACTGCGGGACTTGAGCTTGAACCAGCCGGCCTTGCCGGGCGTGTAGCAACTGGCAAGGTCTTTGATCACGAGTCCTTCGATGCCGGCCGCGGCCCACTCCTGCATCCAGCGGCGGGCCTCGGCGATGTCAAGGGTCTGGGGGCAGGTCGACAGCTGTGGCGGGCTGGAGGCGAGGAGCCGCGTCATGCGGGCCCGGCGCTGCACCAGCGGCCGATCGAGCATGCTCCCGCCGCCAGCGTCGGCCAACAGGTCGAACGCCACGAAGTGCGCCGGACACTCGGCGGCCTCCCGCGTCAGGCCACGTCCGGCTGTGATCCGCCGCTGCAGAGCGGTGAATGAGGTGCGGCTGAGAGCAGCATCCCAGATGATCAGCTCGCCGTCGAGGACCACGCCCTGCGGCAGGTTGGCGCGCAGATGCCGAACGACGTCTGGGAAGTACGGGGTCAGGTTCTTACCCTGTCGGCTCTGCAGCAGGACCTGGTCGGCGGTGACGGAGGCTAGGCATCGCCAGCCGTCCCACTTGGGTTCGTAGGCAAGCTGGCGACCGCCGTGGACGGGCAGCTCGGTGATGCTGGCCGCTCGCATGGGCTCGATCGTTTGCCGCAAGGTCATCCCCCGATGATGTGATCGCCCTGACGGTAGCTCGCAACGCCGCTACCAGCGAAAACGCGGAATCCGAGATCCGGACGAGGACCATCAGCGGGGTGTGAACGGGCACGATAGTCGGCCACCCGCGTCGATGCGGGAACTGCCTACCCGGGTTGAAGCCGTCCGTTGACAAGGATGGTCGTGGCACTTGGCCGGCTGGTTGAAGTTGGACGGGCGGCCGCCCGGACCTCACCGCTGCACCCCCCCCCGGGGCGCCGAGCCCGTCGAACTACTGCCGTGGCGAGCCGTCCTGCACAGCCGCACGACGTGGCCAATGTCGGGCTCCTGGCTATCCGGTCGCAATGGTTCCACCTATGCTCATACCCGTGATGGGGTTGATCGAGGTCGTGGTGATGCTCTTCGTCGTCGCCCGCGTAACCCGGCTGGTCACCGCCGACGAGATCACGCGGCGGCTCCGAGCGACGATCGTGAATTGGCTCCCCGAGGGCAGCGCTTTCGCCTACCTGCTGTTCTGCCGCTGGTGCCTTTCGGTGTGGGTCGCCCTGCCGGTCGCCGCCAGCTGGTGGGTGCTGTCCTTCATGCCTCGCTGGTCCGGGCACTGGTGGATTGACGTGCCGACTGTCGGCCTGGCCCTGTCGTACGCGACCGGCCTGCTGGTGCGCGCCGAGCCCGAGGAGTAGTGCATGGCGTTCTGGGGCACGAAGCCCAACGTCGACAGCGAGGTCGGCAGGGCGACTGCCGTCGTCGCGTCGGCGGCGAAGATGCGCTACGAGTCCAGCGGCAGCCTGCGCAAGGTCACCAAGCAGGAGTGGCAGGACGAGGCGTGGCGGCACTACGAGCAATGCGGCGAGCTGGCTTACCTGGTCGACCTCATCGCGAAGGCGATGGGACGCGCCCGGCTGTACATCACGCAGATCGACGAGCAGGGCCGGCCCGTCGAGACACCCGACCAGGCGCCGGCTGGCGTCAATGAGACGTTCCTCGGCGGACCCGGCCAGCAGGGGGAGCTGCTGCACGATGCCGGGATCCAGCTCGGTGTGCCCGGTGAGTGCTACCTGATCGGCGAGCCGGAGAAGGACGACGCCGGCAACGCGACCGACCGGGAGCGGTGGTTCATTGCCTCCAACGAGGAGCTGCAGGAGCGAGCCGGTAAGTACGTCCTTGACCAGGGCGACGGGCCGCGCGAGCTGGAGGTTGACGAGACCGTGATCGTGCGGATCTGGTCGCCGTCGCCCCGCAGGCACACCCTGCCGAAGTCGCAGGTGCAGGCTAACCGGCGGGTGCTGCGGCTGATCGAGCGGCTGACGCAGTACGTCCAGTCGCAGATCGACTCTCGGCTGGCCGGCGCGGGAATCCTGCTGCTGCCGAACGAGCTGTCGTTCGCCGCCGCCGAGCAGGAGGAGGACGCCGAGGACGGGGTGACGTCGTTCCTGGCGACGCTGACCGAGGCGATGACCACCGCGGTGAAGGACCGCGACTCCGTGGCCGCCCTCGTCCCGATCGTGGTGCAGGGCCCCGCCGAGCACCTGGAGAAGGCCCGGTTGCTCAGCTTCGCCACCGAGCTGTCGGCAACGGTGCCGTCGATGCTGGACGGCGCGATCCGGCGGCTGGCCCTCGGTCTGGACGCCCCGCCGGAGATGCTGCTCGGCATGACGCAGGCAAACCATTGGGGCGCCTGGATGACTGACGAGGCGACGATCAAGTACCACGTCGAGTCGAAGCTGGAGCTCTTCTGCGCGGCGCTGACCCAGCAAATGCTGTGGCCGGCCCTGGAAGGCGCGCCCGGCGTCGCCGACGCCAAGCGGTGGATCGTTTGGTACGACACCAGCGAGCTGACGCAGACCCCGGACAAGGGCGCGGACGCAAAGGACCTGTACGGCCTCGGCGAGCTGTCCGGTGACGCGCTTCGCCGGGAGACCGGGTTCGGTGAGCATGACAAGCCGACCGACGACGAGCGGGAGCTGCGCCGCCTGCTGGAGATCATCCGGACGGTGCCGGCCGCCGGCCCGCTGCTCGTGCAGCGGCTCCTGGAGGTCGCCGGGGTATCCGTGCAGCTCGATGCAGCCGCGTTGAAGCCGGCCCCGCAGCCGGCCGAGCTGCCCGTCGGCGAACCGCCCGCCGAGGACGAGGAGCCGACGACCGACGAGCCGCCGGACGGCGACACCGAGGACCGCGGCCCGCCCGAGCAGAACGCGATCGCCGCGTCGGCCGCCGACCCGCTGTCCGGGCCGTTCGTCGCCGCCTGCGAGGTCCTCGCGCTGCGGGCGCTGGAGATCGCCGGGAAGCGGGTCCTCGGCCGTGACCGGTACCGGCACGCCGACTTGAAGGCGTGGGATTACCACACGGTGCGGCAGTCCACGCCGACGTCCGTGCCTCGCCTGCTTCAGGGGGCGTGGACGGCCGTGCCGGCGATCGCCACCCGGCTCGGCGTCGACGCGGAGAAGCTGGAGGCTGCCTTGACCACGTACGTCGGTGGCCTGCTCGTCACCGGCACCGGGCACGACCCGGCGGAGCTGCGCGAGCACCTGGCTGCCACGGTGCGCGGAGAGCTGGCGCTGGCGTGACCGCCCCGACCGCCCTCGTTCCCGACCTTGGTGCAGGTGCACGGCCACGCCTGCCGCCGTTCCGGGCGCGGCAAGGGCTGCGAGCTCCTCACATGGTCGCTGTGCCAGATGTGCGGCTGGTGGGGCGAGCTGTGGGACGGCGACCAGCCGCCCCTGACCGACGCCACGCACGTCTGCAACCCCGCGGACGTGGAGCGGCATCAGCACACGAGGAGGAACCATGGATGACCCGACGGCGATCACCTTGACCCAGGTCCAGGACATGTTCGCGCTGGTGGGCATCACCCTCGACAAGGACTTCGTGCGGCTGGAGCTGTCCGAGGACAAGCTGACGATCTACCGGGTGGAGCGCACGCCCGCCGGCATGCCGGCCGGCCGCTCGGACGGTGGCGTGCGGAGCATCGCGTCGACGGTCGCCGTGGTGGCGGTTCTGGCGCCCGCGCCGGCGGTGACGGCCGAAGAGCCGTGACCGACGAGCCGGACCGCTGGCTGCCGCTGCGCCTCGACCACGAGGCGCGGGTGCTCGCTGCCGAGAAGCGCGTCGAGCGGGCCGCACGGGCGGCGCTGCGGGCCTGGCTGCGGTCCGCCCGGACCGCGACCCTGCCGGTCACCGCGGCGGCGCTGCCGCCGGACCCGTCGGCGCTCGCGGGCGCCGGGCAGGCGTGGTTCGAGGCGATGACGGTCCACCTGCTCCCCGCAGTCGACGCGACGTTCCTCGCCGGGGTCGCGGATGCGGGCGGCGACGTCGAGCTGCTGCGGGTCGCGCAGATGAAGGACGAGTACCTGGCGGCGCTGCCCAACAGGTTGCAGGGCGTGCCCGACAGCGCGTGGACGCAGGTGACGGCGGCCATCGCCGAGCTCACCGCCGAAGGCGCGAGCATCCCGAGGATCCGCGACGCCATCGAGGCGATCCTCGGCGAGCTGTCGTGGGAAGACCGGGCGGTGACGATCGCCCGGACCGAGACGATCGGCGCGTACAACGCGGGCACGCTGACCGCCTGGCTGACCGCCCAGGCGGCGCTCGACGAGAAGCTGGACAAGGTGTGGGTGGCGACCCACGACGAGCGGACCCGGCCGGACCACCGCGACGCGGACGGGCAGCGCGTCGCCCTAGACGGCGTGTTCATGGTCGGCGGCGTGCCGATGCGGTACCCGGGCGACCCGGCGGCACCGCCCGGCCAGACGGTGCAGTGCCGCTGCACGATGATCGAGGTGGAGGCCGGCGAGCCCCTGCCTGCGGTTCCTGAGCACCCCTGGCCCCGACGGGATCGGGCCAGCGGGTTGGACATCACGGTGACAGCGGCGGGAGCCGCGAAGGGTGGCAAGCAGATGGCGACGTGGAAGGGAACGCTGGCGCCGCTGGGTGCCAGGTCGGGTGACCGGCGGATCTTTGCGGCGGACGGCCAGTGGTCGTTCCGCGACCTGCCGCTGCCCCTGCGGTGGGCCCGCGAGGACGCCCCGGGGCACGAGGGCGCGGTGACGATCGGCCGGATCACCGCCGGGGAGGTGCAGAAGACCGAGCTGTCCGGCGCGGGCGACTTCATCGACGCCGTGCCGGAGCTGGCGGAGGCTCTGGAGCTGTGGCGGGCCGGCGTGCTGTTCCCGTCGGTGGACCTCGACGAGTTCGAGTTCGTGTACGCGAATGCGGACGGCAAGCCGATCGAGGACATGACCGACGAGGAGTGGGAGGCGTTCGTCGAGGCCGGCGATGAGCCGTACCTGCTGGTGACGAAGGGCCGCGTCATGGCGGTGACGATGCTCGGCACGCAGGCGTTCGTGCAGGCGCGGCTGGAGCTGATCGACGAGGTCCCCACCGACGACGAGACGCCCTCAGACGAGGTGAAGGAGGAAGAGCCGGTAACTGCGGCTGGCGCAGCGGCGATGAAGAAGCAGGTCGCACCGGTGTACCCGCCGAGGGGGTGGTTCGACGACCCGGGCCTGGAGGAGCTGACGCCGATCACCGTGACGGTCGACGGCCGGGTGTTCGGGCACCTCGCCGACCGGGACTGCCACCTGTCGTTCCTCCAGGGTGGGCAGTGCGTGATGCCGCCGGAAGAGGGCGGCTTCGACTGGTTCCACCGGCCGGAGATCGAGACGGCCGAGGGGGAACTGGTCGCGGTCGGGCACATCACCGCGGCGACCGGGCACGCCGACTTGGCAGCCAGCGCGGCGAGCGCGGTCGCGCACTACGACGACACCGGCACGCAGGTCGCGGTGGTCCGGGCCGGCCGGGACGCGCACGGCACGTGGGTCGCCGGGTCGTTGGTGCCGGAGGCCACCGAGGAGCAGGTGCAGCTTCTGCGCCGGTCGCCGCTGTCCGGGGACTGGCGGTGGATCGGCGGGGCCCGGCAGCTCGTCGCGGCGCTGTGCGTCAACGTCGGCGGGTTCCCGGTCGTGCGGGGCCGCACGTCGGGTGGCCGGGCGTACGCGATGGTCGCCTCCGGTTGGTCCGGCTGGCAGCCGTCGGCGCCGGCGCGCGGCCGCCGGCGGGAGCCCGCCCTGACGTCGCCGGCCGCCCTCGACGCGGCGGTGCGGCGCGCGGTGGCCGCCGGATTCGCCGCCGAGCGGCAGCGCGTCGCCGCGGCGGCGACGGCCGAGCGGATCGCGGCGTCGATCGGCCGGGACCGGAAGGCCCTCGTGGCGGCGCTGGCCGCCCAGGTGCATGGCGAGTAGGGAGGAGAGCAGGCGTGGGCTGCAACTGCGGCAGCAAGGCCAGGGGCGCGACCGTGTGGGTGCTGTCCTACGGGGACGGGCGTCGCGGCGGCGAGTATGGGTCGAAGACGCTGGCGGAGGTCGCCGACGTGCAGAAGGGCGGCGGCGGCGTCATCCGCCAGGTGCAGAAGTAGGGAGCTGGGGGTGCGGCGCCCACCGGCACCGCACCCGCAGCACCGCCTGGGCAGCGGGCTGCCCGTTCGATGGTTGTACCGGCCTACCGGGGTCGAGGCATGGGGCGGCGCTTGTACGCCCTCGCCTTGTGAACGTTACGTGGGGGCAGAACCGTATCTGGCTGCCAGTCCTTCACCTCCACAAGGAGGCCGTCCGCCTTTAGGTCATAAGAGTCCCAAGCGTCCGTGCTTACGAGAATGGGAGTGTCCGTGGTTACGAGACGGCGAGCGGCCTTATCAGCTTCGTCGAGTCGCAGGAATTTCTCGGCGTATGCCCTTAGTTGAGTGCGGCGACGGACCGCGCGGATGGCCCGGATGCCGGCCCTGGGTGCAGCTCGGCCGGCCGCGCCGAGGGTGAACCGCAGGGCGGTCAGAAGCTTGAGCAGCTTTCCGGGCCGGTCGTCGATGAGCGCGGCCCACTCCTCCGCGTACGCTGCGGCCATCTCGGGGTCCGTTGTCCAGCGGTAGGCCGACCACCGGGCCAGCTTCTGCGCGAGCCACGGCGAGATGTCGGTGACCTCGTTGACGAGGAGCCCAAACACGATGCCGAGAATGATCTCCCAGCGGTTCACGCCTGGCACCAGCCGAATGCCAGGCGGGTCCGAATGGCCGGCGCGGTCTTGGCCTGCCGTTGGGCGATCAGCTCCCGGGCGCTGGCCACGCCGTGTCCGGTGAGCTGGTAGTAGCGGCGGCGAGGCTTGCCGGGCTCGGTGTTCGTGTCCCAGCGGGAGCTCACCCACCGCGACTCGGCGAGCCGCTCCAGGATCTTGTAGATGGTCGGTCCGGACTTCCCCGTGGCCTTCATGATCGCCCAGCCGTGCAGCTCGTAGTCGTCAGCTTCGAGCAGGGCGTTCAGGACAGCCAGGAGCGGTCCCGTTACGCGCACAGGTCCGTCAGGCATGGGCTTAACGATAGTAGGTGAAATAAGAAACGTCCACTCCCGACCCTGCGACGCGCAGGAGCGCACCCACCGGCCGGTGATGATCCGTGCCCGGCGAACGCGTGGGCTACGCTGTGCCCTGAACTACCGATGCTGGCTGCGGGCCGGTCGGGGATGAGATCCCTACCGTGCTTGAGGAGCCGACGGTGGAATTCGAGATCCCTGGGAGCCTGGACGGGCTCGACCTCGACGCGCTGGGCCAGCTGGAGACGCAGGCCGTGGCAGCGTTCGACGCTCTCCGCGACGACCCGGCCCTGGACGCCGCCGGTCTGACCCGGCTGCGGGAGCTGGCGACGTTCGTGCAGTCGGTGCGGACCCAGCAGACGCAGATCGAGCAGGCGGCGCTGCAGGTGGCGTCGGAGCTGGACGACCTGGACGCGGCGGTCCACGGCGCGCAGGAGGCCGACGGTGGCGACGGTGACGGCGGCGAGGGCGACAGCGACGGCGAGGGCGGCGAGGGCGAGGAGGCCCCGCCGGAAGGTGCCCCGGCCGAGGAGCAGCCGGCTCCGCAGCCGACGCCGGTCGTGGCGTCGCTCGCGCGGCGGGCGGCCCGCCGGCAGCCGAAGCCGAAGGTCGGCAAGGGCAACCAGTCGGCGGTCATCAAGGCGGCGGCGGACGTGCCGAACGTGCCGCACGGGCACGTGTTCTCGTCGGTGGCCGAGGTCGCGGCGGCTTTCGACGACAAGTTCGCCGGCTTCCCGCGCGGGGGTGGGGTCGCGACCCGCATCAAGCAGAACGTGGCCCGGGTGGAGCTGCCCGTCGACCAGGCGCTCGTCGCGGGGGGCAGGGGTCTGACCGACATGGAGCTGGTGGAGCTGGCCGCGTCGGAGTCGCGGCTGTCGGGCGGCAACCTCGTGGCGGCCGGTGGCTGGGGTGCCCCATCGGAGACGCTGTGGGAGCTGTGCGAGGGCCTGGAGACGACCGAGGGTCTGCTCGACCTCCCGGGTATCACGATCCCCCGCGGTGGTGGTATCAAGGTGCCAGCCAACCTCGACTTCCGCGATCTGTATTCGGGGATCGGGTTCGTGCAAACCGAGGCCGATAGCACAGCGGGGGTTGACAAGTCCTCCTACCGGGTGCCGACGGTGAACTGGGCCGAGACGCGCCTCGAGGTAGACGGGGTGCAGATCGAGCAGGACATCGTGCAGAACGCGGTGTGGCCGGAGCTGACCCGCGACGTGGTGCGCCGGGCGCTCGTCGCGCACCAGCACAAGATGAACGCGCGGACGATCGCGCGGATGGCCACCGCCCCGGGCCAGTCGACGACGTTCAGCCTGACCCTCGGCGGCGACATCGACGGCGACGAGACGACCACCGCGCTGCTCGGCGCGGCGTCCCTCGCGTCGACCGACTACCGCTACCGGTACCGGATGGGCCGGCGGGCGCTGCTGGAGTGCGCGGCGCCGATGTGGCTGCTGGAGTGGATCCGGGCGGACATGAGCCGGCGGGCCGGGGTGAACTACTTCGACATCACCGACGAGCAGATCATCGCGTGGTTCACCCGGCGGCGGCTGCGTCCGCAGTTCGTCTACGACTGGCAGGACGGCTACGTCGACGCGGGCGGCACCGGGTTCGGCGGCACGACCGCGCCGGGCCAGTGGCCGGCGACGGTCGACCTGCTGATCTACGCGCCGGGCACGTGGGTGAAGGGCACCAAGCCGATCATCGACCTGTCGGCGGTCTACGACTCAACGAAGCTGAAGGACAACGAGTACATCGCCCTGTTCACCGAGCAGGCGTCGCTGCTGGTGAAGCGGTGCTACATGTCCTACAAGGTGTCGGTGCCGCTGTGCCCGACCGGCGTGACCGGGCAGACGGTCGCGTTCGACTGCACGGCGGCCTGAGCTGCCCGTTCGACGGGGCCGCGCCCGGCCGGCGCGGCCCCATCTCCGGAGGAGGTGACGGGTGACTCAGCCCTTCGTGTACGTGGAAGCCCCGGCGACGACGCCGTACCGGTACGGGCTGTTCTCGGCGGCTGCCGTGGTCGACCCGGCGGACCAGCGCGAGTTCCAGGCCGGCGTGGAGTGGGAGCCGCAGTGCGTCGACGCGCCCGCGCCGACGAACGTGGCGGCGGCCTCGGACCCGAACCGGGCGCCGATGGCGCTGCCGGACGGGGTGCCGCTCGTGCAGGCCGGGGTGATCCGGCTGTACACGGGCCTGACGGGCCGGTCGCCGGCCCGCCCGGACCTGCTGGAGCGGGCCCGGCGGGCGATGGGCATGGTCGAGCAGCAGTCGCTGGAGCACTACGCCTGGACCGGCGAGGCCGGGAACGCGGACTACCTGGCGGCGGCCGACACGGAGGTCCTGGCGGGCTCCGACGCGGCGGCGGTGCCGCTGGAGACGGGCGTGGGTCTGCTGGAGGCGCACATCGGCGACCGGTCGGGCGTGCTGGGCGTGCTGTGGGCTCCTCGGTGGACGGCCGGGTGGTTCGCGGAGAAGGGCCAGTCGCGGATCGAGGGTCCGCGGCTGGTGGGCCCGCTGGGCAACCCGATCGTGTTCGCGCAGACGACCGGCGTCGGCCCGGGTGGTGCGGCGCCGGCCGCCGGTGAGGCGTGGCTGTACGCCACGGGTCCGGTGATGGTGCGGCGGTCGGCGGTGTTCCTGCCGAAGCTGCCGGAGGCCCTGGACCGCAAGGACAACGAGGTGTTCGCGGTCGCCGAGCGGTTCTACACGGTGGGGTGGAGCTGCACGGTGGCGGCGGTGAAGGTGAAGCTGCCGGGCGTGCCGGCGTAGGAGGAGAGATGGCCCCGCTGATCTACCCGAACAGCCGCGAGGACGCCAGAGTGCTCGCGCGGCAGCTGCTCGACGCCGCCAGCCCGGACCGGCACGACGAGGTGCGGACGACGAGCGACGGCCCGCTGGGGCTGGCGTTCGACGTGCCCGACGACCTGGCCCAGGAGGCGGCCGGCGGGTACGAGGTGGTCGACCTCAAGGAGGACGAGGGCGACGGTGAGACGCCGACGCCGGAGCCGGACCGCGAGCCCGAGCCCGAGCCCGAGCCGAAGCCGGAGCCGGAGCCGGAGCCGAAGCCGGCCGGCGAGCCGGAGCCGGAGCCGGTGAATGCCGGCGAGAAGAGCACGTCGGCTGACGCCGGGGCCGACGTGTCCGAGGTGGACGCCAAGACGGACGGGGCCTCCCAGCCGCCGTCGAAGGCGTCGCGGTCGCGGTCCCCCCGGAGCCGCTGACCGTCGACCCCACGCCTCGGACTCGCGCCGCCCTGCCTGGTTCTTCCCCGTGCCAGGTGGGGCGGCGCTTTGTGTGACCCGCTCCACGGCCCAGGGCGTACATAAAACTTGTACGCGAAACTGAGATTCACATACAATGAATGTGTACGCAACGCGCTACCCCTACAGGAGGGCTGAGAGATGGAGAAGCGGGTCAACGAGCTGCTCGCCGAGTTCAAGGTGGAGGCCGAGGGTGCGGACCGGTGCGGCCTGGTCGCCAAGCTGGCGTTCCGGGTGGTGGAGGCGGAGCGGTCGCTGGAGCGGCTGGCCGACGAGCTCACCGTGGCGACCGAGGGCGCGGTGTACAACGCGAAGGCGGGCGACCTGCGGGCGTCGGTGCGCGGCGACCTGCTGGCGGCTGTGAGCGGCAAGGCGGCGGCGGTCGACGCGGCGCTGATGAAGGTGGCCGAGCGGCGGGAGGCCCTGGCGATCGTTGCCGAGAGCGTGCGGGGGACGGCGGCGATCTGAGCGGCGGGCCCCGACGCCCCTCGCGCCCCATGCGGGCGCGGGGGGCGTCTCCGTTTGTGTGGCCCGATCCACAGCCAGAGCGTACATAAAATCTGTACGTCAGGCCCTTCGTCTGGATACAATGAATATGTACAGCAAGCTACCCCGACTGTGTGAGGAGAGCCCGATGAGCGGCCTGAGCTTCGACGTGACCACCGACACCGGCCGGAAGGTCATGAGCTGGGCGGACACCGTGCGGGTCAACAAGCTGAACGCGATGGCGGACGCCTTGCAGGAGGCGCTGCGGGCGCCCGTTCGTCGCCCCACGGAGGAGGAGGACCAGGCGGTGCTGGCCTGCAACCGGCGGGTGCGGGAGCACAACGCGCGGGTGCTGGCCGAGCGCGAGCGCCAGGAGGCCGCGCGCCAGCGGCGCGAGAACGAGCGCGAGGCCGCGAAGGTGCGCAAGTCGATGTGCGGGGAGTGCTTCACGGTGCTGCCCGCCTCGGGTGTGTGCGGCAACTGCTGCTGACCGACCCGAGCGCCCCCGTAGCCGACGTGGCTGCGGGGGCGCTGCCTTTCCCGCCGGCGGGAGGCCGGCGGTTCACGTGGAGGAAGAGCATGACGACAACGACGATGGCGCGGCGCGCGAACGCCGTGCCGGAGGACCCGCGGCAGCATGCGCGGGACATCGCGGAGGCGGTCGACCTGGCGTGGCACAGCCGGTACGGCGGCTCGCGGATCGAGGTGCCGATGAGCGTGGTGGCCGCCCTGGCGCTGGTGGCCCGGGAGGCGGAGGACGTCGACCAGCTCGCGGCGCTGGGCGAGACGATCGAGCGCCTCGACCACGAGGGGTTCGGGCTGCTGATTCAGCGGCTGTGGTGCGAGTTCGCGATGCTGCGGCCCGACCTGAACCCGCGGACCAAGCACCTGTGGTCGTGGACCGACGAGGACCAGGACGAGACGGTGCTGCGCGCGGTGCAGGCCGTCGGCCAGGCGGCGCTGCGCAAGGGCGTGTTCGGGCGGTGCGGGCCCGACGGGTGGGGCGAGACGGACCTGCTCGGGATGCTGCTCCAGACGATGAAGAGCCACGGCGGGCGCAAGGGCATCGGGCAGTTCCTGACGCCGGAGAGCGTGACGCTGCTGCTCGGCAGGATGGCGGCGCCGGCCGAGGGCGCGAGGATCCTGGAGCCGTGCGCCGGCACCGGCACGATGCTGCTCGGCGCCGCGCAGGCGATGCGGGAGGACGGCCTCGACCCGACGACGTGCGAGTGGTGGGCGAACGACATCGACCCGCTGGCGGCGGCGCTCTGCGCGGTGAACCTTCACCTGTGGGGGCTGGGCTTGCGGGTGGTCGTCGGCTGCGGCGACGGGTTGCTGGACGTGTGGATGCGCGAGGCGCTGGAGCACCGGCAGATCGCGATCGACGAGATGCAGCGGGCCTGGCGGCAGGTACGGCAGATCGCGGCGGTGCGGCAGCTCCTGGAGCTGCCGACGCCGGAGGGCGCTCTGGAGCGGCACATGCGCAAGGCGAAGCCGAAGCCGCCGCCCCCGCCGCCGCCCGCGCCGCCGGCCTCGTCGACGTTCGACGCCGAGGCGGTGTTCCGGCAGGGCCGGCTGTTCTGACTGGCCGGTTGTGTGACGCGCTACACGGCCCCTTGCGTACATAGAACGTGTACGCAAGGGAGCCGGTCGCATACAATGAATATGTACGACATGCCCTGTTCACGTGGAGGTCGAGATGGGCAAGAGCACGATTCAGGCAGGCAAGCGGGCGGCGGTCGACGAATGCGGGCCGCGCAGCTGCATGGACGAGGACGGCTGCTGCGTCCACTGTGAGGCGCCCCGCGACGAGCCGCACCAGCCGGACTGCAAGCCGGACTGCAAGAACGCCGGCGATCTGGACGACGAGCCGGACGACGAGTGCGACGCGCGGCCGGCGGAGGAGGAGTCGTCGGTGGAGTTCCTGGTGACGAGCTGGGGTGGCGGGGCGGTGCGAGTCGTCGGCAACCGCGAGGGCGTGTGGGCGTACTGCCAGATGCGGGTCGCGCGGCGCTACCGCGAGCAGGTGGCCGAGAAGATGCTGGCCTGGCTGGCGGAGGGTGCGCCGTCGCCGCACACGGTCGTGGCGTGGCACGGCGAGACGGAGTTCTGGTCGGTCGACGCGATCGCCTAGTGGCTGCGTAGGCGGGGCCGGGCGGCGTGCCCGGCCCCGGTGCGGAGTCCCTAGACGTGCTCCAGCTGTCCGGCCGCTATTGACGATTGCGACCGGACAGCGGCAAGGTATCTGTTCGAGCAAGACCCGGTTCACGTGGAGGTAAACCATGGGTCTACGCGCGCTGATCGGCACCGAACGTGCCGACGGTTCGTACGAGGCGCGGCACGTCCACTACGACGCCGTGCCGACGGTGATCGTGCCCGCCCTGTCGGCGCTGGTGCACGACGAGCTGCACCACGACCTGCCGGCCGCCGTCGAGCGGCTGATGCAGACCGACTGGCGGCGGATCTACGCGCTGCCCGGCTGCCGGCAGATGATCGGCATCCCGTTGGACGAGCCCGGTGAGCGGCTCACCGGCCAGGTCGACGCCACCGCGGCGGACGACCGGGAGTGGGCGTACCTGTTCGGCGGCCACCGGCTGCACGTCTACCTCGGCGTGCCGACCGCGCCGTTCGTGCGCAAGTGGGAGCCGTGGGCGTGCTGGTCGGTCGACGAGCTGCCCCTGGTGCCGCTCACGGAGCTGCTGGACGTGCAACGGTCCGGCAACCGGCGGCAGTGGCTGGCTGGCGACCGGCTCAAGTTCGAGACGGCCGCCGGCTGCTGTGACCTCAAGGAGGCGCGGTGAGGGCGCTCGTCGGGCAGTTCGCCCCGGACAGCCGCTGGTACCGGGCCCGGACGGTCGAGCTGGAAGGCCAGCCGAGCTGGACCCTCGCCCAGCTGCGGACGATCTGGGCGCGCACCTTCCAGCGGGACACCGCGGCGATGGTGGAGGCGCTGCTGCACCGGGACTGGTCGGTGCTGGCGTGCACGCCGTGGCCGGCGCAGGCCGTCGCCGAGCGGCGGCCCGAGTGGGCGTACGTGTGCGGCATGGGCCGCGCGGTGCGCACCGCGCAGTCCGGCCGGGCGCTCGTCGGCCAGATGGGCGTCGACGCGCCCGCCGACGGCGACCGCTGGGCCTACCTGTGGGAGGCCGGGTACGGGGCGCTGCACGTCTACGCGGCGCACAGCGGGCGGTGGCACCACCTGGCGACGCTGCCCGCCGACGTGTGGGCGGCGCTGACCGAGCAGCTGGTGGTCGATGTGGAGGCCAGGTTGTGCTGGCTGGAGCGAGAGGAGGCGGCGGCGTGACCGCTGTGACGATGGGACAGGGCAGCCAGCCGATCCGGACGGACGAGCTGCACCGCCGCGACGAGGTGCTGCTGTTCGGACAGCTCGTGGAGATCGCCGACGTGCAGCCGGTGCGGGACTTCCCGACCTGCGTCAACCTGGTGATCCTGCCGCGTGGCGGGCAGCCGAGGGAGACGCTGGTGCCCCGCGACATGCTGCTGCTGGGCATGCGGCTGCCCCGGCTGCTGCCGCTGCCCTGCGGGGGCTGCAAGACGCCGGTGCGCACGCCGGTGGACCTGGCGCAGAGCGTGCCGTCGGAGACGGTGTGCACCGGGTGCCGCGGCAGGATCGTCGAGGGGACGGCGCGGCTGACGTCGCCGGCCCCGGCGGGGCGGTACTGATGAACGACGTGCTGGCGGCCCTGATGGCCGACAACGACGCCGACCGGGAGAAGTTCCTGAACCGGGAGGTGCTGCGACACGCGGTGATGCGGCAGATCACCTGCGAGCGGACGGGGCAGGTGCTCGACGTGCGCTCGGCGGTGATGGTGACGTGGATCCGCGGCGACAACCGCAGCGCCGTGGTGGTGACCGGCGACGCGTGGGACGAGGTAGCCGAGCAGATCCGCGCGAAGGTCGCGGAGCTGGGCGCGGAGCTGGAGGTGATCGACGGCCGCCAGTTGTGACGGGACCGCTGACGCTGCGTCAGCCGTGAAAGTATCGGGGCCGCACCCAGGGGGTGCGGCCCCGTTCACTGGAGGGAACACAATGGAGCCGTTGGCGCGGTTTGAGAGTCACGTCGCCGGACGGAACGCGCAGGTCGTGATCTGGCCTGACCGGATCGAGTGGAGCCGGCCCGGCCGCACGACCGTCGCGAACGTGCTGCTGGTGATCCTGGCCGTCTACACGGTGGCGCTGTCCCTGCTGATCCCTGCGTGCCGGCCGCGCTTCAAGCAGCAGGGCCGCCAGATGCTCGCCATGAAGGCGGTCCAGTCGGTGGCCAGCCAGCGCGACGGGCTGCACACCGCCGTGGCGGTGGTGGCCGGCGCGACGACGATCTCGTTCCGGGTGCCGCACGGCGACGCCGAGCGGATCGAGGCGCTGATCCGCGACCTGGTGCTCGGCACGCACCCGGCGGCGCGCGGGTAGCGGCTGCGCGACGACGCCGAGAGGGCGCTGTGTCCCCATGGGGCCGGCGCCCTCTCGGCTACGCTGACGGGGTATTCGCCGCTGGCTGCGGGCCGGGCATGGAGCTCTCCTGTTGAGGATGTGCCGATGTCCGCGGTGTGCGACACCCCCGTCAAGGGGAAAATGCTCCGGGCCACGAAGCTCGGGGTGTGCGGCGACCCGATCCTGGGCGTCGGGAACTGGCCGGTCCACGTCACGTCGAAGGGCTTCGTGACGGTCGAGTACGCGCCCGAGATCGACGAGGGCGAGGAGATCGACCAGAAGGACGCCAACGGCGACAACCTGGTCTACGAGCCGGCCCGGCGGCGGATCAAGATGTACAACGTGACCGTGACGGCCGGCCGGGTCGACCCGGAGCTGTTCACGCTGTTCACCGGGATGCCGGTCGTGCTCGACGAGAACGGCAACGCGACCGGGATGCGCTTCACCAGCAAGCTGAACCTCGACTCGGCGGTGGCCCTGGAGCTGTGGTCGGGCACGTCGCAGAAGAAGTGTGTGGCCGGCGCGGTGCAGCGGCCCCGGTTCGGCTACTTCCTGCTCCCGCAGCTCATCGACGGGATGATCGGCGACTTCACGATCGAGAACGCGGCGGCGAGCTTCACGCTGACCGGCAAGGCGATCGAGAACCCGGCGTGGGGCGTCGGCCCGTACGACGTCTACCTGCGGTCGACCGGCGTCGAGCCGCTGCTGGACCCGATGGGCGACTTCGACCTGCTCCACATGGACTGGACGATGCTGCCGCCTCCGGCACCGACGTGCGGCCTGACCGCGCGGCCGCCGGACGGCACGGTGGAGAAGCTGGCGACCGACGCGACGAACATGACCGCCGAGTTCACGGCGACGTACGTGCCGCCCGGCCCGCCGGTCCACCCGTACACGGTGGATTGGGGCGACGGCGCACAGACGCCCGGCCCGGCCGAGGAGGCGGCGGTCAGCCACCAGTACGCCGCCCCCGGGACGTACCTCATCACGGTCACCGACACGACGACGGGCGCGCAGCGCTTCAAGTCGTTCGTCGCGCCCTCGGTGTAGGGACCGCCGTGACGCAGCCGGTGCGGACCGGCCCATGCTCCTGGCCGCTGAACACGGCCTACCTCAAGGGCTGGACGGAGCTGGACGAGGCGGTCCGGACGACGGCCACGGACCTCGCCACAGAGGTGCTGTGGGCGCTGTCCGGGCGGCGCTTCGGCCTGTGCTCGTCGACGGTGCGGCCGTGCCGGCGCGACGACCGGGACCAGTGGTGGCGGGAGGGGTGGCTGCCGCTGCCGTACGCCGGCGCGCTGCCGTACGGGAGCCTGCTCATCAGCCTGTGCGGCTGCGCCGACTGGTCCTGCGGGTGCCTGCCGCCCGGGACGGAGGTGAGCCTGCCGGGCCCGGTCCACGCCGTCACCCAGGTGCTCATCGACGGGCAGGTCCTGCCGGCGGCGGCGTACGTGGTCCACAACCGGCGGTGGCTGGTCCGCGTCGACGGGGAGAAGTGGCCGGCCTCGCAGGACCTGAGGGCCGCCGACGACCAGCCGGGCGCGTGGGCGGTCACCTACCAGCGGGGCGTCGAGGTGCCGGCCGGCGGCCGGATCGCCGCCGGGCAGTACGCGGCCGAGGTGGCGAAGGTGCTGACCGCCGACAACTCGTGCCGGCTGCCCCGCCGGGTGCAGTCGCTGGTGCGGCAGGGCGTGCAGCAGACGTTCGTCGACCCGGCGCAGCTCGCCAAGGACGGCATGACCGGGCTGCCCGAGGTCGACCAGTGGTTGCGGGTGGTGAACCCGCACCGGCTGCCCCGCGACACGGTGGTGTGGTCGCCGGACCTGAACCGCGGCCGAAGGAGGACGTCGTGACGGAGCCGGTGCCGGCACCCGCCGACGACGTGGCCTGGCCGGTCGCGGTGCGGCTGCGCGAGCTCATCGGGGCGGCCCTGGCCGACGCGCTCGGCGGCGCCCCGGCGGTGTGCGCGGTGGTGCCCGGCCGGGACGTGGCGATCGACTCGTGCTGCGAGGGCCAGGCGTGGGTGCGGATCGTGCGGACGTACCCGGTGCTGGCGGGTGAGTTCCCGAACGGGCGGGGCACGCCCCTCGACGACGGCGCGGACCCGGGCGCGTTCTGGGCGGTGGAGCTGGGGGCGGGCACCGCCCGGTGCGCGCCGACGCCCGACGACCAGGGGTTCCCGCCGACGGCGGCCGAGCTGGAGCGGTCGGCGGCGGAGCTGGCCGACGACGCCGGCCGGATCCGGCGGGCGGTGCTGTGCGAGCTGCGGAAGGTGCCGGCGGTCGACGAGGTGTGGATCGGCGAGCAGTCCAGCGTCGGGCCGTCCGGCGGCTGCGTCGGCCAGGAGGTCCTGGTCGCAGTGCAAACGAACGTGTGCGTGTGCGAGGAGGAGTGAAGGCGATGCGCGAGGGTCAGCAGGTCACGGTGCGGGCGTTGACGGCGATGCCCGGCGTCGCCGACGGCGAGGTGCGGCACGTCCCGTGGGATGCGCGGCTGGCGACGCTCGTCGACGCCGGACGGTACGAGGTCCTGGACGACGGCGACCGGCCGCCGGCCGCCGTGGTGGTCGACGGCGGCGAGCCGGCCGGCGACGTCGACGAGCCGCCGGCCACCGCGGCGGCCGGCGACGTCGACGGCGAGCCGACCGCGAGACGGGCGCGGCGGCGCTGATGGCGGTGCGCGTCAACGCGCGGGTCGACCTGTTCGCGGGGGAGATGCGCCAGCTGCTTACCGGCCCGGTGGGGCCGGTGCTGCGGTTCGTCCGGAGCGTGGCCCGCCGGGTCCGGACCCGGGCGGTGCTCAAGTGCCCGGTCGACACCGGCCGGCTCCGGTCGGCGCACCGCGAAGAGGTCGGCGTGGGGCGCGGCCAGGTCTACGGGTTCGTCGTCAACGACGTGGAGTACGCGGCGGCTGTGCACGGCGGCACCCAGCCGCACCAGATCCGGCCCCGGCGGCCGGGCGGGGTGCTCCGGTTCGAGACGGGCGGCCAGGTCGTGTTCACCACGCTGGTGAACCACCCGGGCACCAGGGCGCAACCGTGGCTGCGGGAAGCGATGGAAGAGGTGGCGGTGCCGGCGGGGTTCCGGCTCGTCCGCTCATAGGGAGGGAAACGATGAGGGAGTTCACGACCAGCGCGAAGGTCGCGCAGCAGGCCGGCGACGGCAACAAGCTGCCCGACGTGAAGTTCAAGCTGGACAAGGTGGAGATGACCTGCCGGGCGCCGAAGGATGCCCAGCTGGCGTACCTGGTGGCGGCGGCGTCGACGAGTCGCACGCAGGAGGACCAGGTGGCGGCGGTGCTCGACTTCTTCGAGCAGACGCTGGACCCGATGAGCCTGCGGGTGTTCCGCAAGCGGCTGCTCGACACCGACGACGAGTTCGACTTCTCCGACGCCATGGGGATCTTCACGCACGTCGTCGAGGAGTGGTCGGCCCGCCCTACTGGGTCGGGCAGCGACTCCTGACCCTGGCGGTCAAGCGCTGGCCCGAGTTCCACGGCACGATGCTGCTGCGTACCGGCCGGGAACCGCTGGACCTGCCGCTGCCGTCGCTGCTGGACGTGATCTACGCCTGGTGGGTGGAAGGCGGCACCGAGAAGGACGTGGCGAAGTTCCGGCAGGCGCTGGAGGCCCCGCCGCCGTCGGCGGAGCTGGACGGCCGCGAGGAGTGGTCGGACGACGAGACGGACGAGTCGTTCGCCCGGGCGCTGGGCGGGATGCAGCGCGCGGCTGGCAGATAGCGAAGGAGGGCGCCCCCGGGTGGGGGCGCCCTCCTCGCGTCGGCGGGTCAGCGGAAGTCGTTGTCGCGGAACGTGGTGCGGGTCGGCAGCGGTGCCGGCGGGACCGGCGAGGCCGCCGGTTCGTCGCCGACCGGGGCGGCGGCGAGGAACGGCAGGAACCGCTCCAGGAAGTCCTCGACGCCGGGCAGCGCGAGCACCCGCGTGATCGCGGCGGCGACGGCGACGACCTGAGCGACGGCGGGGAAGGTGTCGATGCCGCCGGCGACGGCGACCGTCGGCAGAAGCGTCAGCGCGGCGACGGTTGCCGCGAAGATCGTGCGGGCGGTCGCCCGCCACGGGTGGCGGGTCTGGGTGGGTTCGGTCACGGACTGCCTCCGAGAGAGACGATCTTGGCTTTGAGTTGGGTGTTCTCGACCTGCAAGCGGTCACGTTCAGCGATGACGACCTCGCGGGCCCGTAGCTCGGCCCGGAGGTGGGCGACCTCGCCCCCGGTGATGGCCAGCTCCTCGCGGAGCTGGGCGATGGTCAGGTTCGCGGCCGCCATCTGCGTTTCGGCGAGCTGGAGCTTCGTCTCCGCCCCGGCGAGCTGGGCGTCCATGCGGCCCAGCAGCCGCTCGGCGATCTGTGTCCCGTAGTCGGCGAGGGCGACCTTCTCCTTGCGTCGACCGACGAGCCACGTGAAGATGCGGTCGATGACGATGCCCACGATCGACCCGCCGCCGAGCAACGCGACGATCCACTCGGGCTTCATCACGGCCGGCTCCTAGCTGACCGGGTTGCGGAAGGCGGCGTTCCAGGTGTTGACGCCGAGGAGGCCGTCTTCGCGGAGGCCCTGGTCGTCCTGGAAGGCCAGGATCAGCGCGCGGTACTCCGAGCCGTAGATGCCGTCGTTGCCGGCCCCGCCGAGCCAGCGGCGGCCCTTGCCGACCGACCAGCCCCGGCGGCCGAGCTGGGTGGCCCAGTCCTTGAGCCAGGCCCGGTCAGTGCGGCCCCGGAAGTAGCGCTCGTGCTTGCCGGACACCGAGTAGTCCGGGCCGGACGCCGGCCCGAAGTACCAGCCGGCGGGCAACGGGAACGCGACCGGCGTGCCGGGCGCGGGCTTCGTGCCCGCCGACGGCTTCGGCGACGGCCGCGGCGTCGGGCTCCCGACGATGGGCAGGCCTGCCTTGAGCCAGGAGTAGATCTCGTCGCCGGGGCATTCGGTGGACCCGCGGTCGCGGTGGCCGAGGAGCGTGAGCCGCTTGCCCTTGCGGTCGTTGGCTTCCTCGTAGAGCCACTTGAAGGCGCGGCGGGCGGCGTCGGAGACGTCCTGGCGGCCCTTCTGGTCCTTGCCGATGATGCAGACGCCGATGGCCTCGGTGTTGTGGCCGGCGCAGTGCGCGCCCACCGTCGTCCACCCGCGGCCCTCGTAGATGAGGCCGCTAACGGAGTTGATGAGGAAGTTGTAGCCGATGTCCGACCAGTTCCGGACCCGCATGTGGAAGTCCTGGATCTGGCGTGGCGTCTGCGTTGCGCTTGCGGCCGAGTAGTGGCCCATGAAGACGGTCCGCTTGGACCAGGGCACGGTGGAGCGGGACTCGGGTGGCCGGGCGCCCCATTCGGCGCGGCTGATGATGTCCACGGGTGACCCTCCAACAGCTCGAACTAGCTGTCGGGGGACAGGTCTTACGGTAGCGGGCCGTCGTGCGGCGTGCGGTCCGGGCTGGGGTGGGGCGGGCGGGTCGCTGGTGCTTTGTGAGCACGACCCGCCCGCCCCGCGAGCGGCACGTCCAACGACGGAAAGGCGCGCCTGCTCGGGCCTGGGGGAGCGGGCCCGCTGCGGCTGCGTCGTGTTCTGCGCAGCGGGCCCGCTCGGACCGCGCGACCGAGGACACGGGGGGAACTCGGTGGCGCGGGGTCAGCCCGCCGGCCGCCGCATCGCGGGAAGCAGCGGCCGGCGGGTGTTCATGGTGAGACGGTCAGCGGGCGTGCGCGGGGATGTCGAACTCGCCCGCCTTCGCGCCGGCGATGAAGGCGTCCCACTCGCCCGCGTCGAAGACGATCGTCGGGCCCTGCGGGTCGCGGCTGCTCCGCACCTCGACGTTGCCGCCGCCGTTGAACTTGATGTCGACGCAGTTGTCGCAGTTCGGGCCGGACTTGGTGCTCTTGAACCACGAGTTGAGGTGTCGCTGGGCCATGACGTGCTCCTCTTTCTGTTGCCGGCCGCTCGGGTTGCAGCCGGGCGGAATCAGGTGCGCCACACGAACGCGAGGTCGTCGGGCGCGTCGCTGACGACGATCACCTTGACCAGCAGCAGCTCCAGGACGGACTGCCGGCAGGGCGGGGCGATCGCGTCGAGGGTGGCCCGGCGCTCGGCGGCGGTCCAGGTCACCGACTCGATGGCGTCGGCGGGCAGCGCGATCCGGCGGCAGCCGAGGCCGCACTTGTAGGTGCGCTGCCCCCACGCGGGGTTGGGGTACATCGGCACGTCGCACGGGCCGCACCAGATCAGGTTCCGCAGCAGGTACGGGTCGTTGGTGGTGGCGAGACCCACCCGGGCCGGCGCGGGGATCATCGTTCGGCCCCATGGTGTCCAGTCGCCGGGGGGTGGGGCTGTGCTGCCCACCCCCCGGCCAGTGCCGGCCGGGCTGCGTCGGAACCTGACGCGATGCCCGTCGGATACGCCGGCTCCTGCACCGACCCGGCACCCCCTGCGGGGTCGGCGGACGGGACGGGCCGCTCGTGCCACAGCTGAGGCGCTGCGTCGGCGGCCGTGACCGAGGCGGGGTTGACCCCAGCCGCCTCGATCACCACGGAAGCGTTGTAGCGGGACCGGCAGCCGACCTGCCCACAGAGGCAGGTCCCCATCGGGCCCGGCTGGTGTCGCAGGTAGACCTCGACGCAGTGCCGGTACATGACGCCGCGTGAGAGGTTCGGGATGACGTCAGGCAGGCGCACGGTCATGGCCGCACTCCCTGGCCGCGCCGCCGTTGCCCGAGGGTGAAGAGTCCGGCCATCGGCCAGTCGATGGCGGTCGGGCTGTTCCACAGTGGTGGCGCGGGCGGTGCCGGAGGGCCCGGCGGTGCCGGTTCCCCCGGGCCCTCCGGCACCGTCCGCGCCCACCGGGCGGCGGTACACACCCACGAGTCGTCGCACCAGGTGCAGCGCCGCTGCACCTGGAGGCGGGGCAGCCAGCCTCGCCGCAGGTCCAGGTGTCGCCGGCCGGGCCGGTGGACGGCCAGCATGTAGTCGGCGAAGGCCCGGCGGTGGCCGTCCCCGCCGAACACGATGTAGCCCTCGTGGGGGACGAACTCGCCGGGCGGCGGCGGTGGAACGTCGCCGTCGACGAGCAGGGTGGTGCGCGCTGCTGCGTGTAGACCGTGTCCTACCTGGACCATGAGATGCCCCCAAGGGTGCGGTTCTCCGTCTTGGTCTTGCTTGGCACCGTGCTGATTTAGCACCGTGCCGGCTGGCACGGTGCCAGCATGGCACGGAGCCGGTCGATGTCACAAGGGGCGCGCGGGAACTGACTCGGCGTGTCTGGTGCGGACGCGTCGAGGGGCCGGCACCGTGCGGTGCCGACCCCTCGGGTGTGGACTGCTGGACGTCAGGCCAGGTCGAACGCTCCGGCCTTCGCGCCGGCGATGAACGCGGCCCAGCCCTCGCCGGTGAAGGCGAGCACGGGGCCGGTCTTGTCCTTGCTGTCGCGGACGCGCATCACGCTGCCGTCAACGGCGTCGGACACCTCGACGCAGTTCTGGCCGCCGTCGGACCGGGTGGACTTCCGCCAGTGGCGGAAGGTGGGATCGCTCATGGAGGACTCCTGCTCAGGCTTCGGCGGCCAACTTGTCGGCCGCCTTCTGGATGAGGTCTGCGCTGTCCTCCTCGGACAGCGCGGCATCGCGCAGCTGGTCGAACAGCCGCGCGTACCGGTCCGCCTCCCGGGGGTCGGTGACCAGCAGATCGGCCGTCACGGTGTCGACGGCGACGAGCGTCAGGTCCTCCGGGTCCGGGTAGGCGTAAAGGGAGAACGGCGAGCGCGGTACGTACCCGCGACCGAGCCGGGCGTCAACCGGCAGGACACGGACCCGCACGTTCTCCCTCGTCGTGGCCAGGGTGAGCAGGTGTTGCAACTGCTCCCGCATGACCGTCGGCGGCACGGGCAGCCGCTCGATGGCCTGCGGTTCCAGCACGACGTCATACTCCGACCCGTCCGGGCCGGAAATCTGCTGCTGCCGGCGCATCCGGCCGGCGACGGTGCCGTTGAGGTCGAAGTCCGCGCCGTCGTCGAGCGCGACCTGGCCCCGGTGGCGGGAGTACGCCTCGGTCTGCACGAGGCCGGGAAGCAGCGAGTTCTGGTACTCGCGGATGGTGCGGGCGCCGCTCTCGATGTCGGCGGTCTTGGCCTGCCGGTCGCCCATCCCGGCGTACTCGAGGTTCGTCCACCAGCCCTTGGCGAGGCCGTCGCGGGCGACGCGCTGGAGTCCGCGGTACCGCTCGTCGCTCTCGGGCACGAGGACGTCGAGGAGCTTGAGGATCGTGTCGAGCGGCCGGCGCTCGCCGTTCTCGACCTTGCTCACCGCGGTCCGGTCCAGCCCCGCCGCGCGGCCGAGTTCGGTGCCGGTGAGCCCGGCTTGGTCCCGCAGCTCGCGGATGGCGGTGCCGAGTCGAAGACGGCGGGCGAGGGGGCTGATCACCGGGTTGCACCTCCGAGCATTGGCACTGTGCCAGGCTGGCACGCGCCTGTCGTGAGGGTACGCGGACGGGGCGGTGGGCGGTACGCGCGAGGGCTTTCGGCGCTCACGGCGTCGTCGCTACGCTGTGCGGAGATCCGGCGCGGGACGGGTCCGGCTCTGGATGAGCGAATGGCGTGGGGCTCCGGTTGCGTCACCGGAGCCCTTCGTCGTAGGGGCAGGTCAACGGCGCAGCCCTATACGGTCACAGCGGGGGATTGCGGCCGTCGAGACTGATCTACGCTGAGTGCGTGGCGCTAGGGCGTGCGTACATCGAGATCATCGGCGACGTGAGCAAGTTCGGTCCGGACTTGCGCAAAGGGCTGGCGAAGGCTTTCAAGATCGGCGCGATCGGCGCGATCGCAGCCACCGCGTCGAGCAGCCTCGTCGGCCTGGCGGGGTCGCTCGCGTCAGTCGGCGGGGCGGCCCTGGCCGTCCCCGGCGCGATCGCGGTCGGCGCGGCGGCGATCGGCGCGCTGAAGATCGCCACCGCCGGCCTCAGCGACGCCTTCAAGGCGGCGGCCGGCGACGACGCCGCCGCCTTCCAGAAGGCGATCGAGGGCCTGTCCCCGCAGGCGCAGCGCCTCGCCCAGGACTTCCGCGCCGTCAAGCCGGCGCTCGACGACATCCGCACCGCGTCGCAGGACGCGTTCGCCGGACCGCTCGTCGGGCAGATCGGGCAGACCGCCGCCGTGCTGTCCGGGCCGCTGCGGTCCGGCCTGGCGGCGGTGGCCGCCGAGTACGGCCTGGCGGCGCGGCGGGCGCTGGAGTTCCTGCGGGAGTCCGCCACGGTGTCGGTGCTCAGCCAGATCCTCGACACGGCCAAGGTGTCGGTCGGGAACCTGGCGGTGGCGACCGGGCCGCTGCTGACCGGGCTGCGGGACATCGCCGCGGTGGCGCTGCCGTCGCTGACGCAGCTGTCCGGGCTCACCGGCAACCTGGCGGCCGACTTTGGGCACTGGCTGTCCGCGATGGCCGCCAGCGGCGCCGCCGTCTCGGCGATCGAACGCGCGTCCGGGGTGCTCGCCCAGCTCGGACAGGTCGCGGCCAACGTCAAGGGCATCCTCGGGTCGGTCTTCCAGGCGGCCAACGCGGCGGCCGGGCCCGGTGGGCTGCTCGGCAGCCTGGTCGCCGCCACGGCGACGCTGCGGGAGTTCTTCGCCTCGGCGCAGGGCGGCGCGGCGCTGCAAGGCGTGTTCACCGCCCTCGGCACCGTCGCGGCCGGGCTGTCGCCGGTGCTGATGACGCTGCTCGGGATCATCGGCAACTCGCTGGTGCCGGCGCTCCTGCCGATCGCGCAGGCCGTCGTGCCGGCGTTGCAGGCCCTCGCGTCGGCCCTCGCGCCGGCGCTCGCCGCGCTCGGCGGCGCCCTCGGGCCGGTGTTCGCCGCCCTGTCGACGGGCATCCAGGCCCTCGCACCGGCGCTCGGGCCGATCGGCCAGCTCATCGCGCAGATCGCGCTGGCCATCGCGCCGGTCCTGCCCGTCATCGGCCAGCTGGTGACGATGCTCGTCGGGCCCCTCGCGCAGGCCCTGACGGCGCTCGGCCCGCTGATCGGGCCGCTGGTGACGGCGCTCGGCCCGGTCCTGCTCCAGATCGGGCAGACGCTCTCCGCGGTCCTCGCCCCGGTCGCCGGCCTGCTTGCCGAGCTGTTCACGCAGCTCGGCCCGCCGCTCGGCGAGATCGTCACCGCCCTCGGCACCGCCCTCGCCCCGGTCCTCACCGCGCTGGGTCCGCTGATCGTGCAGGTCGTCCAGGCCCTCATGCCGCTGGTCCCGACGATCGTGTCGCTGCTGCCGCCGCTGGTGGAGATCGTGGTGGCGTTGACGCCGCTGATCGCGCTGGTCGCGCAGCTCGCCGCCGTGGCGGTCGCGGTCGTGGCGCCGCTCATCAAGGTCGCGGCGCTGCTGTTGCAGTTCCTCGCGGCGCAGGCCGTCGCGCCGCTGGTGTCGGCGATCGCGTCGGCGCTGGCGTGGCTGCTGTCGCCGCTATCCAGCGTCGCCGGCTGGCTGGCCCAGGTCGCCGGCTGGCTCAACAGCATCGACTGGGCCGGCGTCGGCTCGGCGATCGGCGGCGCGTTCTCGTCGGCGTGGACTGCGGTGGTCGGGTTCTTCCAGTCGATCGGCACGTGGTTCGCGGAGCTGCCCGGGAAGATCGGCGCGTTCCTGGCCAGCCTCCCGCAGATGCTGTGGTCCCTGTTCACGTCGGCGGCGCAGATGGCGTTGCAGGCCCTGGGCATCGGCATCGGCCTGATCCTCTACGCGGTCACCATCCTGCCGGGCCAGATCCTCGGCTTCCTGGCGTCGCTGCCGGGCCGGCTGCGCGCCCTGTTCCACTCGGCGGTCACCCTGGCGAGGAACGCCCTCACGGCGGGCTTCAACGCGGCGGTGTCGTTCGCGACGGCGCTGCCGGGCCGGATCGCCTCCGGCCTGGCGAGCCTCGGAAGCCGTCTGCGGTCGATCTTCACGAACGCGGTCAGCTCGGCCAAGTCGGCGGCGGTGAGCGGCTTCAACTCGATCGTGTCGTTCATCGCCTCCGTGCCGGGCAAGATCACGAGCCTGGCCGGGAGGTTCCTGTCGGCCGGGTCGGCGCTGGTGAGGAGGCTCGTCGACGGGCTTAAGAGGGTGCCGTCGCTGGGCGCGATCGCCAGCGCGATCTCGGGCACGATCCGCTCGCAGCTCAACCGGATCATCGGCGCGATCAACTCCGGCATCGCCAAGGTCGACGGGATGCTCCCCGGCTCGCTGCCCAGGATTCCGATGCTGGCGAACGGCGCGATCCTGCGGCAGCCGACGCTGTTCGTCGGCGGTGAGGCCGGCGACGAGGTGGTGGTGCCGCTGACCCGGCCCCGCCGGGCGCGCGAACTCGCCGAGCAGTCCGGGCTGATGCGGCTGCTCGGCGCGGACGGCGGCGGCGGGGGGTCGATCGTGTTCGCCCGCGACTCGATCCGCGTGACCTTCGAGGGCGCGGTCCCGACCCGGGAGGAGGCGCTGGACACCGGCCGGGCGGTCGGCGAGGGCGTGTTGCAGACGTTGGCCCGGCGGGACGTGGCCACGACAGTGAGGACGATCTGAGTGGGCGAGTACAACCCGGACCGGCCCTACGTGATGGGCATGCAGTGGGCGCCGCTCGTGGTGGACGCGGTGGTGCTCGACACGGCCAGCGAGGTGGGCTACACGTTCCGGGCCCGGGACTCCCACGCGGGCGACAGCGGCTTGCAGCGTGTCCGGCTGGCAGTGGCGGGGCCGCCGCCGGGCCTGCCGACCCGCAAGGAGCTGCTGGTCAACCTGTACCCGGCGGACGCGGTGGCGGGCACCGGGCCCGTCCGCAAGCTGGTCATCCCGTGCCGGCAGGGCGAGCTGCTGCCCGGCGCGGCTCTTGCCGGCGGTGCGTCGATGCCGCCCGACGCGGTGCACAACCCGTCCGACCCGCGGCACGTCACCCTGACCGGTCCCAACGCGGCGGCCCGCTTCTGGTTCGACACCGCCTCGCCGAGGACGCACGCGGCGCTGGACTACCGGCGGATCCTCGACGTGTCGGTGCTGTACGTGATGTCCGGCCCGTTCGCCGACCTGGCCCCGGCGGTGACGCTCGGCTTGGAGCGGCCGTCGATGGGCGTGAACTGGCTGATGGACGAGACGCTGAGCGGCCCGGCGGTCCACAACGGGGTGACGGCCATCGGCCGGTCCCGCCTGGGCGAGCTGAACCCCTGGTGGGACACCACCGCGGCGCCGACGACGCAGCGCGGCCGCCGGCCGTGGCGCGCACAGGCGATCGCCGGTTCCGCCCCGCCGGCCGGGCTGACCGCGCTGCACACCTCCGGCGGGACGAACATCAACGTGCGGCTCCAGACCAGCGCGGTCGCGCCGGCGGGCGCGGTGTTCCAACTGCACTACCTGGCCTTGGAAGTGACCTACGGGGTGGAGAACCGGGTCGGGGCCGGCGGGGTGGACATCTCGCCGGGCGCGTTCTACATCAGCGGCTACTACTACGAGCTGCCGATAGCCGACGTGCGAACGATGGGTCCGGGCGTGAGGCTGGACGCCGGGCAGGAGTACGCGCTCACGGTCGGCCAGGCGTACGCCGGGCAGTTGTCGGTGGCGTCGCCGGTGCCGGTGAAGGCGGACCGGGCGGGACCGGTCGCGCCGTTCCCGACCCACCGGGGCGTGCTGCTGCGCAAAACGCTCCGTGCCGGGTCCGTGCCGAGCGTGGCGACGGTCAACGAGATGCCGTCGATCGTGGCGCTGAACGGGACGTCGGAGCCGGAGCTTGGCTGCCACGGATACCTGACGCAGGTCGTGGCCACCGTGTCGGAGCTGACCCCGCCCGGCTCCACCACGCAGCAGATCGTCGAGGACGTTGCTGGCTGGTGGGTGTGGGCTCGCTTCTACGCCCGTCGGCTGCCCGAGACGCGCGATCCGCTGGAGTTGGCGCAGGTCAACCCGGCGGACACGAACGAGCGGCTGGGGCCGCAGGCACGGATCACGGTCGAGGAGTTCGACGCGCTGCCGGAGATCGCCGACGGATGGCGGGAGGTCACCGTCAAGCTCGACCCGCCGTACCAGTCGGCCGGAGTTGGGGGGAGGACCTGGTGGGCATGGTCGAGCCGGGCCGACAGCCAAGCGCCGTGGCAGGTCCTCGGCGCCGACGCCAACCCGGCCGCCGCGGGCCCGCCCGCGTCGTGGGATGAGGCCGGGTACGGCGGCGGGGCCGCGTTCGCCACCTACGACGGGCAGGCCGACGAGAACGCGGACCTGACGCTGATGGTGGCGCAGGAGATGGACGCGGTGACGGGCCTGACCGTGGTGCCGGCGGTGCAGCCGCTGACCATCGTCGACCCCGGCTGCCCCCGGCCGGCGGCGCGTATCCCGACCGGCATCCGCTACCACCAGCTGTCCTGGGCGGCGACGAACTCGCCGGTGGTCGGCGGGTGGGCGTACTACGAGGTGCAGCGCCAGGACGACGCGATGGCCGCCGACGAGTGGGAGACCATCGCGAAGGTCGTCGAGCCGGCCGTCACCGCGGTGGACGACTACGAGGCGCGGGTGGGCGTCGAGTCTCGGTACCGCATTCGGATGATGCACCGGACCGGCCTCGCCGGCCCGTGGTCGCCGCCGGTCGCGGCCACGATTGCCGCGCCGGGCGTGACGGGCACGAGGGTGGACGCCGGGGTGCTGATCCTGACCAGCAACCACAACCCGGCCGGCAACCTGGCCTACTGCATGGATTGGGACGGGCGGCCCAGCGAGGACTTCACGTTCCCCGAGGCGAGCCAGGTCGAGCTGCAGGAGATGTTCGACCGGGACTTCCGGACGGCGTTCCGGCCGCTGGAGCGCGGCGGCGTCGAGTTCACGCGGACGCTGCTGGTCAACGCGGCGGCGGTGCCGGCCACGATGGACAAGGGGTTCCAGGGCCTGCGCGACCTGGCGTGGGACACGGTGCCCTACGTGTGTGTCCGCGACGAGCTGCACAACCGGTGGCTGTCGACGCTGCTGGTGCCGGGCGGTTCGGTGAAGCGCCGCCCCCGCGGCCACCTGCACCTGGCGCAGCTGACCGTGGTGGAGGTGACGGCTACGCCAGCGCCGCTCGACGGCGGGCCCGCCCCCTGCGAGGGCCTGCGGCCCGAGGGCCTCGTCTCGTCGGTCACGGCCAGCACGCCGGCGCCGGCCGACGTCCTCGCCTCCCGGGTGTTCGCCGACCTGTTCGACCGGACCGTGGCGGCCGGGCTCGGGCCGGGCTGGTCGATCCTCAACGGCGCGCCAGCGGACTACTCGGTGGCCGCCGAGAAGGCGACGATCCGGCTGGCGCGACCGCTGAACGCAAACCCGGACTTCGAGGTCAACGCGGCGAACTGGACGGCGTTCGGTGGGACGCTCACGCGGGACACGACGAAGGCGTACCAGGGGTCGGCGTCCGGGCTGCTGAGCCCGGACGGGGTGGCCGCGCTTGTGCGAGCGGAGACGGAGCAGGCCACCGGGATCATCCCCAACGGCACGAGCTACCGGGTCCACGCGAGGGTGTCCTGCCCGGTCGCCAGGGCCGCGCGGATCGGCTTCAACTGGTTCGACGCGGCGGGCACCTACCTGTCGTCGACGTTGGGGCCCGTCGTCAACCTGGCGGCGAACACGTGGACGCGGCTCGACTTCATCGCGTCGGCGCCGGCCGGCGGTGTTCGGGCGGCGCTGAACGTCCAAATGGACGGCACGCCCCCGGTGAGCCACAAGCTGTCCATCGACCGCGCGTTCATCAGCCTGTGGGACCGGCGCTGGGCCGTGGTCGACGCGCCCCGCAGGGACGTCGACGTGCGGGTCCGGTTCCGCTTCAACGAGAAGGCGGCGGGCCAGCCGATCAGCGCGTACCTGGTGGCCCGGCACGTCGACGCGGCGAACAACCTTCGGGCTCTGCTGGCGGCGCAGACCGACGGCACGCTGGGCGTGAAGCTCGAATTCACCGCGGGCGGCACGCTGTACTCGCTGGGGAACCTCACGACGGTGCGCACCCCAACGGATGGCTTCCTGGCGTACACGCCGGGGGCTTGGTACTGGCTGCGGTTGCAGGTGCGGGACGAGGCGGTCCGGGCGGCGGTGTGGCCGGACGGGCAGGACCAGTGGCGGTGGGAAACGTACGCGTCGCAAGGGGTGCTGCTGGACCCCGGCCAGGTGGGCGTGCGGGCGCAGCTCACGACCGGCAACACGAACGAGGACCCGACGGTGGAGTTCGCGGAGCTGCTGGTCAATGAGCCGGTCACCAACGACCTGGACGTGCGGATGGAGCTGCGGCCGACCGGCGATCAGTGGTCCGCCGAGCTGTCGTACCTCTCCGACGGGGTGGGCGGCGAGCCGTCGTCGGGGTGGAGGATGACCGCCGATGCCGTGTCGACCTGCCTCGACATCTTCGGTGGCAACGGGTTCTACGACTGCCACAGCACCGCGGACATGGTGGTGCGCAACCAGCGGCTCTGGTTGCGGCTCACGTACGGCAACGACGCGATGGACGGCGAGGGCTACGGCCAGTGGTGGACGTCGGAGGATGGGCAGACCTGGACGGCGTTCTGGGCCTATCAGGGGTTGCCTGAGCCGCCGACGGCGGATCCGGGGCGGCTGGCGGTGACGCTGACCGGCGCGGTGACGGTGGCCCGGGCCGAGGTGCGTCGGGGCATTGACGGGCCGCTGCTGGCCAGCCCCGACTTCGAGGCGCAGCCGGCGGCCACGACGCAGTTCACCGACGCGCAGGGCAACGTGTGGGAGGTGGACGGCCTTGGGATCTGCGCACGCGCGTGACCTGCTGGATCTGCCGGCGCACCTCGGGCAGCGGTCGGCGTCGTACCGGTTCGACCTGATCGACGGCCGGACCGGTGTGCGCAGGGGCGCGCTGACGCCGCTGCGGGGCTCGTCGCCGAGCCTGAGCCACGACGGCACGTCGACGATCGCACGGCGGGTATCCGGGCTGACCCTGGGCGTGGACGACGCCGCGCGGGTGAACCCGGTGACCGACCGGATCGCGGTGTGGATGGTGCTCGGTGATGCGGGCCGGACGGAGTATCCGCTGGGCCGCTACATGATCGGGGACGCGGCGGACCTGGTGACCAGCGCCGGGTCGACGTCCCCGCTGACGCTGTTCGACGAGATGTTCCTCGTCGACCAGGAGATGGAGATCGGCTTCGACGCGGGCGGCCAGCTCGTCGACCAGGCGGTGGCCCGGCTGCTCGACGGGCTGCCCATCGGTGCGGTGATGGTCGACGCGACCGAGTTCACGTCGGTGAGCTCATGGTCGCCCGGCACGTCGCGGGCCAGCGCGCTGCGGGACCTGGCGGCGTCCGGCGGGTACTTCATGCCGTGGTTCGGGCATCAGGGGTTGCTGCGGCTGCGGCGGGCGTTCGACCCGGCCAGCGAGGCGGTGACCATCGACCTGGACGCCTCCGGCCGGGTGATCCGGGGGTCGATCTCGCGGGTGTCGGGCCTGCTGGACGCACCGAACCGGTTCGTGGCGGTCAGCAACGACCCTGGGTCGGACGCGGAGCCGGTGGTCGGGGTGTACGACGTGCCGGCGTCGGCGCCGCACTCGATCGCGCGGCGCGGGTTCGTGCTGCCGAAGACGGTCGACGTGCAGGTGCGGTCGCAGGCACAGGCGACGGTGTACGCCCGAACGCTGGGCATCCAGCAGACGGTGTACGAGACGGTGGAGCTGAGCACCCCGGCCGACCCGCGGCACGACGCCTACGACGTGGTGCGGTGGAACGGGCGGCGGTGGCTGGAGGTCGGCTGGACGCTGCCGCTGGTGCCGGGCGGGGCGATGCGGCACACCCTGCGGCGGGCGTACGCGGACACGAACGGCGGTGAGGCATGAGCGGGGGTAGCCCTGTGGCGGGGGTGCCGGTGAAGGCGATCGCCGAAGCCGTCCTCGAGCGCATGGCGCGGCTGGGGCTGACGTGGCGGCTGCGGCCGGCGCGGGTGGTCAGTGTCGCCGGCGACGGCACGGTCCGGGTGGTGCACGACGGCGACACCGTGCCGATCCGGGTGGTGTCGATGGTGGGCCCGGTCGCGGTGAACGCGAAGGTGTTCGTGCTGAAGACGCCGCCTGCGGGGAACCACATCGTCGGCTGGGCAGCTCGCCCCTCGACCGCTCCCATCTGGGCGCGCAAGACGGACGAGCCGCAGAACAACTCGACGGCCTTCCTCGCCGACCCGCAGCTGGTGCTGCCGATCCCGGCTGCCGGCACGTACGCGCTGTCCGGCGCTGTCTGGTACCGCAGTTCGGCGGTGGCCGACTTCAAGGGCCGGTTCGTGTTCAGCGCCGGGTCCGGCGGCATGAGGTGGAGTGCGGACGGGCCTCTGCTGGCGGACCCGACGAAGCCGAGCTTCCAGCTGGTGTTCGACGCCGGCACGCTGGCGCTGGGGGCGACCGGCACGTTCGACCGGGCGTGGGTGCATGGGACGGTCACCGCGAACGGTCCGGGCGCGCTGACGCTGGAGTGGGGGCAGAACACGGCGGACGGCGCGGCCACGACGTTCGTCCTCCGCGACTCCTGGTTGCGGCTGGAGGCCATCCGGTAGCGCCCTGCGACGCCTGTCGCCCGCCCTCGGAAACAGTGCAGCCCCGGACCGCGAAATCCGGGGCTGCTCTGCGTTCACGTGGAGTGGCCAGCATAGCCGCCGGGGCGAGCGGCGGGCAATGCGACCCGCCGGCCGTACATACAATATTGACAGCGTGGCCCCCCATCGCATACAATGTCTTTGTACATGTCCCCGATCTCGACAGGAGGAATGGCGAGCAGGTCACGGCTGAGCATGGCGCGCGACCTGGTGTATCGCGTGCCGTACTGCGCCGCCAGGGTGGCGGCCTAAGCATCCCCGGAGGGTGCCGTACATTGACCTTGTATGGCATCCGGCCGTGGGAGGAGAGGGATAGTGAGGGTGAACCAGGTCAAGCTCAAGGCGGTTACGCGGAAGATCGCGGCCGACCTGATGACGCCGGGCCCGCTGGAGCTGCCAGTGATGGTCGGGCTCAAGGAGCTGGTCCGCATGTTCGGCGTGAAGGACAACACGCCGTACCAGTGGCGGTCCAAGGGTCAGCTGCCCAAGGAGGACGGCGAGGTCAGCAACAACCCGCAGTGGAAGCTCACGACGATCTACGCCTGGGCCGATGAGACGAAGCGGACGATCGTGTGGGACCCGTGGGACGTCCTCGAAGCCGACGACGAGGCGGCGTAGATATGAGCACGCCGGAACCCATTGCGGCCGTATATCGCGGGTGTAGGGTGCCGGAAACGCGTCGACCCCGCCAGGCGGTCATCTGGCGGGGCCGAAGTGGAGCCCGCAACGGAGAAACGGGTCGCACGCGCATCGTACGCCAGTTCGGGCGACGGTGCGCTGGCGGCGCTGCACAGAGAGGCCGCCTGCATGGTGGACCGTTGGACGGTCGAGCGCGCGGTGAGGCACGAGCTCTGCACGCTCGACCCTCCCGGCCGGCAGCTCATCCTGACGCTGCTCACGTGGTCCGACGCGGCCACGGCGACGATTCCCGAGCAGTTCACGCCGAGCCTGACCGACTTGCAGAAGGCGACCGGGCTCTCCCGGTCGTCGGTGGCGAAGTATCTGAACCTGCTGGAGGGCAAGGTCGGCGAGGGCGACGAGGAGCGCCCGGAGAACAAGTGGGTGTGGCGCGATCGGCCGACGGTCGCGGACGCCCGGCGCAAGAAGGCCCGCACGGTGTACCGCATGGGAGTGCCGCCGGATCTGTTGCGCAGCCTCACCGATCGGGGCGTAGTTGGTCCGCGTGCCGGACCAGCCGCGCCCGAATCGCCCAGGTCTGGTAGTCCGGTGGACGGACTAGTGAAGGGCGGTTCTAGTCCGGGTCGCGGACTAGAACTAGTCCGCCAGGCGGACCGAGTTGGTCCGCCACGCGGACGCAAGACATACAGGGAACAAGAAACGGTTGGGCGCCGCGCCGCGAGCGGTGTCGACCACCGGTACGTCGAGGGGCCGAATGGCTCCTGTGCTCATCCCGGGTGCAGGAAGTCGGCTCCGCTGCACGGGCCCGCGCTGCGGGCCGTGCCCGAGGAAGCAAGGAGAGTGATCGGGGAGTGAGGGTCCACCTCGCGCCGGTTGACGTCGCGCAGTGCGTGACGTGCAGCGGCGAACTCGTCCCCGCCGGGGACGACTGGCGGCATCGCGAGCAGGGCGGATGCACTGAGCTGGGCACGCCGGTGATCTGCTGGCGTCCCGACTGCGCCATGCCGGCCGCCGTCGGGAGTGAAGCCTGCGCGGGTCACGCCGCCGTTTTTGTTGCCCTCGGGGTGTAGGGCTACGGTCGTGGATTGCGGCCGTATAGAGTCTATGTAGGTTCGTTCACGTGGAAAGGAACGAAGGATGAGTTCACGGTTCATGCCAGCCACCCGGAAGAAGGCGAAGGCGCGCATCGCCCTCGCCGGGCCGAGCGGCGCGGGCAAGACGCTGACCGGCCTCAAGCTGCTGTACACGCTGACCGGCGCTATGACGATCGCGGAGGGCATCGAGCGGATCGCGTTCGTCGACACCGAGCGGGACTCGGCCGACAAGTACGCGGTCAACCCGGAGCTGCCCGGCGTCGGCGACATGACGCCCGAGGAGGCCGGCGGCTACGGCTTCTCGAAGATCAGCCCGGTCAGGTACGACCCCCGGCAGCTCGTCGAGCTGATCGACGAGGCGGCGGTGGCGGGCTTCACGGGCTTCATGCTCGACTCGGCCTCGCACTACTGGTTCGGGCCGGGCGGCATCTTGGAGCTGGTCGACCTGTTCGCCCGTAACCACGGCGGCCGGTCGATGGACGGCTGGAAGGACGTGCGCCCGATCGAGCGGGCGTACATCGAGGCGCTGATGAGCTTCCCCGGACACGTCGTGGTGTGCCTGCGGTCCAAGCAGAAGTACGAGATTACCGAAGGCGCGGACGGCAAGAAGCAGGTGTCGAAGCTGGGGATGCAGCCCGACCAGCGCGACGGGCTGGAGTACGAGTTCGACCTGGTGGGCGACCTCGACCAGGGCCACTACCTGCGGGTAACGAAGAGCCGGTGCGACGCCCTGGCCGACCAGGTGATCCACAAGCCGGGCGCGGAGCTGGGCCACCAGCTGCTCGACTGGCTGGACAACGGCGAGCCGCCGAAGGACCTCGACTGGCCGAAGGCCCTCGCGGCGTGCTCGTCGCGCGAGGACCTGGCGGTGCTGTGGCAGCGGGCGCAGCGGCTCGGCAAGACGCAGAGGCTGCGCGACGCCTTCAACCAGCGGGGCGCGGAGATCTCGGCCGCCCGGCGCGCGGCGGAGGCCCCGGGCACCCAGCTCGACAGCGCGCTGACCGAGGCGGCCGACACGCCGGCCGCCAACGGCCGGCAGCCCGAGACGGCGGGAGCGGCCCGGTGAGCGAGATCCGGCAGGAGTCCATGCGGGCGGCGGTGCTCAAGGCCCTCATGGACGAGGTGAAGAAGGTCTACGACGCGGCCCGCGCCGAGGCCGACGGCCGCCTGATCGAGCTGAACCGCGCGATCGGCGTCAAGACGATCGAGGTGCGGCTGCCGGGCTACGACCAGCCGGTGGCGCAGGTGACGCTCTCCGAGCCGAAGACTGGCTACGTGGTCGACGAGGCCGGGTTCCTGGCCTGGTGCAAGCAGGAGCACCCTTCGGAGGTCCAGGTGACGACCCCGGCGCCGGTGGAGTCGGTGCGGCCGGCGTGGCGCAAGGCGCTGCTCGGCCGGATGAAGGTCGAGCCGGACGGCACGGTGGTCGACGGCGAGACGGGCCGCGTTCTCGACTTCGTGGAGGTCGCGGAGCCGCCGCCGCCGTCGACGACGCTGACCTTCAAGAAGGGCGGCCGTGAGGAGGTGGCGCGGGCCTACCGGGACGGTCGGCTGGCGCTGCCGGACCTGCTGGCCTTGCCGGCGAGTCCGCAGGAGTAGGGCGGTGCGGGGCCGGGCGAGGGGCGACCTTCGTCCGGCCCCGCTCCACATCGGAGGCCAGGAGGTAGCGGTGGCGATCGACGCGAGGCTGGTGCGTGACGGCCTGGTCGACGTGGAGGCGTTCACCGCGGCCGCAGAGGCCGGCGCGGTGGGCGTGTGCGACGGCTGCGCGGGCCTGCTTGACGGATCGGCGCAGGAGGGCGGCGGCCTGGTGTGGCTGACGACCAGCTGCCGGGCGTGCGGTGCCGAACGGACCGCGCCGGGCGGCCGGGCGCTGGCCCGGCGTGCGGGCCGGCGGCCGGGCCCGCCGGCGTGGCTGCTGGAGGCGGCGGCCGAGCTGGACGCCCGGCGGCTGGGGGAGCGGTCGGCGCAGTGACCGTCCGCCCCGCCCGGCCACAGCCCGCCTAAGCCGGGTCGCGCCTCCCTCCTCACTCCACTACCCGACCGTGGCCGTTCGGCGGCCTCCGTGGACGGGGGTGGCGCGGCCTGTGTGACCTGCTACACGGCCCGAGGCGTACATAAAAACTGTACGGGGAGAGTGTCGGACGCATACAATGAATATGTACGCACCGCCCCTCATCCTGCATGAAGGAGTCAGTCCGATGCTGAGCTACGAGGAGATCCTGGAGCGCGCCCTGCGGGTCGCCGTCGAGGACCTCGACCTGGAGACGGCCGCCGAGTCGATCGGCGACGAGCCGCTTGTCGACAACGACGACGAGCCGGTCGAGGTCCGCGAGGTCCAGACGCTGGCCGGCGCGGGCTTCATGACGCGGGACAACGGCGTCGTGCTGCGGCTGACCGACGGCCGCGAGTACACGGTGACCCTCAACCGCTACCGCTGACCGAGCCGGCGGGCGCGCCTCGAGCGCGCCCGCCCTTTCCCTGCCCGACCCCGAGCCCGACCTGACCTGAGGAGCCGAAGATGACCGCCCAGACCTGCACCCGCCGCATCGTGATCCCGACCTTCAACGCCGAGTTCGTGCCCGAGGAGGACGGCGGCCGCTGCACCGCGCTGGCCGTCGCCCGCCTGGTGACCGAGCACGACGGCGAGAAGTGCGGGGACGGCGGGCTGTGCCTGCTCGACCCGGAGGAGGGCCTGGAGCTGGACCCGTGGAAGCAGACCGAGCTGCTGTGCGTCGACCACCTGTTCGAGCACGAGCGGGCGGTGGCCGAGCGCGGGCCGCTGGTGGGGGAGACGCTCACCCGCCTGTAGTGACCGACGAGGGCCGCCCGGGGCAACTCGGGCGGCCCCGACCTGTTGGAGGAGAACCGATGGAGTGGAACGAGGTGCCGGCAGCCCTGCCGGCACGACTGGCCCTGGCAGCCGGGTAGGTGCAGGAGTGGTTCACGTGGAGAAGACCAACCTGCCGGAGCGGCCAAGCAAGGGCGCGTGGGTAGTCGCCTGGTCGGCATTCGTTGCCGGCATCGGCGCGTCCCTCGCGGCGAACATCGCGCACGCCGGTGCCGGCGTCGGGCAGAAGTTCGTTGCCGGCTGGCCGCCGCTGGCGCTCCTGCTGTGCTCCGAAGTGATGATGCGGGTGCCGGCACCGCGGCACCCGCTGGCGAGGGGCACGCAGATCGTCGGGACGGTGATCGTTGCCGGGGTCGCCGCAGTCGCCAGCTACCGGCACATGAAGGCCCTGGCCCTGGCCTATGGCGAGGACAGCCTTACGGCGAGCACCCTGCCGCTGTCCGTCGACGGCCTGGCGCTGGTGGCGTCGATCGGGCTGACGGTGCTCGCGCACCAGCGGCGCACGGCGGTCGCAGCCGAGCGCGCCCTCGCCATGGCGGCTGCCGGCGCGTCGGTGCCGCCGGCCCCGGTGCCGCCGCCTGCCGCTGTCGCCTCGGTGCCGCTGCCGGCCGCCGAGCCCTTGCCGCTGCCGGACCCGGTGCCGCTGCGGGCGGCCGACGCCGACCCGGTGCCGTTGCCGGCGGCCGAGCCCGAGCCGGTGCCGCTGCGGGCGGCCGACGCCGACCCGGTGCCGTTGCCGGCTGCCGAGCCCGAGCCGGCTGCCGAGCCCGAGCCGGTGCCGCTGCCGGCGGTCGACGCCGACCCGGTGCCGTTGCCGGCGGCCGACCCCGAGCCGTTGCCGGCGGCCGACCCCGAGCCCGTGCCGCTGCCGGCGGCCGAGCCCGTGCCGCTGCCGGACCCGGTGCCGCTGCCGGCGGCCGAGGCCGAGCCGGTGCCGGATCTGGACCCCGCGCTGGAGCCCGACCCGGTGTCGCTGCCGGAAGGGCTGCCGGTGCCGCTGCCGGCGGCGGCCCGGGTGCCGATGCCGCGCATGGACGCGGTGGTGCCGCCCGAGCCGTGGCCGAACCGGCAGCAGCAGGAGCTGCCGCTGCCGCCGCCCGACCCGGTGCCGGTGTCCCCGGACGCGGCGGCCGAGGAGCTGTGGGCTGCCGCCCGCAAGGAGTGGCGGGACTCAGTGGCCGCCGGGCGCCCGCTGACCGGCCAGGCCCTCGGCCAGAAGTTCCGCCGGAGCGAGCGGTGGGGTCGGAACCGCATCAAGGAGGCGCGGGCCGAGCTCCAGGCGATGAAGACAGCCGGCGACGTCGCCGACGAAACCGACGAGCAGGAAGCCCGGGTGCCGGCCGGCGCCGGGGTCGCGTAGAGGAGGAGAGACAGATGGTGTCGATGGCGATGATCCAGGCCGCGCAGGCGGCGAAGTTCCCCGAGCACCCGTACGCCTGGGTGATTACCCGGGACCGGGATCACGAGCTGCACGGCACGTGGGAGTCGGAGGTTGGCACGGCGGGCCCCCGGCAGGCGACGGAAGCGATGATCGAGCGCGCCCGCACGGAGGGGCGCCGTTGGCGGGTGCTCGACGGCGGCGACATCGACGCGAGCGCGATCGCGGACGGGAAGGACGTCGACGCGGCGGAGCGCGGCGTGGTGTACGAGGGCCTGATCTGGACGAATGGCGAGCCGGGCGGCGACGAGGACTTCGGGCCGCTGCGTGACTTCGGCGAGCCGAACTACGGCTGCGTGGAGATCCAGTACCGCAAGGGCGACCAGTGGGTGTCTCTGTAGCCGCTATCCGTACGGGCGCAATCAGGTAATGTGACCCCACTGATCGCGTCCCGGTCGGTCGGTGGGCGGGTCGGTCAGGCCGTAGTCGGGGGACTTAACCCCTGGCCGATCCGCCCAACGGGGCAGTGCAGGGCAGAAGCGTCACGAAGGGCTCGGAATCCCAGCTAATCGGGGATTCCGAGCCCTCCTGGCGTTCCGGGGCGATCCCCTCTGGGTATGAGGTCGGCCGGCAGTATTACGGTCAACTGTGAACGGAACATATACGTAGGCGTACGTAGCACGGTGCGTTGCGGCACTGCTACCGTAGGGGCCAGCCTCTCCTCGGCTGGTGCTCCTGTCGACCGATCGCAGCGGTGATTCCCCCCGCCGAGGCGACGGGTCTGCTGGTCCCTCCCCGCCAGTTCGGCAGCGTTCGCCGGTCGAGCAGTAGGCGACACATCCGTGCGGCGGCTGCCTCCCAGCTCGGCAGGCGGTCGCCCAGGCAGGCCCGGGGGTCGGGGACGTTGCGTTGCTATGGGTACGACGAGACAGGCCGAGAGGTCATCGAGCCTGAGGCGGTAGTGATCCGCGACATCGCCAAGCGGGTGCTGGGCGGCGAGAGTATGCGGTCAGTGGTTGCGGATCTGCGGGCGCGGGATGTCAGGACGTCGGCCGGTCGGCCGTGGACCCAGCAGTCGCTGTCGCGGCTCATGCGGAACCCGCGGCTCGCCGGGCTCAAGACCTACCACGGGGAGGTGGTGGGTGCAGGGCAGTGGGCGGCGATCCTCGACGAGAAGACGCACCATGAGCTGGTCAAGCTCCTGGACGACCCGGCCCGCAAGCAGCCGTTCGCCACCAACGTGCGTAAGTACCTCCTGTCTGGCGGGTTCCTCCAATGTGGGTACCCGCTACAAGGCGCCGACGATAACGGTCCGCACATGTGTGGGAAGTCTCTCTATACGCAGCCGAGCAACAGCGGTAAGCGCGGGTACGTGTGTCGGGCTGGAAGTCCGAGCTACGGGTGTGGTCGCATCCGTATCGCCGCCGAGGCCCTGGAGGAAGAGGTCACGGCGCGGGCGTTGGCCCGGCTGGCGTCGCCGAAGGTGCGTGCCCGCCTGGAGGCGGCGGTCCGTTCCGCCGTGCGCGGCGACGTGCAGGTGGCGGAGGCGCTGGACGCCCTCGACGAGCGCCTGGCCGAGGCCGGCCAGGCGTACGCCAAGCGAGAGATCAGCCTGGTCACGTTGAAAGCGATCGAGGCCGAGGTCAAGGCGGAGCAGAAGGCCATCCGCGAGAACCTGGCCCAGGCGGCGCGGCTGGAGTCCTTGCCGGCCGCCACGCCGGAGGCGCTGGCCGAGTGGTGGGTCGACGCGCCGCTGGAGCGGCGCCGGGAACTGCTCGCGCTGGTGCTCGACCGAGTGATCGTCAAGCCGGCCACCCGGGCGGGGTCGTCGCAGCTTGACCTGGACCGTCTGGAGTTCGTCTGGAAGTGAGCGCGGCATGGTACCAGCCTCGGCGTTTCATTGCTGAAGGGAACTTTGCACTGTCGGTTACAGGCTGAAAGCTTCCTTCGACCTCGCCGACCAAGGCTGTTGCGGTCCGTGTGGTGCGGTTTACGATCTCGTCATCATTCGATTAGGAGCGCCTTAAGTCCGACCGTAGGTAGTGCGGTCACGGTGGGAACGCTGGCGCATCGAAGCGGAATGGCGGGGATCAGGTTTTGCCACGCAAGCGCACGATCGAGGTGCTGACGCTGGCGCAGCGGATAGAGGCTGAGCTGGAGTCGGGCCGAGTGGACGACGTTGAGATGGGCGATGACCGGCTTGAGCGGATCGCGGCGCTGCTGCGACCTGCGCCGCACCTGGCCGGTCAGACCCGCGGAGGCTCGTCGGTCAGGGACCGGGCCGGGAAAGTCGTGTCCGGGGTGGCAGTCGCCTTGCTGTCACTCGTGGCCGACGCCAGTGTGGTCGCCCCACATGCTGTGGCGATCTAGGCCGGTCACAGCCCCGAGTTCATACATAAAGTATTGACGGCAAGATCGTTTTCTGACTACAATGAATGTGTACGACATGCGTACATCGTTCACTGTGGAGGAACACGATGGTTGCGACCGCGACGGCGAAGAAGCCGACCCTGCGGACCATTCCGGTCGCCAAGATCGAGGCGGACCCCGACCAGCCTCGCAAGCTGTTCAGCGAGGAGGAGCTGACCGAGCTGGCGGCCTCGATGAAGAAGCTGGGCCAGCTCCAGCCGGTCGCCGTCCGCAAGACGGCCAAGGCGGGCACCTACCGCCTTGTCGTCGGCGAGCGGCGGTGGCGGGCCGCCCAGCAGGGCGGCATCGAGGACCTGGCCGCGATGGTCTGGGAGATGGACGACGAGGCGGCGTTCATCGCGCAGGTCGCCGAGAACGTCAACCGGCAGGACATGACGCCGATGGAGGAGGCCGCGGCCTACGCGCGCCTCGCCCAGGCCGGCTGGGAGACGGGGGCGATCGCCGAGCTGTTCGGTAAGAGCGTGCCGTACGTCGGGTGGCGGATCGACCTGCTCGGGCTGATCGACGACGCGAAGCAGCTGGTGGCCAAGGGGCAGCTCCAGGTGGGCGTCGCCTGGTACGTGTGCCGGCTGTCCGCCGACCAGCAGCGGCGGTTCCTGGTGAAGTGGGCGCGCGGCGAGTTCTCGTCGGCGCGGGACGCGGAGGCGTTCGCCAAGGCGTGCAAGGCGGCCGAGGAGCAGGGCGGGTTCTTCCAGCTCGACGACGCCGAGCACAGCGAGGAAGAGCAGGAGAAGGTCGTCGAGAAGCGGAAGAAGGTCGTCAGCAAGATCGACCGCTTGGCGGCGGCCGGCGAGATCCTGGCCGAGCTGGCGCAGCTGGACGAGGTGGAGCTGGCGAAGCTGCTCGCCGGCGCCGACGGCGGCGTGGCCGCGTACCGGCAGCGCGTCGACCACCTGCGGACGGCGGCGGGGAAGGTGTCGGCGAAGCTGCGCAAGGCGCAGGCGATCGCGGCGTCGGTCAAGGTGGAGCTGGACCCGGAGGCCGTGGTGGCGATCCCGGCCGAGGTCGTCGACGTGACGCCGGTGCCGGGCGACCTGCCGAGGGTCGACCCGAACTGCACGTGGGAGGGCCACGACGACGCGGTGCAGGAGCAGGGCTGGTGCTCGGTGTGCCAGCACTGACGTAGGCAGAGCGGCGAGCGCCCCGCGCGATCAGCGCGGGGCGCTCCTGCGCGTCCGGGCCGGCGTGCTGAACCCTTGATCGGGGCCGTGACCTGTACGGTCACAATTTGACCGAGGTGGTGTACTGATATACAATGTTTATGTATAACCCCCGTCTGTTGGAGGTCATCGGTGCGTGCGGAGTGGTCACGGTCCTGTGGGCCTGGCCGCTGCCGGACTCGCCGGCCGAACTCCAGCAGGCGATGCGAGGAGCGCAGGCCGAGCTTTACAGGCAGGCGCGGATGCTGAACGTGGTCCCGCTCGGGCCGGCGGCCTTCCGGGTCGCCCTCCACGCGGTGTTTGACACTCACGCCGGTCCGGCGCTCGTCGCGGAAGTCAGGGCAGCCCAGCTGCCGGAGCAACCCAGCGGAGAGGGGGCCATTGTGCCCGCAAGCTGTACGGCCGCAATGCACGACTGCGGCCACCGAGCAGCGCGAGGTGAGGTCGCGTGAGTCGGAACGCAAAGACCGAAGAGGAGGCCCGCCAGGTCAAGGCGGCCCTGCCCGGCTACATCGCGGTTCGCGAGCTGGCCACCACGGCGCTGACCACGATGGCGGAAGACCTCGCCCTGGACCTGCGCGAGCGGGACGCCCGCGACCTGGCCACCGCCGTGGTCGACGCGATCCACAAGGCAGCCGAGCTGCGCGGCATCGCGTTCGCGTGCGACGTCGCCGACATGGAGGTGGCCGCCAACGAGCGGTGGCTGCTCCCGTCGGCGAGGAAGAAGGCCGAGACCGACCCCGACTACCGGGGGGTGGTCGCCCACCTGGAGCAGTTCGCCGAGGGCGCCGAGAAGGTGCGCAACGAGCTGGTCGAACGGCTGGCGCGCGTCGGCCGTGAGTGGCTGGCGGAACGGTCGGTCGCGGTCGTCGCGCTGCCCGCGCCGGCCGAAGCCAGCGCCGAGGCGAGGGTGGCGGCGTGACCGCGCCCGCCGTCGTCCGCGCGCCGCAGCTCGACCCGGAGCAGGTCGCCCGCATCCGGGCAGCCCTGGAGCGGCTGGCCGGCAGGTCGCCGAGGTGTGGCGGCAGTTCGCCGAAGTCCTCGCCCGGCGAGTCGAGGCGGCCCGGGTCGCGTACCGCGGGCTGGTGGCCGTGCTCCGCCGGATCGTTGCCGCCGTGCGCCGGCTCGCCGCCCCGCTAGTCCGCCTGGCGGACCAGCGCCGGGTTCGGCTGCGGGTGATGCACGTCGAGTACCGGCGGCGGCTGCGGCACCGACGGCGGCGGGCCCGGTAGTGGCCGGCACGCAACCGGAGACGGCGCGGGACCGGGCACTGGCCCGGGCCCGCGCCACCCGGCGCGAGACGGGAGCCGAGCTGCCGCCGCGCCGGAGCCGGCCGGCGGCCACCCGGCCGCCGGCCGAAGCCGCTCCGGTCGACGACGCCGTGGCGAAGCTGGCCACCCGCTACCTGGTCGACGGCTACCAGCCCGACGAGGTGGCGGACCGGCTCGGCGTCGACCGCGGATGGTGCCGGGCGATCGCCGCCCGGCTGCAAGGGAGGAGGTAGCCGATGCCTGACCAGGTGGCGGCCAGCCCGGACGAAGAGCCGGTGGAGTGCGAGGACTGCGGGCGACTGCTGCGCACGAAGCGGGCCCGCGCCGAGCGGGTCGGACCGAAGTGCCGGCGGCGGCGACTGGTGATGGGAGCAGGGGCATGAGCATCGTGTTCAGGATCAACGACGGGCTCTACATCCCGCAGGTGACGGCGAAGGCGGTCATGCCGCTGCCGCCGCTGCCCGGAGACGGGGGAGCGGTCGACGTCGCCGAGGGCGACGAGATCACCGAGCTGGAGCTGCTGACCATCACCGGCCCGCCGACGGTCGTCGCGTCCGCCGTGGACGCGCTCGCCGCGCACCTGGAGGAGCTGGTCCCGAAGATCGCGCATCTCTACAACGACCACGAGTCACCTCAACATGGAGGATGAGTTGAAGCTGTTCACGAGCCGCTACCAGCGGTTCAGGCCGGATCAGGGCGCCCCGGTCCGCACGACCGTCGGCGCTCCGCGCTTCCCGCTGCCGTACGACCTGGCCGGGTTCGCGCGGGTCCTCGCTCCGAGCTACGCGATGTTGAAGCTCGACGAGGCGCCGTACCGGTACATCTACGTCGAGCGGCTGGAAGCGGCCGGCGTTGACGTCATCGCCGACGACCTAGCGGCCATCGCCGACGTCGCCGGCGATGAGCGCCTGGTCCTGCTCTGCTTCTGCGACCTGTCGGTGTCGCCGCCGAACGCGTGGTGCCACCGGCGCATGTTCGCGGCCTGGTGGCAGGAACAGACCGGCCAGGAAGTCCCCGAACTGGCGGAGCTGCCCGAGCCGCCCGCCCCGACCCTGTTCGACTGACCGAAGGAGTTCACGTGGAACTGACTCTTGAGGCCCCTCGCTTGACCGAGGCGGCCCCGCCGCTCGACCTCGACCGCGCCTTGCAACCCGGCGAGTCCGGGTACTTCGCGGGGGAGTGGCTGGAGTACCCGTACGACGGCGGCCGCCGCTTCGAGTCGGCGTACGCCGGCACGCTGATCGGCCGCTGGAGCGGCTGGGCGGTGTGGGGATGCACCCGCGACGTCGCCGCCGCGGTGGTGACCGACCAGGAGCACGCCCGCCGGCACTGGCGGGCCGTCTACGCGACGTCCGGCCTGACGGAGCCGAGGCTGAGCCGGGCGCTCGACGCCGACGTCTGCCCGATGTGGTGGGACGGTGACGTGATCGTCGTCGACCGGCGCGCCCTCGGCGAGGACGAGCCGTACCTGCGGATCGCGCCCAACGAGCGCGGCCGGTACGTGGTGATGGGCAGCATCTGGTGCTGGGAGGAAGTCCCGGTCGACGCGGCCGACACGGTTCACGGAGCCGTGGAACTGTAGCCGTACAGCAGCGGGGCCGGCGCGGTGCGCCGGCCCCGTTCGCATGGGCAAGATCAACGGTGATCCCGGCGGGATCACGGGCGGGAACAGAGGGCTACAAGCGGCTACAAGCGGCCACGAGTAGACACATGCTGAGCAGGGTCGATAGGATCGCCGCAGGTCAGAACGCTGTCTACGCGGGGTTCAAGTCCCCCCTCGGACACCAAATTGCAGCATCCATGCTGTGTTTCGCGTACTGGTGGTCAAGCACGCTTGATCACGCAAATCTGATCTCAGCGACACCCTCGATCGAGCCTGTCTCGAGCGGGGGCGGTTGTCGTGGCTGAGCGTTCTGTGGCTCCGGTCATTCCGCCCGTGTTGCTGCCTGATCGACAGCCGGGGCGGAGCGAGCCGCGTGGGGGAGCTTCTCGTCGCCCGCCGTTGCCGCTGCCGGTTCTGCCGTCGCCACGTGCCGGCACGATGGTGTACGGCCTGGCTGCCATCGACCCCAGTGGCCGAATCGCCGACCGTGCGATCACCCGTGCCCTCGGATGGGGGCCGGGCACGCGGCTGCACATCCGCGAGGGCTCGGGAGTCATCGTCGTCCGGTTGGACCGGCAGGGCGTCTTCACCGTCACCGGCCAGGGCCACCTGCATCTGCCGGCGGCTGTCCGGCACTGGTGTGGGCTGACCGCCGGCGACCGGGTGCTGCTGGCCGCGAACCCTGCCGACGGCCTGCTTGTGGTGCACCCGCCCGCCGCCCTCGACGCGATGGTGGTGGCGGCTCACGCCGATTTGCTGGGCGGTGGTCAGGCATGAGCGACACCACCGTGGGCCGGGCGGAGCTGGATGCCGCGCGGTTGCTGCTGGCGCGGATGGGGATCTCGCCGGCTGACCTCGTCGACGCGGCGTCGGACCGTCCACCCGCGCCAACGTTCGCCGAGTACGTACCGGTGGTAGCGGCGGCGGTCAGCGATGGTACGCGGAGGGCGTACGGCTCGTACTGGAAGCGGGTCTTGGAGCACTGGGGACAGCGACGGCTCGACGAGCCGACTCCGTCGGAGATCGAGCAGCTCGCCGAGTACGCCAAGACGCATGTGGTGGCCCGGCGTAACGCCCGGGGTGGGCGGAGTGCGGCGGAGCACCTGATCGCCGCCCTGAGGTGTCTGTACAAGCGGGCCGTTGCCGACGGGTACATCGCGGCGGCGGACAACCCTGCCCTGAAGGTGGCCAAGCCGCGGCGGCTGCCCAGCACCAGACGAGCGGTGGCCGACAGCAGGCTGGCGGAGATCAACGCCGTCGCCGCCAGCACGGGCGACGACCCCGCGCTGGACAGCCTGCTGCTACGACTGCACACCGAGACCGCGTGCCGCCGGGGCGGTGCGCTGGCTCTGCGGCCCGTCGACCTGGACCCGGACCAGTGCCTCATCCTGCTGCGGGAAAAGGGCGACACGGTGCGGTGGCAGCCGGTGTCACCGACGTTGATGAGGCATCTGCAGCAGCATGCCGAGGAACGCCAGGCGGTGGGAACGGGCCAACTGCTGCGTTACCGCAACGGGCAGCCGATCACCTACCGGCGCTACGACCACCTGTGGGTGCGCATCGGTGAGCACCTGCCGTGGGTGTACGTGCAGCAGATCAGCACGCACTGGCTGCGGCACACGACGTTGACGTGGGTCGAGCGGAACTTCGGCTACGCCGTGGCCCGCGCGTACGCCGGTCACTCCGACAGCGGCAGCGACGTCGGCACGACCACTACGTACGTCCGGGCGAGTCTTCAGGAGGTTGCCGCCGCTCTAGCGGCCTTGACCAACGAGCCACATCCTCTGGCCTGAACTGGAACCGACCGCGGGGTGGGCCTGGTTGCTGCAGTCCAGGCCCACCCAGGAATGCGTGCGCGGTGCGCGGCATGCGCTTCAATTGAGCGGCACGTGTCAGAGGCCAGCGTCCGAGAGCATCCATACCCGGCGTAGCGGCACTTGAGTGCGGATCTCTTCAGGCAGCCGGTCGTACGTCCGTAGGACGGCGTCGACCACGTCCCCTGCTTCCCACACCCGCACCCGTAGGTGCTGGTTCTTCAGCGCGTCTCGCGCGGGCTTCGTCAGTCCACCCCAGGCGACGAGCAGGCCCTGCTCGGCACCGTGCGTCGTCATAACGCCGTGGAGCTGAGTGACGATGGGTGCCCCGATCTGCCGCTGCTGACCGTTTGGAACACCGGTTACCGGCACGTGGCTGGCACGGCTGGGCGGTGGGCGCGTGGCTGTCCGGCCCGGCGGCGTACGGCTTACCGCCCCCGGCCTCTCAGGTCGGGGGTGGCTTGGCGTACCACCGACTTCGGCGCGCCTGGAGTCCAATACCCGATGGCAAGCCGCGAAGCGGCGCGGCAGCGATCGCCCCGCCCTCGACGGCGGTTGAGCGCCCTGCGATCGTCACGACCTTGCGATCGGCCCTGCACGGCTCCTATCGGGCCATTCGACTGGTAAGCGATCATCGGCTAATGGATCTCAACGACACCGGCGCGGTGAAAAACCGCGAGGATCTGGCGGCCTACGTTCGGGCGCTCGCCGAAGAGTCGGCTACGCCCCCGGACTACTGGGAGAACGTAGACCTGCCCCGCTACCTCGAAGCTATGTCCTCCTGGATCGGCAGCATGGACGGCTGGGCACGCAATCAGGGTCGGGAGCTACCTGAGCAGCCCACGTGGTCACTGGTAGCGGACATCCTGCGGGCGGCCTGCGTCTACGAGTAGCTGTCGGCTCCGCCTGAAAGCTGGATCTGGCTCTGGCACACACTTTATGAGTGATCTTGATGATGGCCTTCAGCTGGCGTTGACAAATGAGGTGGCCCGTGACCGCGCGAAGTGGGCCACCAAATAGCCAGGCCGTGCAGCACCGATCGTCCGGCGGACGACCTGCGCCGCATGTCTCGGGAAGTTGGCCCCGCCACAGGCCACGGAGGACCGCTGGTGCCAGATCAACCGGACCGGACATGAGCCAGCCGACACCCCGCCGGGTGTTCTCGACCGCGCCCGGTCGAGATTGGCGGCTAATGGCCATATCTTGCTCCGACCGTGGCGGGTTCATCCGATGCAGTCCTCGCGACCGTTCCTTCGCCGTTGCCGAGCAACGCTGGCGGAAGTGGATGATCGAGGAAGACGACTTCTTGAGAACCGACGGCACCCGCGATCGCGCCGACCTCACCATCGACACCGCGCGCCGGGGATGATTCCGACTCTGCCCGCCCGGGACGATAGAAGATCGGCATCTACTGGCACGCGTATGCCGCCCGCGCAGCCCGCCACCTGGATGGTTATTCGAGTGGTTGTCTGACGGCGCCGGGCGAGCGGCATCCGCCGGCCCTGTGATGGGATACAACGCATGATCGAATCGCAGGCGCCGACGTTGGAGATGCTGTGGGAGCCGCACGACCCTCGCCACGCGCTCGACGAACGGTTCGGCTTCGGCGATTCAGAGTCGGCCGGCCGCTGGGTCGCCGCGATGCTGAAGGAGCACTGGGGCGTTCGCATCGACTCCTGCGAGCGAATCGTCATGAGCGGGGGCAACGCGATAGCTTGGGTCGGCACGCCGTCCGGCCGACTGCTCGCGAAATGGTCGGTAGTGCCCGAGCGTTTTCCGCGTTTGATGGAGACGGCGCGTCTCACGAGCTGGCTCGACGGCCGAGGGCTACCGGTTTCGCCGCCGGTTCCCGCACGAGAAGGCCGCCTCCAGGTCGAGGTCGACCGTGTCTCGATGAGCCTGCAGCGCGAGATCGTGGGCGACCTCCTCGACACCGCTGATCTCAACCAGGTGCGGGCGGCCGGACTCATACTCGCCCAATTGCAGGACGCGCTGGCCGCATACCCGGACGCCGATCACCTTCTCGCCCCCGCCGTTTCGTTCAAGCCGTTGACGGCCCGGGTCACCGACTGGCTCGACTCCCGCGCCGACCATCTGCCGATGGCCGCTCGTGACACGCTGCGCGGGCTGGTCACCAGCGCACCGCCCGACCGGCTTCCTCGCCAACTCGTCCATTTCGATATCCGCTCCGCCAACATCTTGTGGGCCCGCGGCGAGGTCGTCGCGATCCTCGACTTCGAGGAGGCCCAGCATGATCACCGAATCGTCGAGCTAGCCCGCGCGGCGGTCCTGCTCGGCACCCGCTACCACAACTGGGGGCCAGTGTCGGCCGAAGTTCGCGCAGAGTTCCTTACTGGCTACCAGTCCGAGCGTCCGCTGACTCCGGCCGAGGCGGGCTGGTTGAACATCCTCCTGCTCTGGCAGGCCCTGGCGATGGTGCCGCCCGGCGACGACCCGACCAGGTGGGGACCGTCGGCCTTGAGTCAGCTGAGCCAGGAAACCGCAAAGTAGTTCCGGACGATCGCAGCTCGCACCGTCCGGAACTACTTTGCGAGCCGCTGGTCAACGCCCTGATCATTGGCTTGGAGCTATGGGGCGCGAGCCGACAAGGTCCGGCTGCCCGGCTGCCAGCACGCGGGGCCCTGCAACAACTGCCTGCGCTACGCCCTAGTGTGGCGGGAAAGGTCATGCACGCGCTGCGGCAGCCACGCCAACTCACCCTCGACCTGTTCGGTGCCGACACCCCGAACGCCGACCAGCACGCCGGATCCGCCTTCCCTCGCCCGCCTCTGTCGTCGACCGCATCGTCCACGCGGCTATCGCCGCCCGATGCTGCAGCCATCAGGCCGCCCGGGTCCCAAGGTCCGGCCGCTGGCCAGTGCCGGTAACGGTTCCGCTCACAGGGGCGTTAACGGCCAGGCGTAAGACTCGTTGCCGTGAGCACCGAAGGCAATGTCAGCGCCTCTGGCCAGGGCCGGCACCGGGAGCACCTCAGCCCCGGTCGCTCCCACCGGATCTATCCTCGGCTTTCGGACGAGGAGAAGGCGCTGGTCGTTGAGGCGGCCCGGCGAGCCGGTCTCACGCCAGCGGGATACACGGCGCAGGTGGTAATCGGCGTAGCGCGCGCAGAAGAGCCGGCCACGGGCCTTACCGGTGACTTGCGGGAGTTGCAGCGGCAACTGTTCGCCGCCCGCCGCGCAGTGAACATGTTCGGCTCCAACGTCAACCAGGCTGCGGCGGCCGCGAATGCGACCGGGGAGCTGCCCGGCTGGGCCGTCGAGGCGGTGCAGTTGTGCGCGCACGCCGTCGCCCGCCTCGATCAGGTGACGGCACTGATCGACCGGCGGTTGCGGTGATCGCACGGGTCCACCGTCGAGGCTGCCGCGTCGGTGGGCTGCTGCGCTACCTGTACGGGCCTGGGAAGCAGGAGGAGCACGTCAATCCGCGGTTGGTCGCGGCGTGGGACGGTGCTGGGGAGCTGGCCGATCTGGAGCCGGAGATCACCGCCTCGGGTAAGCGGGACTTCCGGAGGTTGACCGCTCTCCTGGAGGAGCCGGTACGAGCCGGGAACAGGCCGCCGGCAAAGCCGGTGTGGCATTGCTCGATGCGCCTGGCGGCGGAGGACCGCGACCGGGTGCTCACCGACGGCACCTGGGGGCGCATGGCCCGGGAGATGCTCATCGAAGCGGGACTCGCCACTGAAGCGGATGACCCGGGCCTGCGGTGGGTGGTGGTGCGGCACAACGACGACCACGTCCATATCGTCGCGACCCTCGTGCGTGAAGATGGCCGCACGAACTGGGCCCGCAACGACTACCTCAAGTGCGTGAGGGCCACCTACAACGTCGCCCGCCGCTACGGCCTGCGCAGGCAGGTACCTCCGGCCGACCGCACCGCACACCGGAGGCCTCACCCGGTGGAGGTCAACAAGGCCCGCCGCAAGGGCTGGAGCGACACCCCTCGCGACGAGTTGCGACGGCGGGTCCGCACCGCCGTCGCCGCCGCCGGCAGCGAGCTGGAGTTCCTCGACCGGCTGCGGGAGGCAGGGGTGCTGATCAGAGTGCGTCGCAGCACCGTCAACGCCGATGAGATCACCGGCTACGCCGTCGCCCTGCCTGGCGCGGGCACCAGTGACGGGCAACCGGTGTGGTACTCCGGTGGGCGCCTCGCACCCGATCTGACCCTGCCGAAGCTGCGCCGCCGGTGGGGCGGCCCGCCGCCGGCCGTCGGCCTACCGTCGGGAGGTCGGGTCACGGCCCGCGCCCAAGCCTTACGCGACGCCGCCAGCGTCACCCAGGTCGCGGCTGAAGAAATCCGCCGCAGCGCCCGTGAGGATCCCGCGACGGCCCAGGCCGCCGCTACCGCCGCAGCCGATCTGGTCACCAGCCTGGCGTACGCGAGGGAAGGCAGCCTGCGTGGGCCACTGCACCGGGCGGCGGAGGTGTTCGACCGCGCCGCACGCGACATCTACGGGCGGGCCGCGCGCACGATGTCCCTGTCGTACGAGCTACGAGCGATGTCGCGGCTGGTGGCGCTCATGGGCCGCATCGCCGCAGACGAGGACTCGGTCGCCGCGATGACGCTGGTGCTCGACATGGCCCGGCTTGCCGACGCGCTGGAGCACCTCCGCACTGCCCAGCAGCGACTGCACCAGGCGAAGGCAGCCCGGGATGCGGCCCGGCAACTCCGGGCCCTCTCCGCCGGCGGGCAGCGGCCGGTAACGACGCTGCTCACCGTGGCGGCAACGCCCATCCCGACAGTGGACAGTGCCCGCCGCACACCGCGGGCCGGTAACGGAAGGAGCCAGAATGATGCATCCGCAGCACGATGACCCGGTCGACGAGGCCAGACAGAAGGCGATGCAGTTCTTCGGCGTCGTTTCCACCCTCAGCGAAGCCGTCGCCCGCTTCGCTGCAGTGGGCATCCAGCGCAAGGCCGCCGAGGAGGAACGCGCCGCTGGCCGGGAGCGGGCCGCCGAGGCAGCCAGCCGCGAGGCCGACCGGCTCGGCGACTCCGTTCGCGCCGACCGGGAGCGACTCGCCCGCCGAGTCGACGGCTCGTGGCTGAAGGACGCCACCCTCACCGAGGTGGCCCAGCTATGGCGTACCGCGACGGTGCACGCCGCCGCCGGCGACCCCGTCGCGCAGAAGCTCGCGGGGCTCGCACTGGACCGCCTGGGCGAGCTGCACCCGCAGTGGCGGGCCGCGTACGACCGGCAGCGGGCGGCCGGAAAGTCCGCCCCCGACGCCGCCCGCGCCGCAGCCCACGAGGTCTGGGAGAGCGAATCGACGAGGGCCGGCGCCAGCGGCAGGCCGGCGCGACCGCACGGTGGCCCCGAGGCCCCGAAGCTGCGCGCCGGCGCAAACGGGAAGGCGCTACCCGCCGGTGGGCAGGCGCTCAACGACTTGGACGCCGCCGTACGCGCTGAAGCAGTGCGGCTGATCGCCGACGTCAGCCCCGAGGCGCTGGACCGGCTCCAGCGTGACCTGCGCGCCAGCGGCCGGGCGCCAGCGGCGGACAGCCTCGGACTGGCACGCCAGTACGTGAGTCAGGCCCGCAAGGCAGGCGCACTGACGCCGGTGGTCGCCAATGCCATCGACCGCGACCTGCTGGCACGCGCGGACGAGGATCCGGCGCAGGCCCGCACCGTCGCCGGGACGCCGGACCACCCGCGCACCGCAGTCGACGAGCACACCGAGAGGCACGTTGTTGCCACGGGGCATTACGGATCGGCCAGCCACGACCAAGCCGTAGCCCAGCAGCGCCGCCTCGGCAGTACCTTCGCTCCGCTGGTCGTCGGCGCAAAGGTGGACCCCCTCGTGGCCGCCAAGCGGCCGGCGACCGTGGTATCGAAGCGGGTCCGGGCGGTGACCCGATGACTAGCGTGGAAACCTCAAGTCCCTCCGGCGAGGTGGACGGGACGACAGAGGATCTCGCAGCCCAAGTTGCGCTGTTGACCAGGCAGGTCGCCGAACTTCAGCAGGTTCTCGCCGACCGCGCGGTCAGCGGTGGCGGGCAGGGGCAGCCACCGCTGTACGCGACTGTCGAGGAGTGGGTCCGCGACTACCTCCTGCCGGGATTTCCCCGGCCGGTTGGCGAGGTCGGGCTGGTGCGGTGGCACTGGTGCGAGCAGTGGTGGCGCCACGACGAAGCCGTGACCCGGCTGACCGCCTTGTGGTACGGCTGGGAACACGCTCGGCTCGAGATGACTGGCATGCTCGGCTGGCTGCGTGAACTGGACCACCACCTACCGATGCTGCTCGGCCCCGACGGCCCGTTCCGCTCCTGCGCCCCCGGCATCGACGGCAGCGCCGCCCGACACAAGGCCCCCACCGTTGCCGCCTTCGAGCAAGCACCAAAGCAGTGGTGGGACTGGTGGGATACCAAGTAGGCGCGGCGGCCGGACCTGTCCGCTGGTCCTCGGCACTCGTCCTGGCGGCACGGAACTGGGGGTCGAACGGTCGACTCCGGGCACGTCCTCGGCCGTCTATGGTCGATCAGTCCACGTTCCGGAGGTAGCGCCATGCGCTGCCACCCTTGGCTACAGGAGGGCCGGCTCAGGCTCTTCTCTCAACGTGGCTCCGATCAGACGGCAGACGACCCTAACGCCGCCCAGGACGAACCCACCTCGGCATGATCGACTTACTCGCCTCGGCGGATGGGTCGGCGCACCCCATGCTGGCCTCGCATAGTAGAGAATGCCGCACGTGCAACTTGACCTGAACAGCGTCGACTGGGCGTCGTTGACGCACGCATACGGAAGCGCCGAGGACGTCCCCGACCTCATCCGTGACCTACGGTCACCCGACGGCGAGGTCCGCAGCGCGGCGATGTACGAGTTGTACGGCAACATCTTCCATCAGGGCAGCCGCTACGAGGCCAGCGCATACGCAGTCTGGTTCCTGCTGGAGCTGGTGGCCGACCCCACCACGCCGGCCCGGCACGAGGTCATTCACCTGCTCTCCAGTCTTGCTGTCGGTTACGGGCAGTACCACATGGCCACCGGCTTTCCGGTCGTCGAGATGCGCAACGCCGTGGCCCAGGTCCCCGAGGAGACCTGGCAGCGCTGGTCGCGGACGATGAAGAACTGGTACGACGTCGTCAGCACAGGGCAGAGACAGCCCATCCCGCTGGCCAAGGCCGAGCGGCGCCTCTTGGAGACCAGGCACAAGCTCGCCGCGTACGACGCCGTCCGCGCCGGCGTCCCGGTGCTGCTGAAATGTCTGGCTGACTCCGACGCCGAGGTGGCAGGCGAAGCGATCCAAGCTTTGGCCTGGTTCCCGGAAGAGATGGCCTCCATCCGCCCCCGCCTCATCGAAATCGCCTCCGACGACCAGCAGCCAGTGCGGATGGCGGGAGCCGCGCTCGTCGCCCTGGGACTGGTCGGCGGCGCGTGTACACAGGAGGTAACGGACCTTCTCGACAGACAGCTTGGAAGCGCAGATCCCCACCTGAGATGGTCAGCTGCTCTGGCGTGGGCGCTCCTGGCAGGGGAAGGGGCGCCGGACTCGGTGGTAGCCGAACTCCGCTCATGGGCGATCCTCCGGAAGCGGAACACCGAGCAGACTGTCTGGGAAGTGCACCCCGCCCATCTCGCACTCGAAGTGCTCGACCGCGTCGCCGAGCCGATGGCCGAGCAGGTGCGTGCGGACCTCGTCGCCGCGGTACTGGCCGAGCAACCCACATCCAACTGGCACAACCACTTCAACGTGGTGCTGGACTACGCGTTCCCGCACATGGAGCCGGACCACGGCCACAGCTTCCAGGAACTGACGGCGGCACAACGGGCAGTGGTCCTCTGGCTCACACAGAATCCACACGTGTTCGGCCCGTCGGGCCCGGACGGCCCGCTCCGCCAACACGGCCTGCCGACAACCTACGAGGCGCTGCGCGCCTACGCTGGCGGGGACGGGTAGCCAACACAACACGTGGACGGCCGTAGGCCCGTGATGCGGCACGCGTCGTTCGGATCGGCGGCGCTCTCCGGCTATGGCGTTGCACTCAAACAGCCAGCCGTGGTGCACCCGTGGCGCGCAGGCTATCGTCCGCTGCATGAGTGAGACCCCGCTGTCCGATGTCATGTCGGAGCACGCGGAAGCCAAGACACCAGAGAGCTACGAGCGCTTCCTCAGGCTGTTCCGGGCCTCCACGGTCGGCATTGTGGCCACCGGGGTGCCCGCTGATGCCGCGCACGGGCATTTCGCTGGCGGCAACCTTGGTGCGGGCAGGACTACTCACGGCGACGGACGGCTACGTGTGCTGGCGTACGCCGATCCCGAAGCGGCCCTACGGAACTTTGGTCCCCGGTTCAACGCGGGCGTGTCCGGTGAGGTTCTCCTCCAGATGGCCGCGGCCGACCCCGATTGTGAGGGCGTGCTCGTCAACAGCGCCATCTGCGAGATCAGCTTGGTCGTTAGCAAGCCAACCGCCCAGTCCCTGATGACGCCAGCCACCACCGAAGCGCCCGGACCGCGGCCTTTGTGGAAACGCCGTTAGAGCCGATATCGCGACTTCAGGCAGCACCCTCATCTCGACAGTTCCGGATGGCGAGCGGCAGCTCCAGCCGTCACGCTGCGTGCCGCGCGGATCGCGGCAGATCCGGATGCCGGTTCGGGCGCTGTCAGTGACTCCTGTCGGGTCAGGAGCAGTCGAATCGGTGGTCGTGGGGACGCTCTGGACATGATGTGCAGACGAAGATGTAGACGCCGCCGGCGTCGCCGAGCATCAATCCTGCCGGGTTCTGAAGCGACCGCCACGGATGGTCGTCCGGGCTGTCGAAGCCCCATCCGATGATTGCGGGCCGGTCCTCCAGCGGGACCCAACGTCGTTCGTCGCCCCGGCTGAACTCCCAGGTGGCGATGGTGAGCAGATGCTCCATCCGAACCCCGCACATGCAAACCGGCCAGTCAGGCGACTGCGTCCAGCCGGGGTAGCCGCCGACCTTGATCCCGGAAGCGACCGCCAGGTCGGTGTCGTACTCCCAGCCGTGGTCAGCCTCGACCCGGCGCGCCGCTTCCTGGATCTGCGACCACACCTCATGCGGCAGGTCGTACGACGGGTACTCGACGACCCGCTCGGGATCGACGACGCACGCGTCGGGCACATACCACGCTTCGGCGTCCTCGTGTGGCGTGGGCATCGCCGCCAGTCGGGGTCCGATCGTTGATCGTCGCCGCCAGCGCAAGCGCGGAAGCGGAGCACTCCAGGGATCATGGTCAAAGGGGCACCACAGCACCTGCAGCACGTCCGAGCCCTCTGGGAATGGCAGCTCAGGCACATCGTCGGCGAGCAGTTGCAGGACCGGCACGAGTGGCACCCCAGCCTCGGCGGGATGATCGTCCAGAACTTCACCGTCACAGGTTGGCCAGGGCTCGTTCGCCGGCCACAGCAGCGACCCGCCCACGGAGCTCTGCTCGACCGACGGCGAGCCCTTGCGTGGATGCAGCCGGATGGTCGTCCGCGCGAACGCACGCAACTGCGGGAAGACCGCGTCCATATCGATCGGAGCCAGCGGGGTGGTGTGCACGGCCGAGATCGTACGGGCAAGCAGCGTCCCGTCTCTCAGAACGCCTCGCTGGCAAGCGCGATCGGCGGCAGATGTGCGCAGCTGATCAACCGACTTCGTCTCGCTGTCTGAGCCATTGACGCACTGCCGTAAGGTCGGCGCCGGTCAGTTCCACCGTCACGGTCGTCCACGCTCGGTCGAGGGCCCTGGCCACCGCTGGCGGCAGCGGGACGAGGAGGAAGAGGACTTTGTCTCCCTTGCCGCGCAAGACGCGTTGGCTGTGTTCCTCGCCGAGGTCGCCGGCGCTCACGGCACACCTGTCAAATAGGGAACACCTTCGATGGTCAAGACTGCTGCGGTGGGACGGACTGACGCAGACCGGCGCCGCCGGCAGCCGCTGGAGCAAACGCACCCAGACGCTGGCGAGCACTGGATCGCAGACGCGAACCACCCCGAGACGCCGGCTACTGTGACGGCCAAATCACGGCGGGCCTTCTGGTGGAAGTGCGCCTCCGGGCACGTCTTCCAGGCGCCCGTCCACGACGTCGCCGCCGGCGACGGAAGCATCTCCACACGCTCGTGCCTACAGTGTCGGGATGCGCGCGACGCAGAGTTCGCACGGCTCATGACCCTGCGCCTGGTCGACCTGCCCGAGGTGGTCGTGGCCTGGCGCGACGAGCAGCCCATCGAAGACCTCACCCTGCGCGACCGCGGCATGTGGAAGCTGGAATGCCCCAACGGACACAAGCCCAGAATGAGCGCGTACCTCTACTACACGCAGGGATGCCAGCACTGCCGGGCGCAGAAGGCCGAACCGCTCACCAGGGCTTTCCCGGAGCTGGCGGCACAATGGCATCCGACCAAGAACCGGCTCACGCCTGACCAGGTGGGCGAAACCTCCCGGCGGCGCGCCTGGTGGATCTCCCCGTGTTGCGCGCATGAGTGGGAGGAATCCCCGCGAGACCGCGTCCTGCAGCCCGCGCTGCGCTGCCCGCTTTGCAATACCATCCTGCGCAGCCTGGCATACCGCGATCCCGACTTGGCCGCACAATGGCATCCTGGTAACGCCCTCACCGCCTACCACGTGAAGCCGTTCTCCTCCGTCACCGTGCGATGGGTCTGCCCCGCCGACGCGAGCCACCAGTGGGACGCCCCGGTGATGGTCCGATCGTCTGGTACAGGGTGCCCGACGTGCTCGACAGCCGGCAAGTCGGCGATCGAGACCGCGCTCGCCGAGGCTCTGAAGACGCTGATCCCCGCGACACGGCAAGATGCCCGAATCGCGCGAACGGGCGGCGGGCCAGCCTGGCGGGTTGATGTGCTGACCGTCGTAGCCGAGCGGCCCCTAGCTGTCGAGTACGACGGAGAGTACTGGCATCGAGACAAGACCGCCCTGGATCTCGAGAAGACAGCCGACCTACTGACCTCCGGCCATCTCGTCGTCCGTGTCCGCGAGAACGACCTACCCGACCTACCCATCGAGCATCCGCATCTGCTCCAGACCCGACATCGGCCGCAGTTCGAGACGGCGCCGCCGCTGGCAGCCAGCATCGTCACCTGGGCTCGGTCGACAGTGGCTCGGTAGCGGGTTGCTGGCGGTCAAGCGTAAGGCTTTTGCCTTGTTGAGGGCGGCTGAAAATTGGCCGTGAGGGTATAGGGCGACGCCGTCGAGACCACCTAGCCTCTGCTGGTATGAGCGAAGGTCCCGATGAGATGCCCGCAATATCGCCGTATGAAGAGCGACGGTGGGCGGAGTTGCAGCGGCACTGGGCGAAGAAGGCCAAGCGTCGGCAACTGCTCCCTCCAAGAGCCAGGGCCGCGCTCGGCGAGGCAGGTGGGCAGGTGGACGCCGCCCGCAAGGCAGGCAAGGCCGTCTCGAACGTGACTCCCCCGGTCGTCAGGGAGGGCCTTGAGAGCGTGGCCGATGCAGCACTGGTTCCCGTCGCCAAGCAAGCAGTTCACCTCCTCGAACTCGTGACCGACTGGACGACCGAGCTCGCGGATCCCGAGAAGGTGTTGGAGCATCACCGAGCAGCGGGGCGCGACGTCGCGAAGCTGGAGGATCTCAAGAAGCTCGACCTCAAGCTTGCCCGAACGCTGCCTCCGCGTTGACGAAGGTTCCTCACCTGACGACCGCTGGGTTTTCTCGGATGGCTCCTGGCACCCGTATCAAGCCACATCAGGGGTGGGTTACGACCGTTTACCGCGCGCATCTCGGGCTGGTCGTGCCTGAGGACTGCGCACTGCGAGTGGGCGACGAGACCCGGCAGTGGCGCGAAGGTAAGACCTTTGTCTTCGACGACACCGTCACGCATGAGGCGTGGAACTACGGCTCCAGCGACCGCGTCGTGCTCTTGTTTGACTTCGCCCGTCCTGGCTACGAGGACATGCCGCAGGACGAACTGCCGGTTACCCTGGCAGGCTTCGTACGACGCGGTGGATGAGCGAGACATCCCAGCGCACCTTCACGCGCCCTGTCTTATGCACCGTGCCGACAACCTGGCCGAACGCCGGGTGAGCACTGCAGCATCCGAGGGCATCACGCTCCGCGCAGCGCCGTACGCGGCATGAGAGCGCCTGCGTGGCATGATCACGTCATCGGGTAAGTCCGTGCGACAGACCGCTGGAAAATTCGCTCGAAATCCGCCGTGATGGGCTTCCTGATGTAGCGGAGCGGTCGGTGACCACCACCGCCAACCGGTCGCAACGGGGTTCACAGGGGAGGCACTGATGACGGAGTGGTCGGATCCGACGGTGTATCTGCCGTACATCGTGGAGATCGAGCAGGAAGATGGCGAGGTTCGGTCGTACCCGGCCCATTTCGTGACGATGACACCGGACTTCGTCTTCGTCCGTGATCCGGCTGGCGGGTCGGCGAGTCTTCCGACGCGCTCGGTGCGTTCGATCAGGGTCGCGGTGCAGGATCTGCCGGCAGACCATGACTCGTTGCGGGCCGAATATCCCAACGCCTATCAGCCCTGGCACCCGTTCGATGAATTGAGCCTCGAAGACATGCACCGGTCGAGGGGGACGCTCGCGTACGCGCAGCTGCGCCGCCGCCCTCCGGCGCATCTCGTCATCAAGGCGCGCGAGCGCGGCTACGACCCCACCGCCATGCTGAACGCCATCGAGAACGAGTCAAAACTCGAGCCGCACTCGTTGGAGGCGCGGTATGCGAGGCGCTCCGCTGAGAACGACTACCTCGTCATCGTCAAGCCGGGAATCGATCCCTATCAAATACTCAGTCGGCACCAGCTTTCGCCCGACGCCTTGTACCGCATCGTTGCCTCTTGGGGATTCGGCGCCAGGCTGACGGGCCTGCAGTTGAAGAAGTCGCCGAGGGCCGGGGTCCCGGCGCTTTCCGAAGACTCCGACATCGATCGCATCGAGCCCGACCCTGATCGGCTTGCACCGCATTTCCGTGCCGCACAGGAACGGCGCGTCGATGGTGAGTACATAGTCGTCGTTCGTTGCAGCGGTGATCCGCTTACCGTCGCCGCGCGAGCCGGGGTCTCCCCGAGCAGAGTGTTCGACTTCATCAACAGCTTCTCCGCTGACATGACTGACGCTCAGGTTCAAGCAATGCGCCGGGACCCCGACGTGGTGCAGATCGAGGACAATGCGACTGTCGGGCTGGACTGCTGATCGTGCGGCTGGCTGACGTCTGACTCCGCCATGATGATGGGCGGAATGCGCTTGCAGCCGACGATGCACTGTTCTCGGCACGACAGGGCGGCGCCGAACGCGCACGGTCGGCGGCAGATGCGTGCATCTGACCATGGAAAACGAGCGTCTGCGCAGTGAGCGGACGCATTGTAGGTAGGGGAAAAATTCGAGATCGGCGATGTTGCCGGTGTCAGGGAGTCGCCACGCCGCCCCGGCAGGACATGCCGACCGAGCTCCGCACCACGCGCCCACGGGTGACATGTTCAGCCGCGCCGCCCCGCCGCCCCAACGGCCGTCGCAGACGATTCACAGCGGCTGATGTTCGTCCTGGATCAGCAGTGAATATGCACGTGCAGTAGCACCGCGTTGGGTGGCAGCTCCATCAGATAGAGGTCCGTGAAGTGCAGGTAGTCACGGCGAAGTCGCAGGTTGTCGAGCTGGCCAGCGAGGCCCGGTGCGCTGCGGCCCATTAGATCGGGGTCGAGCCACTCACCTGAGCGCGTCAGCAGGCCGTTGGTCGCCAGCGCCTCGCGAGCGCGCAGAGCCATGAAATCGACCCGAGCCAGGGCGAACGAGACGACGGGATCGTCACCCCAGTTAGGGATCCGCTGAAACGGCGCGGTGGTAAAGCCGTATCTGTTCGCCACGGCCGCGAGGAGCGGCTGCGAGTGATAGGCCTGCCACGCCTCGCGCCCGAAGTAGTCGTGGGGTTCCGCCGAACTCTCAACGAAGTGGACAAGGGGGCGCGCCGGTGGAAAAGCAGCCGCCATCTGTTGCCACTCGTCCCACTCCCGACCGGCCGCCTCGGCGGCCGCAGTGCGGACAGCCCCCAGATCGAGCAGCGCCCGCGGCCCACCGTCGCAGTAACCCCGGCCCATGACCTCGGACGAGTCGCCGCGCACCAGCCGCGGATCGTCCTCGTACCCGCCCACGACGGGGATCCTCGCGGACCAACCGATTCGGTAGCGGTCCCACCGCCCACCCCACTCATCGTCCGGGTGCTGCGGGGCATCCCGGTCGTAAGGCCGCATCGCTGCGGCCAAGGCGACGTCGATCTCGCGGCGGTCCACCGGATCGAGGCACACCGTAATGATCTCCCAAGCCATGCTGCTTCTCCTACGCCTGAGGACCCGCCGCCGGGCAGGTGGCGCCATCATTCGGCGTCCTGAGTTGATCACTGAACATGCCGCCGACCCTACTGGTCGTGACAGCGGCGGCAGCCGCCAGCTATGCCGTCACGCACGGATACGACCCTCCGGTGCACTCAACTCGACAGACCGGCACACTCAAGCGGCACATCCGGACGCTCACGCAGGCTGGGCTCGCTACGGTCCGACGTTACAGCCGACCGGCGACGCGCAGGATGCGGTATGACCGGATGTTCGTGTCCTCCACGGCTGTCCGGCCATGAAAATCATCAGATCACGGGGGATCACGCGGTGATCGTCAGTGGAACCGGTAGGCCCTGCTGCACCTCGAGGACCGCCCGCTCGCCCAGCGATTGAGCCAGATCGACGGTGGTGGTACGTCGCGCGCCCATGTCCAGGCATGTTTCGCCGGCCGCGTGGGGGTGCTCGATGACGATGACGACGACCGCATTGGCCGACTCGATGGCCTCCGCACTGTAGTCGGCGCCGCACGGCTTGCTTCCCGGGCTCGGCGCACCGGTGAAGGTGACGGTCAGCTGGCGGCTGTTCGTGGTCGTGGCCGCCGACTCGATCGCCATGCCGGCGGGTGCGTCGTAGGGATCCCACGACGGCGGCGTGACCTTGACCGTGGCCGAACTGGCGACCGCCACCCGGGTCACCCGTGCCGCCGTTCCCTTCAGCGTGTACTCCCAAGCCGGCACGGTCGCCGGGCCGCGTGTGGTCTGGATCCGCGCCGTGTTCAGGCGCGCACCGATGACCTCCAGCGGTACGCACTCGGGGCAGCCCCCGGCACCCGCCACTGCCAGTTGCTTGAGTGCTTCGTCGGCGGAGAGCAAGGGAACTTCCTGGGCCGCACCGCTCTCCCACACCACCTGTCCGGTCGGTTGCCGGAGGGCGGGCAACGCGTTGGCGGCGAGGACCCGGCCGGACATCAACGCTTGTTTGTTGTCCCCATTAGTGAGTTCCCAGTCGCCGACCTGGCCGGTCAGGTCCCCCACCGGAACGAAGCGCTGCGAGCCGCCAGCATCGAGGACTGCCTTGTCGTACCGGGCCAGAGCGTCACGCGCCTGCTGGCGCTGCCTGTCCAGCCCTTCCCCACCCGGCCCGCTCCAACCCGTGTCACAGCCAGCGAGCACGGCCACCACCGCGATCCATAGCATCCAACGCCGCAGAGCCATCCCCGCTCACCTCCATGCCCCTCTATCCAAAGAGTCCCATGAGGGTTTAGAAAGAGAGACGGCTCGACACCGAATCGAGATTCGGCACCGCCTTCGTGAGCGCCATCGCCGTGGCCCCGGCCGGGTGCTTGCCTAGTCGCGGTAACCGCAACGACACGACCGATTCGCACGCTCATCTCGACATGAGCGGGCACTCAGGCGGTCGGCGCCGGCCGACTTCCGTTACGCGACGTAACTCGGCTCGTAAGATCGGATCCCCGTAGGGCCAGTCATGGCCATCCTGGTGGGCTGGTTGGGCGACTGCGGATGCAGCGCAAGCAGAGCGCTCGTGCTGAATCGCGTCTCTTCCTCATTCATGCTCGGCGGCGCCGCTGGCGTGGGCAGTGCTGACTCGCATAGGCGGGCCCAGGTTGAGAGGGGTCGGCAGGTGTCCGAGGAGAGGCAGGTACGGATCGCAGCGGTGGAACCGCGATCGGGCGGGGGCGACCAACGTTTGAGTCGGCGGGACCGCTGTCGAGTCCTGCGGGGAAATGACCGATCCGGTGCAGTAGACCGTCCGCGGCGTAGGCCATCACTGTGCCGATACCGTCGTGGGACCGCTCGGCGATCCGGGTCCTCTCGACGATGTGCTGCGCGAGCCGGTACGCCTCACCTGGGTCTGCCGCGTCGAGCACTCGGGGTGAGAGGATCCGCGCTGCCTCGTAGCGGCCCCCGATGTCGTCGAGCAGCTGCGGGCTGCGGCTGAGCAGGCGGTCGAGGTGGTGGTCGACGACGGCGAAGAGCAGCGGCCGGGTCTGGTGTCGTAGCGCGGCGCGCAGCTGGGCGCGACCGTTGGGCCGGATGAGTAGGTCGGCCGGGTCGGCGCCGGTCGCGAACTCGGCGGCGAGCAGCGTGCCCTGCGCGCCCGGCCGTCGTAGCAGGTCGAACGCGGCGTCGGCGGCCCTGCGTCCGGCCGGGTCGCCGTCGAAGGCCACCACGATCGCGTCGCGGCATCCAGACATCGAACGGAGGATGGCAGCCTGGGCCGCGCCGAAGGCCGTGCCGCACGGTGCGACCGCGACCGCCCCGGGAAGGCCGGAGCGAGCGTACGAGAGCCAGATGGCGATCGTGTCCGCCGGGCCCTCGACGAGTACGGGCCGCCAGCCGGCCCGGATGCGGTCCTGCTGCTCGGCCACGCCGAAGAGCAGCTCGTCCTTGCGGTAGAGGGGCGACTCATGGGTGTTGAGGTACTTGGGGAGCTGCGGGTCGGTGGCGAGGGATCGGTTGCTGGCACGGCCGATGAACGCCACGACGTGTCCGTCGGGATCGCGGATGGGAAAGACGATCCGATCCCGGAACACATCGATCAACCGTTCCGGGCTGTCGCGGGTGGGTCTGGACAGCCCCGCGACTACAAGCTCCTCGGGAGAGAAGTCCATTCCCCTCAGGTGATCGGTCAAGGCCGACCAGGTCCGTGGCGCGTAGCCAACCCGCCAGGGCCATTCCCTGTCGACCAGGGCGCCCAGGGCGCGGCTGGTCAGGTATCGACGCGGCTCCTCGGCGGCGGCGAGCCGGCCGCGGAACCAGGCCACCGCGGCTTCGTTGGCGGCAAGGAGTCGCCGGAAATCGTGCTCCCGGCCGGTGTTCCCCGCTCGGACTGGGTCAGGGGAGGCCATCACGACGTCGTCGCCTCCTCAGGACGCGTCATCCCGTGGTGGTTCCGGTTGGCGTTGGCGGTGATCCGTGCCTCGGTGGCGGTTGCCGCCGCAGCGAGCTCTGCGGCCAGTGGCCCGGTGTACCAGGGCCGCAGGTCCAGCATGACGGCCCGGATGCCGGTGGCCAGCAGTAGCGCGGTGCCCTTGGGCATGGCGCGAATTTGGGCGGCGTCGAGGATGCGCTGGCGCCGTACCGACGTCTGCCAGGAGGTGCCGCCCCGACCGTCGCGGGTGCGGGAGGCGACGGAGATGTCATGGTCGCCGACGAGCCGGGACAGGTCGTCGGCGAACTTTGCGTCGTCGATGCCTGCACCCACGAGTTTCGCGGTGGCCGCCGACCAGAGGGTGTCCATGCCCTTGTCGCCCCAGACTCGGGCGCCCTGCCGGTAGGACTGCAGGATCGTCAGTGGGATCACTCCCCGGCTGCCCAGGTGCGAGTACAGGTCAGGGAGGTCGCGGATTTTGCAGATGTTCGCCGCCTCGTCCAGCACCGCGACCAGGGGCGGGTCGAGTCGGCCGCCGCGCACCTCGGCGGTGCGCACCGCCTCACGGAGCAGCTGGTCGGCCAGCCCGGCGACCAGCGGGGCGGCATTACCGGCGCCGTCCTTGCTGAGCAGGTACATGGTGTCTGCGCTGCGAGGGAACGCCCGCACGTCGACGACCGGCAACACCCGATGCTTTGGTGGGGTGACCCAGGCCATGATCTGCGGGTTGGCCAAGCAGGCGGCTGCGGTCCGCGCCGTCTCGTACAGGCCTTCGCGGGTCTCCGGCGCGCCGGCCTGCCGTCCGGCCAAGGCACGGGCGGCCGCGGCGTACCCGTGAATCTGGAGGATCTCGCCGGGCTCCCGGGCAGTGGAGTCCGACAGCCACCGTTGCACTGATATGAGCGTGCCCCCGTCGAGCGCGGCCGCCAGGATCAGGGAGGTCAGCAGGTCCAAGGCGCCGAGGATCCAAAAGTCGTCGCCGCTGCGGCCGGAGCGAATCTGCTGAACGAAGTGGTCGGCCAGTCGTTGGGCGTCCTCGATCCCGCCGACGGCTTCCAGCGGGTTCCACCACCAGCTCTGCTGTTCGTGGGTGATGGCCTGTGGGTCGAACACCCAGACCCTGCCGTGCTCGGCGCGGTGCGCGGCGGTGACTGCCCACAGATCCGCTTTGTTGCTGGTAGCGATGACCGGACCTGGCGCGTTGATCACCGCCGGGACCGCCAGCGCGGTGGTCTTGCCGGCCCGGGGTGCCATCAGCGCCACCAGGACGTCCTCCCAGGAGGCATACAGGGTCGCGCCGCTGCCACGGCGTCGGTGTCCGCCCAACATCAGGCCCGCCGAGGCCGGTTCGATTGCCTTCGCCGGCACGTGGGCGAGGCTGGGTCGTAGCCGACGCGCCCGCTGGGCGACCTCCGGCAACGTCATCGGGCGCACCTCCGACGGGGTGGCCAGCGACGGCAGCGGGTCGTCCGCCGGCGGCCGGCGGCCCTGCCACCACAGCCAACCTGCCGTTACCGCAGCCACCGTGACCGCCAGGATGACGGTGTAGATCACCGCTACCAGCGGCGGCGGCACGCCCGGGAACAAGGTGACCCAATCGGCAGCGAACAGCGCCTGCACGAATGGACCGCCGAAGCGTGGCCCGGCCGCGTTACCGGTAACCGTTGCGGCGATCCGCCCTGCGAGCCAAGACAGCCATACCAAGACGATGGCCCCCCAGGCCAGGCCGAGCACCATGAACGGGGTCTGTATCCCACCGGCGTTGCCGCGCGGCTCGACGGGCTGGGTGCTCACGGCTGCGCCTGCCGGATCGCGGTGTCGGTGTCGTAGAGCTCCCACTCCTCACCGACCAGCGACAGCGCCACCGGAAGGCCGGGCCGCTCACCGGTTTTGACCAGGTACTTGCCGCGGCCAGGGTGCACCCTGCCGGCGAACCACGCTTCCGGCGCCGCCCACGACGACACCAGGTCCCGCTCCGGCCCGGACAGGCGGATGACTTCGTTGACCCGGGCCAGCTCTCGAGGCGGCAACCCGGCAAGGATCTTGATGGCGGACCGTTCGATGAAGCCCTGCGCCTTGGCGCGGTCCTCCTCGCTGGGCAGGGCGTCGAGGTCTGCCAGCGAGTGAGTGACCATGACCGAGGCCATGCCACGCTGCCGGTTCAGCCGGGTCAGCGCGTCGGCGTGCTCGACCAGCCCGGATGCGCCGCGTAGGGCCCGCCACAGCTCGTCCATCACCCCGAGGTACTGCCGGCGCGGGGCGAGACCCTGCTCGGCGAGCACGGCTGCCGCATCCACCATCCCGAAGCCGTAACCCCACACGCACAGCATCGCGGCCGCGACGAGCTGGTCGTTGGCGGCGGCGACACGGGAGATGTCGACGCTGACCGCCGGCGCGTCCAGGTCCAGGGGCCGGGTGGTGGGACCGTCGAACACGCCGCGCAGGCTGCCTTCGCACAGCAGCGCGAGGGTCGGCACGAGCGCGTCGACGCGGCGGCGGTACTCCCCGTCGTTGCGGGCCCGTGCCGCAGCGCGCAGCTCGTCACTGCCGGCCTCGATCAGGGCAAGCACGTCAGGCACGGTCGGATCGGCTTCCGACCGCTCGGCGAGCACGTCGATCGCCCGCCCGAGGACGACCTCTTCCGGGTTGTCGATCTGCCGGCCCCGCACCAGGGCGCACAGAGCCAGCAGCAGCGACATGCGGCGGCCGCGGATCTCCAGGCGCAACTGCCGGGCCTCCGCGGCGCCCATGCGCTTCATCGCCGTGCCCAAGGGACCGGAGTCGAGGGGGTTGAGTCGGTCGAGACCGCGGCCGATGCGAATGACCTGTCCGCCGAGGTGCTCGACCAGGCGGGTGTAGTCAGGTTTGGTGTCGCCGAGGATGAGCGCCTGCGTGCCGGTGGCGGTCATGCCGGTGATCAGCCGCTTGACGATGGTGCTCTTGCCGACGCCGGGCTGGCCGAGCACGAACATGCCGGGGTTGGTGATGAGGCCGGCGCGCAGCCATTCGAGGGGGTCGAGGCAGACGACCTCGCCCCACAGCATGTGTCGGCCGATCGGGGTGCCGAGGGTCGGTGCTCCAGAGCCGGCGACGAACGGGTACAGCCCAGCCAGCTGGACGGTGGTGCCCTGGTATTCCATTCCGGGGTCGATGTGGCTGGCGCGGCCGGTGCCCGGGGCGCGCACTCCCCATGCGGGGGCAAGACCGGCGGTGGTTGGTGCCATCGGGATTTCCTCCAGTGGGAGCGGCGGTCAGCGGGGCCAATGGCGGGACAGCTGCGGGGGACAGACACCGCACGGCAGCGTGGTGGCGAAACCCGCCGCCTGGCTCGCCCACATGCGGCGGAATCTGATCTTCGCGATGTCGGCGCGTGACTCGACGTCGGCGACGGCCTTGCCGAGGTCCTCGGGGTTGAGGACGGTGACGGTGCAGAACAGCGACATCAGCCCGACCCCGGCGCCCACCGCCTCCTCGCGGGCGGTCTGGTTGGCGCGTTCCCGGTCGGCGAGGTCGCGGGCGGACTCGTCCCGCTTCTGCGCCCGGTGGTAGGCCTGCCGGAACTGCGCGGCGTTGACCTCCGCCTCCACGACACGGGCCGCATCGCCAGCGGGCAGCGGCCGATAGATCAGGCTCACCCGCTTCGTGTACGGGCCGGGCGCCAGCAGCCGCGCGAGGACGTCGGCGTGTACCGACTGCCGCGGTGCCTCGTGCATCGACCAGGTCACCGATGTGCCGGAGTCGTGGACGTAGCGGTCGACGTGTTCCTCGGCGGCGACCGGGCCGGCGGAGTCCCAGTCCAACCACCGGGCCAGATCGCCGCCGCGCGCGCCCAGGCGAGCGACGTCACCGCGGATGACGGGATCGTAGGCGGTGCGCACGATCGCGGTGACCTGGTCGGCGGTGGCCCGACCGAGGACCGTCAGCCCGCAGCTGCCCAGCGAGTCCTGCAGCCCGGTCAGGGCGCGGCTGATCTCCGCCAGTGCCTCCTCGACGCCCTTCGGTTTCGTCGGAGACGCCGCCGGATTGAAGGTGATGCTGACACGGGTTCCGACGTCGGCAGCGGCAGCGGGGGACACCTCCACCAGGCGCTGCAGGACCCGCCTCGCGGCGGCGGGACCGTGGGGCACGATTCGGCCGGAGATGTAGTCGGACAACCGGGAGCCAGGGTCGGGTGCGGTGTCGACGGTTACCGCGATGTGCTGGACCGTGGGTAGGTAGCCGAGGTTGGCAAGCCAGCCTCCCCAGTTCGCGACCCACGATGCGGTGGCGTCCGGGTCGGCGAGCCAGGTGGAGGTGGCGGCGCAGCGCAACGTCACCGTCATGCTGCCCAGCCGTCGGTTGTAGACGACGCCGTAGTTGCCACCGGCCTCGTCGGTGACCGTAAGCACGGTGGTCGGAGCGAGGACACCGGGCAGCTGCAAGGCGCTCTCGCCGACGGCCATGACCCCGGACCGGTAGGAGGTGTAGCCGCGGGTGGTGCCGATCAGCCACCGGACGCGCCGGATGATGCCGGTGGCCAGCGGTACGCCGTCCCAGCGCAGTAGTAGCAGGGCGATGGTGGCGACGGCGGGAGCGGCCACCCACGCCAATGCGGTCATGCTGATCGATGCGGCGATCAGCAGCGAGGTGATCGCCGCGAACACGGTGAGGGTCTGAGCCGGGCCAAGGCCGAGCAGGCCCATGCCGCGGCTGCGCCGCCAGCCACCGTAGGTGCGGATCTGCTGGTCAGTGGTCATGGTGGTCACCTGTTGTCCTGGGTAGTGGAGGCGGCTGCGTCGGCGGCGGACTTGGCGGCGCTGCCAGCGGCTTGGGCGGCCGTGGCGACGCCCGTGACGACGAGAGCGGTAGGCCCTGTCGCGGCTGCGTCGACTCCTGAGGCTGCCGTCGCCCCACCTCCGGCGGCGCGCTCTGCGGCGGCAGTGCGACCCGCGGCACCCCCGACGGGAGTGTCGCTGGCGGCAGTTGACGCCCCAGCACGGGGCATTGCCGTCGGTGTGACGGGGACGGAGCCGGTCGGTCCGCCGCCGGACCTACCGCCCAGGCTCGTGTCGAGGTAGCGGGCGTGCTCGCCGGCGCTGGACCCGCCGACGCTGCGCAGCGACGACGCGGCGTGCAAACCCGCTGCAGCGCCGGCGGCGGCCATCCCGGCGCTACTCCCGCCGGAGGCGATCGCGCCGGTCGTCCAGGTGAAGAACTTCATCATCGTCGGGAGCGCGACCACGGAGAGCACCAGCACCGCGAGGCCCATGAGAAAGCTGCGCCCGTTGCCGTCGGTGAGGATGTAGCCCGTCGCATACACGGTCATGGCGACGGGCTTGAACGCGATCAGCGCGATTCCCCAGCCGGTGACCTTCGACAGCCACTGGCTGGTGCCCCGCATGATCGAGCCGGTGGCCGCCAGCTGCAGAGCGCCGGCGAGGATCACCACCGAGCCCTCGCGGAAGATCATCAGTACGGCCTGGACAGCGGAGAGGAAGAAGACCAGGCCGCCGATGAAGATCGTCACCAGGGGTGTCACGCCGGCAGTTGGTAGGAGCATGGAACCCAGTGCCGCGCTGAGCGCGTCGAGGGGTGGCCTGTTGGAGCCGTTGATGATCGCTTTGTTCAGGATCCACAGGGAGTACGAGTCCGAGGCCTTGAGTGCCAGGTGGGTTCCACCGATGCCGATGGCGCCCCACAGCGCGCTGGTCCACACCCCGCGAACGGCTTGCAGCATCGGCTCGCCCTTGCGGGTGATGACCATGGTGATGCCCTGCCAGATCAGGCCACCGACCATGACCAGGACCGTGATCGGCAGGAGGAAGCCCCGTAACTGCTGAGCGGGCCCACCAGCGGCGTTGCAGTCAGCTAGCCAGCCCGCCGCGTTCGGGTCGCCGGCGCACAGATCCGTGGAGGGCACCAAGATCCAGGACGCCATGACGGTGATGACCCATTTGATGGCGTCGTTCATCGAGCCCGCGAGCCCGCCGAGGAACATGTCGGTGACCGAGCCGCCGATCTTCTCGCTGACGCTGCTCTCTGCACCGAAGACGCCCGTGCAGCTCACAGGCATGAACGGATTGCACATGATCACCGTCCAGGGATGAAGGGATGGAAGCCGTCCGGGCTGCCCGCTCGCGACACCGCCGCGCTGAAGTCACCGCCGGCTGGGGCGAGCAGCGCCCAGTCCGTGCCGGTCCACTGCAGGTACACGGTCGTGGCGGCCAGCAGGGGGTTGCCCTGCGCGTCACGGGCCTCGGTGAGAAGCAGCACGGACGCCGCCTGTTGGCTGTAGTTGGTCAGCTGGTATCCGCGCAGTACCGCCTCCAGGCGCCCGACCGGCTGCCCGTACGGGACGTTGGCGTTGGCGCGTAGGTGGTCGTAGCCCTGCCCGACCTTCGACCGCATCGCCGGGGCGTCCGCGCCGACGACCTGCTTCTGCAGGGTCTGGTCGAACACGCCCGGTCCGAGCTGCGGGGCGCAGCGCACCGTGATGTGCACCGCGGCGAGAAGCGCACCAGCCTCGTCGTGGCTGAAGCGGCGTGCTGCACCGCCGCCGGTGTCGAGCGGACCGGCCTGACCGGACACGGGCAGGGAGATTCCGGCAACCGGCGTCCATCTGAGGTCGGCTGGCAATGCCACGGCGCGGGCAGTGGGGTCGGGGACAGGCGCGGCGGTGGTGACGCTCGCCTGCTGCGCAGCCGCGTTGGGTTCGTCGCGCAGGGCGGCGACGGCCGCGACGCCGAGCGCAGCCGCCGCCGCGGGCGCGAGGGTGACGGCGGCGATCCAGCGACGGGTGCGGTGCCGGGCCCGATCGATGACGTCGTAGGTCATTACTGCAGGACCGCGCCGACAACCAGGGCGCCCATCGCGCCGAGGGTGAGCCCGCCGAGGACCCACGGGATGCCGGCCGCGCCGTCGGCGGCCAGCGAGGACCGGTTGCGCCGACCGACGGTCATCATGATCCCGGAAGCGAACAGGCCAGCGACCCCGCCGATCATGAGGACCCACTTCATCCAGCCCAAGAACATGTCGCCGAAGGCCTGCAGGCCCTCGGGTGCGACCGGGGCCGGATTGGGCACGTCGACCGGCTTAGGCGCGCCACTCGGAGAGGGCGCCGCGCCCAGGACGTCGACCGCCCCCTGGGTGTTGTCGGCCGCGAACGCGAGCAAGGTAGCGAGCACGGGTGTCTCCTTGGCCATCGTCGGGGTGTCGCACCGGGTGGTGCGTCTGCCGATGACCTTCGCCGTGTAGCGCTGACGGGACCGTTGCCGCTGGTGTAGCCGGCAGCGTTACCACCCCTCGTGACCTGCGATGGCAGCGGTAACGGCGCTACCCGGGCGGCATCGTCACGCCATGTTCTCCATGAAGATCACGCCGCCGAACGCTGGCGCGCTCGGCGCCGCGATGCTGGTGGCAGTCGTGGCTGGCTGCGCGACCCGCCCCGCCGCCCCCAGCCGACAGGACACTGGCGCTCAGCCGGCCGCCGCCGCGCCCTCGGTCGCGCCTCCTGTGGTGCCGCCACGTGACTCGAAGGCTGACTACACCGATCCGGCGCACGTATGCCAGGCCTTCGTCACCGCCCTGTACCGGGTCGACACCACGCGCGACGCCGGGCCTGGCGACGCCTTCGCCCGCGCGTCGGCCTACGCCACCGGGGCACTGGCGGGTCAGAGCGCTGCCGCTGACCGCGACGGCCGATGGGAGACGTGGGCTGCGCACCGCGTACGAGTCGACGTCCAGGTACGTCCACAGCCGGATATGCACCCGCAGCACGACAGCACCATCGAGGCGCACCGGGCCGTCCGGCTCACCGCGACACCGGTCGGCGACGGCGGGTGGCGCGGCTGGACCGAGCACAGTGTCGTGTCCTGCACCCTGCGCGCCGGAGACAGCGGCCAGCCCGGATGGCGGGTGGCGCACTACGACGTCCAGCCGGTGCGGCCATGAACGGCAGCACGGCGTGGAAGTGGGGCGCCGCCGCCCTGGCCGTCGCGTTCCTCGTGCCGCTCACGTTGGTCATGGTCGGCGGTGTGGCGGTGGTGGCGTCGCCCCCGTACCAGTGCACGGTCGTCCCGCCGTCACCCTCAGCTAACCCTCCCGGAAGCGCGGCAGACGCCTCCTGGAAACCGGCGCAGGTCGGCCACGCCGCCACCATCGTCCGGGTCGGCGCCGAGAAGGACGTGCCGTCGAAGGGGTGGACGGTTGCCGTCGCGACGGCGATGCAGGAGTCGACACTGCGGAACCTTGCCAACTCGATGGTGCCGGAATCCCTGGGCATTCCCCACGAGGGCGTGGGGCGCGACCACGACTCTGTGGGCCTGTTCCAGCAGCGGCCCGGGTGGGGCACTGTCGTGCAGCGCATGACTCCCGACTACGCCGCCGGGAAGTTCTACGACGCTCTGGTCAAGGTCAACGGTTGGGAGGCCATGTCCCTGGCTGAGGCCGCCCAGGCGGTGCAGGTCTCCAGGTACCCGGACGCGTACGCGAAGTGGCAGAGCGAGGCCCAGCGCTTGGTGCAGCTCGTCCGCGGCCAGCTGGGCATCAGCTGCAGTGGGGGCGCGACCGGCGAGTGGCGAGTGCCCCTGCCGGAGGGCAGCTACAGCGTCGGTGACGGATGGGGTGCCCCGCGGGGGAACCGCGCTCACCGCGGGATCGACCTGATCGCCCCCACCGGCACACCAGTCCTGGCGGCCGCCGCAGGCACCGTCACCTCCGCCGAATGCACCAGCGCCTACTGCGACCGCCCCGGCAACCCTGACCTGCCCGGCTGCGGGCTGACCGTCGAGATCCAGCACGCCGGCGGGATGGGCACCACCTACTGCCACTTGGTCTCCCTGAGTGTCGCCCCTGGGCAGGCCGTCGACGTCGGCCAGGAGATCGGCCGCGTCGGTTCCACCGGCCACTCCAGTGGTCCACACCTGCACTACCAGATCCATCGAAACGCGCCGCCGATCAACAACCAGACGGCCCAGGACCCGGCAGCCGTCATGGCTGACCTAGGCATCCGCTTCTGACCCCAACTTCCTGTGACTGGAGACCCGATGGACCAGATCAGAGCATGGACGATGCTGTTCCACCTGCAGTCCCGCATGCCCGGGATGTCCGTGGATTGGCTGGCCGCACCCATCAGCCAAGCACTGACCGGACGAATGCCCACGTCACCGGCCGCCGAACGCGCCGTCGTCGACGCCGCGTGGAAGCCCGGCTACCGGAGCGGCGCGGAAGCCGGCCACCGGCGAGCCGTGGAAGGTTTCCAGAACGCTGCCTTTGACGCCATGTCCCGACTCACCCGCACCGGAATCGACGACCCCGACGCCCGCAACCTCCTATGGGCGGTGGCAGAAGCCGCCACCGTCATCGGCCAGACCGGCCATCAGGACACCCCCGGCCGTGCCCGCGAGAGCGCCCACCTGGCCGCCCGCAACGACTACCCCGACCTGAGCCCAATCGCCGCAGGCGTCGTCGCAGGCTGGAATCACGGCCAACGGCAGGGCCAACAGGACGCCCCCCACTCCACCAGCCGAGCGATCTACGCCGCCGTGACGAAGAAGACCGGCGAGCACCAGATCAACAAGACGCAGATCGACGGACGACCCGCCGTGGACTGGTTCGTCGACGTCATCGGCGGAGTCCTCAAAGTCCCGCCCGAGGCACCCACACCTCGATCTTCCCCGGCTGCTTCCGAAGCGGCCGTCGCGTTCCGGCCACTGTCGGTCACCCACACCGCCGCCCCCACCGTGAGCCCGGTGGCTTCCATTCCTCAACCGGCATCGCCCCGGCGAAGCCGCTGACGAACTCCCATCCCGGGCCCATCGCCCAGCCACACCACGCCACTGAAGGGACCCCCGATGAGCATTCAGCCGAGACTCGACCGAGACGCCACCATCACTGCGTTGCAGGATCAGATCGACGACCTCACCGCGACCTGCGAGGCGCAACAGCGCCAGCTCGACGCCCAGCAGAGACTCATCAACCAGCTTGCCACCCGGATGGGCCTGCCTCTGGCCGGATCGGCGGGACGGTGACATGGCTACCCGACGAGGGACGTCGCCAAGCGACAAGCAGCGGGAAGAGTGGGCTGCCGAACGACGGGCCAAGCTCGCCGACCTCCACGAGCGCGTCGTCGCGGAGGTCGGCAAGATCACGGACAGCGATCAGTGGCGCCGATGGCTTCAGTTCGCCGCCAAATTCCACGGCTACTCCTTCAACAACGTCTTGCTGATCATGGCGCAGCGCCCAGATGCAACGTGGGTGGCCGGCTACAAGCGGTGGAAGACCGAATTCGGTCGGCACGTGCGCAAGGGCGAGAAGGGCATCGCCATCCTGGCCCCGGTCACGAAGCGCGTGACGGACGATCCACAGGAAAGCTCCGAGGACCGCAGCGAGCCCACGAAGCAGGGCCCTCAGCTGTCGGCAGGGGAGCAGGCCGCCCAGCCGGCGCGAGTCCTGTACGCGTTCAAGCCCGTGGCCGTCTTCGACATCAGCCAGACCGAAGGTCCGGACATCGATGTGCCCGGCGGACCTGCATTCGCTGACGTTATGCCCCAACTCCTCGAGGGCCAGGCGCCCGCAGGGTTGTACGACCAGTTGGTCATGCTCGCAGAGGAGCGGGGATACACCGTTGAGCGTGGTGACTGCCGAGGCGCGAACGGGTTCACCGACTACACCAACCGGTTGATCAAAGTCCGCGACGACGTGGACGACGCCCAGGCAGTCAAGACGATGATCCACGAGCTCGGACACGTGGACCTGCACACGCCGAGCGACTTCGGTTGGGACACCACTCGCGGCTGCCGAGGCGAGCGGGAGGTCGAGGCCGAGAGCGTCGCGTTCCTGGTCGCCGAACGCTACGGGCTGGACACATCGACGTACACCTTCGCCTACGTCGCGCTGTGGGCACAGCGCGCCGCCGAGCAGACCGGCCAGAGCCCAGAAAGCATCGTGCAGGCCGCCGGCCAGCGGATCGTCTCCGCCGCGTTTCGCATCACCGAAGCCGTCGACACCAACCGCACCCCCGACGGCGCCACCGTCGCACCGGCGCTGGCCGCCCAAGTTTCCAACGGTGTACGCCGCGCCTCGGCGGCGCGTGCCACCGCCGAAGCCTCCGCCAGCCGTGCGACCGCCAGTATCGAGCAGCCGCTCGTCGCAGCCGCGCGCGCGTTTCCGCCGCTTCCCCGAACGGTGCACGCCGGCGACCTAGCTCCAGCCCCGGCTGCTGCCAACGCCGTCACCGCCCGGAGAGGAGCGCGCCTACTATGAGCCCACCCCGCTACGGTGGACTTCTCTGTGCGCGTCGTGCTCAGGACCCACAACCCGATCCTTCGTCATGATGGCTACGTATGACGGCCGAGAGGGCTCCGCCGAGGCGGCCATAACTGGACCCACCACGGGCGGTCTCGCCGAGAGCCAAGTAACGGTGCGTAAGGGCCAAGACTGCGGTGTGCCGCACGACAGTGCGCGGATCTGCCAATGAGAGGGCGTCGCGTCGCTGTTGTACCGATGTGAGTTCGCCGAGAAGTGGCCGTTGGGCGCCGGCCTGGCCGCATAGGTCTTGCATGGCGACCGTACTTCTCGGCGATGTGCGGGCCTGCTGGCAGACGCTGATTGTCGGCGGGCTACAGGTTGTTGATTCGGGCCAGTAGGTCTTCCTCGGTCAGGTTTTCCAGGACCGCGTCCTGCTTGCGGGCCAGGACCGCCAGCAGCTTCTCCTTCTCCAGCGTCCTTGATCACGGCCTGCGTAGGACCCAGCCCGAGCGGGGGCTGCTGTCGCCCAGTCATCGGGAATGTCAGGCGACGTTCAGTCAATCGGCTGCCCCCTGTAGGGGGCGTTGTCCGTCTTGTGATCACCAGTTGTAGTTGCCTCTTTACATCTATGCATCTGCATCTCTAGTGTTCGGCGCACTGTCAGACATGATCACGGGGGTGGCTGGTGGCTGGTTGGCCCATGCCTGCGGACGTCTCGCGCGTTACATCGGGTTTTCGCCAACGGTGGACGGCGGTGGTGGTCGTCGCGGCTATCGCTGCCTCGGTGCTCGGGGTGCCCGCTACCTCCGCTGCCGGTGCCGAACCCGCGAAGGCCTTGTGCGTCGACGAGCAGCCTGACGCCGGTGCGGCCCGTCGGATGTTGGCGATCTGCGGCCGTCGAGTGGAGGATCTTTCGGCGCGTACGGAGTGGTCCCAAACGTTCCTGAACGTCGACGGATCGCGGACGTTGGAGCAGAGCATCGAGCCGACCCGGGTGCGTAAGGGTGGTTCCTGGGCGCCGGTGGACACCACGCTCAAGGCGTCCGCCGACGGGGTGGCGCCGCGGGCCACCGTGCTGCCCATGGCCTTCTCCGCAGGCGGCGACGCCCCGATCGCCCGGCTCCTTGACGGTGACCGCGAGGTCGCCATGACCTGGCCGGGTGGGTTGCCGAAGCCGGTGCTGGAGGGGTCCACGGCGGTGTACCGGAACGTCCTTCCGGACGTCGACCTACGGGTCACCGCACAGCCACTGGGCTTCTCCGAGGTGCTGGTCGTGCGGTCCCGCCAGGCGGCGGCGGATCCGAAGTTGGCGTCCCTGCGGTTCGGGCTGCGCACCAAGGGGGTCACCGTCGGTACGGCGGCCGGGGGAGGTCTCGCGGCTCGTGACGACAAGGGCGGCACCGTGTTCGCCGCGCCCGCGCCCCTGATGTGGGACTCGTCAGAGGCTCCGGACGTCGAGGTCGACGGGGCCAAGCCGGCGGAGAAGCGGGTGCGCGTGCTCGGCGCACCGCGTAAGCCGGACGCGGCGCAGCAGGAGCAGGAGCGGTCCGCGCCGGGTTCGCCAGGACGCAGCGCGGTGCCGGAGTCCGCTCGTCGTGCCGTGATGCCGGTGCGGGTGGATGGTGACACGGTGACGCTGGTGCCGGACAGGGCGATGCTGACCGACCCGCGTACGAAGTTGCCGATCTACATCGACCCCTCGTGGACCGGTGGCATCTCGAGCAACGCGTGGACGTCGGTGTGGAGCAAGCACAAGTCGAGTTCGTTCTGGCAGAACTCGACGGCGCTGTACAACGGCAAGACCTTCGGTTCGGCGGGTGCCGGTCGTACAGAGGACTGCAAGGGGTGTGCGGACCACATCATCCGGTCGATGTTCCGGATGAACACCTCGTCGGTACGCGGTAAGCACATCCTCGCCGCGCAGTTCCGGGTGGAGCAGCGGCACGCCTGGACGTGTAGCCCGAAGACCAACGCGAAGCTGTGGATGACGGGGGCGATCTCGTCGGGTACGACGTGGAACAACCAGCCGAGCTGGTACAGCAGCTACACGGCGCAGACCGTCGGCAACCGCAAGTACGGGGCAGCGCACGGTTGTCTCGGCACCGGCACCATCGAGTTCAACGTCAAGACCATGGTGGCGAAGGCGGCGGCGAGTAACTGGTCGACGTTGACGGTGGGTCTGCGGGCGATCGACGAGGGCACGCTGGGGCAGTGGAAGCGGTTCAACCACGCGTCGCCGAAGTTGGCGATCACCTACAACACCAACCCGAATGCCCCGTCGGACCGCAAGTCGGACGGCAAGGCCTGTGCCACCGGCACGTCGCGCCCGTACGTGCTGACCATGACACCGATCCTGGCCGCGAGGCACTCCGACCCGGACACCTCGCAGCAGTCGCTGACCTCCTGGTTCTACTGGTGGCCGGTCGGCGGTGCGCGTAACGAGACCGACAAGGTCTCGCAGGCGGCGGGTAACCCTTCGGCGGTGTCGAAGGCGATCCCGTCGGGCAAGCTCACCGACGGCGGCAGCTACGTCTGGCAGTCCCGGACGTGGGACGGCTCCCACTACGGTGCCTGGTCCGGCACGTGCGAGTTCACCGTAGACGCGACGCCCCCGCCGGCACCGACCGGCGTCAGCTCCACGAACTACACCAACGACGGTGTGCCGCGCGGTGGCGTCGGCCTGCCCGGCACGTTCACCGTCGCGCCGCCGTCGACCCGGCCGCACGAGGTGCGGGAGTACGCCTACAGCCTCGACTCCGGGGTGCTGACGGCGGCGAAGACCGTGCCGGCGCGTACCACCGACTACGGGGCGTCCATCAGCCTGGCGCCGCTGCACGACGGAGTCAACGTGCTCCACGTGTGGTCCAAGGACCACGCGGGTCGATTCTCCACCCCGGTGACGTACACGTTCAGCGTCAAGGCAGGATCCGGACCCGCTGCGGAGTGGACGTTCGAGGAGACCGGCACCAACGCCACCGACGTCTCCGGCCACGGCAACACCCTGGCCCTCGGCTCGGCTACCCGAGTTGCCGGCAGGTCCGGGGTGGGCTCCACGCTGTCGCTGTCGGGCACCACCGCGGCGACGAAGACCGGGACGATCAACACACCGCACCCTGACACGGGAGTCTCCACCCCGGTCCGGACGGACTCGAGTTTCACCGTCGCCGCGTGGGTCAAAATCAACTCCACGGCGGGCACGGGCGTGCAGACCGTGGTCAGCACGAGCGGTTCTCGGATGTCGGCGTACCACCTCGGTTATGCCGGCAGCAACCAACGCTGGCGGTTCACGATGGCGGCCGCCGACACCGATAACGCCGCAGGGTACAGCGTCCTGTCCGACTCCATGCCCACCGCCGGCAAGTGGACCCACCTGGCGGGCGTCTACGACGCGTCGACCAAGAAGATGACGCTCTACGTCAACGGGGTCGCACAGACCGCCACCGCCACCCTCGTGGGCGGCTTCAACGCCACCACCGAGGTGGCGATCGGCAAGCGCAAGTTCAACGGCAACTCCGACAGCTTCTTCACCGGCACGGTGGACGATGTGCGGTTCTACAACTTCATCGAGACGCCGGCCAACCTCGCGAAGCTGGCCGTGCCGCTACAGCCGAAGATCACCTTCCCCAACGGCACCGCCATCACCGCCGGCGGCCAGCTCACCGTCACGTTCGACGCCGGCGGCGACACGAATGTCACGAAGTTCAAGTACAGCGTCGACGGCACCGGCCTGGGCAGCACGGTGAACGCCACCGCCGCAGGTGGCACGGCCACTGTGACCGTTGACGTGGGCACCACCACCATTGGCGAGCGGCCGGTGTACGCGGTCGCGGTGGACGACGGCAACCGGGTCAGCGGCATGAACCAGGGGCAGTTCACCGTCGCCCCCGCCGCGAGCCTTTCCGGCACCGTGTGGGATGCGAACTTCATGCCGCAGGCCGGAGCGGTCGTCCAGCTTCAGCCCGGCGGCCACCAGAGCGCGTCAGGCGCCGACGGCAGCTACGCCCTGACCGGGTTCGCACCCGGCCTGTACACCATCACCGCGACGTTCGGCGGGCGGTGCGGCCAGGCGTTCAGCGGCCAAATCGAGATCGACGGCCAGGGCCTCACGTTTGACATCTTTATGTCCGCGCTGAGTGACGACCTGGGCCACACCTGCTCCGAGCAGACCGCCGCACTTGCCACGGCGGCCACCCCGTTGACGCTGACCGGCGACGACGCGGTCGCCACGGTCCAGCTACCGTTCGCCTTCCCGTTCTACGGCGGGGCGTACCGCAGCGCCTGGGTCGACACGAACGGGTTGCTCTCCTTCACCGACCCGGGCGGCTCCCACCCCTACACCGGCGGCGGGCAACTGCCCGCGCCGGCGGACCCGAACGCTCTGGTGGCGCCGTTCTGGGACGACCTGGTGGTCGACGCGTCAGCGAGCGTGCGTACCTCCAGCACCGGCACGGGCAGCGGGCAGCGGTTCGTCGTCGAGTGGCGCAACGTGCACCGCAAGGGCAACACGGCGGAGCGGTTGTCCTTCGGGGTGGTGTTGGCACCTGACGGCACGGTGACGACCAACTACGACCAGCTCGATACCCCGGCGGAGAAGGGCGGCAACGCGATCGTCGGCATCGAGGCGGCAGCCGGCGAGGACGGCCTGTCGTACTCCGTGAGCGAGCCCGTGCTGACCAGCGGGAAGGCGATCACCTTCATCCGTCCCGACGTCGCCGGCGAGTTGGAGACGCACAACCTCTCCGGCACGCTGACCGACGCCGGCGGCGCCCCGGTCGCTGGCGCCACGATCTCGCTCGACCCGAGCGGCCTGACCGCCACCACCGGCGCCGGTGGGACGTACGCCTTCACGGGCCTGGTCGTCGACAGCTACACCGTCTCGGTCAAGCTCGCCGGCCGCTGCGGCTCGGCCGTGCGCGCCCAGGTGGAGCTCTCGGCCGACATCGTGCGCAACCTGCAGCTCGGACCGGACTACGGGGACATGGGGTACGCGTGCACCACCGGCAGCGGCGGCTTCGTCGCGGCGGCCAACGTCCTCGCCCTGACCGGCGACGACGCGACGGCGTCGGTGACGCTGCCGTTCCCGGTGCAGTTCCACGGCGAGGCGTACACGACCGGTCGGGTGCACACCAACGGCCTGGTCAGCTTCGGCAGCGCCTCCGGTGAGCCGGACACCTGGGCGAACCCGACGATGCCGACGGCCACGGCACCCAACGCGGTGGTGGCACCGTTCTGGGACGACTTCGAGGTCGACGCGTCGGCCAGCGTGCGGACCCAGACCCTCGGTACCGCCCCGAACCGGTCGTACGTGGTCGAGTGGCGCAACGTCAACTTCCGCCCGCCGAGCACCGGGCGGCTGACCTTTGAGGTGATTTTCCACGAGGACGGGCGGATCGCGTACCACTACGGCGCGATGTCCACCCCGGTGCAGCAGGGCGCGGGCGCGACCATCGGCCTGGAGAACGGCTCGGGCACGGTGGCGGCGCTGTACTCCTTCCAGGAGGCGGTGCTCACCGGCAACAGCTCGATCACCTACAGCCCCGCGCCGGCCGGCACGGTCAGCGGTGTGCTCACCACCGCGGTGACCGGTCAGTCGGTCGCCGGTGCGACGGTGACCCTGAACCCGGGCAACCGCACCACCACTACTGGCACGGACGGCAGCTACCAGTTCACCGGCGTGAAGGTCGGTGAGTACAAGGTGACCGCGTCCACCGGGGACAACCGGTGCGCCGGCCAGTACGCCCGTGAGACCGTCAACCACCCCGGGGGGACTTCGGACGTGGACCTGTCGGTCATGGTCGACGGGGATGAGTTCGGCTACAAGTGCACCAGCGGTGCGCAGACCTTCGTCCCCGGCGACGTGGTCGAGGGATGGCAGGGCGACGAGACGGTGTGGCCAAAGAACCCGCCGTTCCCGGTCAAGCTCTACGGCGAGTCGTACACCTCGGCCTGGATCAGCGCCAACGGCCTGATCAGCTTCAAGGACCCGGCCTACTTCGGCTGGATCGGGTCGATTCCCGGCACGCTCCCGTCACCTGCCGCCGAGGGTTCCCCGAACGCCGCCGTGTACGTGCACTGGGACGACTGGGTGGTCGACTCGCAGGCCCGGATCGCCACGAAGATCAGCGGTACCGCACCGAACCGGCAGTGGGTCGTGGAGTGGCGCAACGTGCACCTCTACGGCGATACCAGTACCCGGGCCACCTTTGAGGTGATCTTCAGCGAAGGCGGTGACATCACGCTCGCCTATGCCGACATCGACCCGGCCAAACCGGTCGAGCGGGGTGGCGAGGCCACTGTGGGCATCGAGAACGCCGACGGGTCCATCGGCTTCCAGTACCTGCACCGGGAGACCTGGCTGGCCAGCGGCCAAGGCGTCACCTTCAAGCCCAACCCGCCGGGGCAGGGCAGCGTGGCAGGCACGGTGACCTGCCAGGGCACCCCGGTGGCCGGGGCGACCGTCAAGGTGGCCGACCGGACGGCCACCACCGCCGCGGACGGCACGTACCAGGTGGCCGTCGTGCCGGCGGGCAGCTGGGCGGCTGTCGTCACCGTGGCCGGCGGAGCCTGCAAGGGCTCGGACGTCCGGCAGGTGGTGGTCGGCACCAACATTCAAGCGGCCGCCGACTACGCCCTGGGCGCGACCCCCGGCGGAGGCGGTTACACGCTGACCGAACAGGCTGTGCCCTACACGCCGGCCAGCGGCACCGTGCTCCCGATGAGCGGCGACGACGCCTTCACCCCGGTCACCCTGCCCTTCCCCGTGACGCACTACGGCCAGACGTACACCACCGGCTGGGTGGACATCAACGGCGTGCTGAGCTTCGTCGACCCCGGCGAACCGTCACCGGACGCGTGGCCGATCCCCTCACCGGACAGTCCTGAGGAGCCCAACGCCGCGCTCTACCCCTTCTGGCACGACTGGTTCGTCGACAGCAACGCCAGTGTCCGCACCGCGGTGCGGGGCAGCGCCCCCAACCGACAGTTCGTCGTCGAGTGGCGCAACGTGCACTCCTACGAGGACCCCCTCACCCGGATCACCTTCCAGGTCGTCATCGACGAGGCCGGCGGCTACAGCTTCACCTACATCGACAACGACGGCACCTTCCTGGAACGCGGCGGCGCCGCCACCATCGGCATCGAGAACGCCGAGGGCACCGCCGCCATCCAGTACACCTACCGCCAGCCGGCCCTCCGGCCGGGCCTGGGGCTGCGCTTCAACCCGCCTAGTTCCTGACCCACCCGGTACCACCCAGTCCTTGAACCCTCGCTGATCCGAAGCCCCGGAGGCCACTGGTGACGTCACCCATGCCATTGCGATCACCCTCGGTGTTGGAAATATGGCAAAGAGTCATATCTCGGCGACGCTCGTGGATTGCTGCGCCCCTGACTGCCACCGTGGTGGCCGCCCTGCTCCACGCACCCCCGGTGCAGGCGGCGTCGAAGGAGACCTACACCCCGTCGTCGGCTAAACCGGTGCCGACCGTGCCAGTGAAGCCGGTCAAACCGCAGACGGCAGTGCTGGCGAAGCGGCCGCCATCAACGGCCGGCAAACCGGCTGCGGCGTGGCCGCAGTCCGGAGTGGAAGTGGTCGAAGTGGCCGCTGCCGGCACCGGCGGGGTCAAAGCCGGCGACTTGCCCGTGACATTGGCTGCGGCGGAGCGGAAGGTACGTTCGGCCAGAGACCCACAGCGGGTGAGAGTCGAGGTCCTCGACCGGGTGGCGACCGAGCGGGCCCGAGTGCAGGGTCTGGTGCTGCGTCTCGGCCGTGCTGATGGTGTTGCCGTCGCCGGCCACACCAAACTCACTGTCGACTACCGATCGTTCGCCACGGCCTACGGTGCCGACTGGGCAAGCCGACTCCGGCTTGTGGCGCTGCCCGCCTGCGCCCTGAGCACCCCCGAAAAGAAGCAGTGCGTCGGGAGCCCACTGCCGTCACGTAACGATCTCGCCACCAGGTCCTTGTCAGCTGATGTGCCGGTGAACGGAGCGCAGACCCTGGTGGCTGCCACGGCGGGACCTTCCGGTCCCGCCGGGGACTATGCGGCCTCCCCGCTGAACCCATCGGCGACATGGGCCGCCGGCGGCAACACCGGTGCCTTCACGTGGTCGTACCCGATGCGGACACCCCCGGCGCTCGGTGGCCCAGCACCCCAGATTGGCCTGTCATACTCCTCGCAGTCGGTCGACGGCCAGCACGCCGCCTCCAACAATCAGCCGTCCTGGATAGGCGAGGGTTTCGAGCCGTCAATCGGCGGGTTCATCGAGCGCCGGTACCAGGGCTGCGCGCGAGACATGGATGGCTCAGCCAACAACGACAAGAAGACCGGCGACCTCTGCTGGGAGACGGACAACGCGGTACTGTCCCTCGTCGGCCACTCCGGTGAGCTGATCTACAACGCCGCTGAGGGTCGTTGGCACCTGCGGGGCGACGACGGTTCCCGCATCGAGCGCAAGATTGGTGCCAGCAACGGCGACAACAACGGCGAGCATTGGGTCGTCACCACCAGCGACGGCATCCAGTACTGGTTCGGCCGCAACCGGCTGCCCGGATGGGCATCCGGCAACTCCGAAACCAACTCGACGTTCACCGTCCCGGTCTTCGGCAACGACCCGGGTGAACCCTGTCAAGCGCCGGCCTTCATCGACTCTGACTGCATGCAGGCGTGGCGGTGGAACCTCGACTACGTTGTCGACACCTCCGGCAACTCGGCGTCGTACTGGTACCAACAGGAAACCAACAAGTACGGCCGTAATCTAGACGCCGAGGACGACGCCACTTACGACAGAGGTGGTTGGCTGGACCGGATTGACTACGGCACCCGGCAGGTCAACGGCGTCGACTCGGTCCTCAGCACCGCAGCGCCCCTGCGGGTGGACCTCGGCGTGGGTGACCGCTGCCTGAGCGACTGCGCGACACACGACGAGACGCACTGGCCGGACACCCCGTGGGACATGGCCTGTTCCGGCGGATCCTGCCCGGACAAGTTCTTCCCCACGTTCTGGTCGACCAAACGGCTCTCCACGGTCACCACCCAGATTCGCAGTGGCACCGGTTACAGCGATGTCGAGCGTTGGACGCTAACGCACACTTTCCCCGACCCCGGCGACGGCACCCGCGCCGGGTTGTGGCTGGACAAACTGTCCCATGCCGGCCTCGTCGCGGGGGCTGCCTCCGTCCCGGACGTGTTGTTCACCCCGGTGCAGTTGTCCAATCGGGTGGACACGATCGACTTCGCAGCCGCCATGAACTGGATGCGTATCACCAAGATCCGCAACGAGACCGGCGGCACCATCAGCGTCAACTACTCCGACCAGGACTGCACGGCCGGCCAGACCATGCCGACACCGCACACGAACACTCGGCGGTGTTACCCGGTCGTCTGGGAACCGGAGGGCTACACCAACCCGGTCACTGACTGGTTCCACAAGTACGTGGTGACCACTATCTATGAAAACGACAACACTGGCGGTGTTCCACCGAACGGCAGCCCACGCACGGTCTACTCGTACGACTACCTCGACGGAGCGGCCTGGCATTACAACGACGATGACGGCCTGATTGAGAAGAAGCACAAGACCTGGTCGGACTACCGGGGGTACGGCCGGGTCGGCCTCACCGTCGGTGACCCGGGGGAACAGACCTACACCGAGACCCGCTACTTCCGCGGAATGTACGGCGACAAGTTGACACCAAGCGGTGGCACCCGAACCACGACCGTCGACGGCATCAACGACGAGGACTGGTACGCCGGCCTGCTCCGCGAGACCAAGATCCTCAACGGCCCCGGCGGACCCGTCGTCCAGCGTGAGCTGGCAGCCCCGTGGCCGTCACCAGCCACCGCCACCCGCACCATCAACGGCGACACCGTCACCGCACGCTTCACCCGGGTGGGTACGGTGACCCGCCACACGACCCTTGACGCGGGCCGCGGCGAACGGGTCAACAAGACAGTCACGACGTACGACAACTTCGGCATGCCACTCACCATCGACGACCTCGGCCAAGACGGGGTCGCCGGCGACGAGCAGTGCACGAAAAACGACTTTATCCCGCGCAACTCCACCGACTGGATCATGGACCGCCTCCACCGGGTCGAGACCTATGCGGTCAAGTGCGCGGATACGGCCAACCCCACCACCCTCACCGAAGCCGACGTGATCGGTGAAACCCGGACCCGCTACGACAACCAGGCGTTCGAGGCCACGCCGACCAAGGGCCTCGCGACCCACACCGAGGAAATGGCGGCCTGGAACGCCGGGACGCCGACGTTCACGGTGGTCAAGCGGGACGCCCACGACGTCCACGGCCGCGTCACGTCCTCCTGGGACGCGATGGACAAGCAGACCACCGTCGCCTTCACTCCGGCCAACGACGGGGTCGTCACCTCGACGCTGACCAAGAATCCCCTGTTGCACGAGACCACGACGACGATGGCCGCGGCGTGGGGGCTGCCGACGTCGATCATCGACCCGAACGGCAAACGAACCGACCTGAGTTACGACCCGCTCGGCCGACTGTCGTCGGTATGGATGCCAGGCCGGGACAAGGCGACCGAGACGGCGAACAGCACCTTCACCTACCAGATCCGCGCCGACGCGCCATCGGTGATCGCATCCTCCCGGCTGAACGCCGCAGGCGCCTACGTAACCACCTATGAACTCTTCGACGGCCTGCTTCGCAGCCGCCAGACGCAGAAACCGTCGCCATCCGGCGGCCGGCTCATCACAGAGGCCTTCTACGACTCGACCGGCCGCTCGGTGCTGAACTTCGAGGCGTACCACGCGAGCGGTTCGCCCGGCGGCACGTTGCTGACCGCCACGGACAAGGCATCCGTCCCGAAGCAGACGCGCAGCATCTACGACGGCGCAGGCCGGACCACCGATCTGGTCTTCCAGCCCTACGGCACGGAGCGGTGGCGCACAACCACCTACTACTCCGGCGACCGTACCGACGTCACCCCTCCGGCGGGCGGCACGGCAACCTCCAAGGTCACCGACGTCCGAGACCGGACCGTCGAACTGCGTGAGTACCACACCGCCACCCCCACCCCGGGCACGGCCGGGAGTTGGGACGCGACGCGCTACACCTACGACCGCAGGGGCCACCTGACCACAGTGGCCGACGCGAAGGGCAACGATTGGATCTACCGTTACGACGTCCGCGGCCGGCAGGTCGAAACCGATGACCCCGACAAGGGCCTCACGGAATCCACCTACGACAACGCCGACCGGGTTACCACGGTCACCGACGCGCGTGGTAAGAAAATCGCCTACCTGTACGACCCGCTGGGACGGAAGCGGGCCACGTACGAGAACCAGGTCGGCGGCACTATGCGCGCCCAATGGATCTACGACACCATCGCAAAGGGCTATCTGTCGCAGTCCACGCGCAAAGTCGGGTCCGCATCCTACCAGGTGAGGATCCTCGACTACACCGATAGCTACCAACCCGGTAACACCCAGGTCGTGATCCCCTCCAGCGAAACTGGTATCGGCGGTACGTACAACTACAACAACACGTACAACCTCGACGACACGACCGCATCGACCAGCCTGCCGTCGACCAACACCGACCTCCCCGCCGAGACGCTGACCTACGGTTACAGCCCGCTGGGTCTGCCAACCACGCTCAGCACGTTGTACGGCAGCACGAATTCGTCATATGTCGCCGACACGGACTACAACGCTCTGGGCAACGTCGACCAAATCGAGCTGTATGCCGGCACTGGTGGGCGCGTCTTCCAGAAGTACACGCGCGAACTGGAGACAGGTCGGCTGACCGGCGTCCGCACCGATCGCGACTCCGTGGCACCGAACGTCGTCGCCGACACGCGGTACACCTTCGACGACTTCGGCAACATCACCAAAGCAGCCGATGTAGCGCCGGACCCGGTCGACGATACCCAGTGCTTCGACTACGACCATCTCCGCCGACTCACCGAGGCGTGGACCCCGGCCAACGGCGACTGCACGGCCGCGCCAACAACGGCGCTCGGAGGGCCCGCCCCTTACTGGCACTCCTGGCAGTTCGACCTGCTCGGCAATCGCACCAGCGAGGTGATACACACCAGTTCGGGCGCATCAACCACGACCTACCACTATCCCGCCTCGGGGAGTACGAGCGTCCGTCCGCACGCGGTCACCAACACCTCTGGTGCCCGAAGCGGCAGTTACACCTACGACGCGACGGGCAACATGACGACCCGCCCCACACCGTCAGCGGGCACCCAGACCCTCACCTGGGATCCCGAGGGCCATCTGGAAACCTCTACGGACGCCACCGGTGAGACCCGTTACGTCTACGACGCGGACGGCAATCGGCTCGTCCGCCGTGACCCCGCCGGTCGGACTCTCTACCTCCCTGGTCAGGAGATCCGCTATACCAACAGCACCGGCACGACGTCGTGTACCCGCTACTACTCCTTCGCGGGGTCGATCGTGGGGTCGCGCACGGCGAGCGGCCTCACCTGGCTTGGGGCGGACCACCAAGGCACGGCGCTGGTCGCCATCCAAGCCAACTCCCAACAGGCGACGGTACGTAGGCAGACCCCGTACGGCACACCCCGCGGAACCACGCCGGCCTGGCCGAACGACAAGGGGTTCGTCGGTGGCACGATCGACAACACGGGGTTGACGCACCTGGGAGCCAGAGAGTACGACCCGACCCTCGGAAAATTCATCTCTCTCGACCCAGTTATGGACCTGCTCGATCCGCAGCAGATAAACGGGTACGTCTACAGCAACAACAACCCGGTCACCTTCTCCGACCCCTCCGGGCTCAAGTTCGAGGAGGAAACTGTCGCCGAGTACAACGAGCGACAGCGGAAGAATCGGGCCAAGCAGGCCAAGGAAAAGAAAAAGAAAAAGGACAATTTCCTCAATTACCTGAACAATAAGCGCCACGAAGCTGCCCAGCTCGCTGCCCGCGATCGGATTCGCAAACAGGTAGAGGACATGGGTGGTGATCCCGAAGAGGTGAGGATTGAATACTCAATCCCGGACGCCTGCAAGACAAAGAGCCACAAGGGTCAATGTGGAGAACCAGGTAAGGCCGACATCGTCTATATTGACCGCAAGACCGACACGATCTACGTGTGGGAGGTCAAGATTGCTCATCGCGAAGACGAGGCGGAGCGCGACGTCAAGCACTACATCCGCAAGCTCAGGGCGGATGGGAAGTTCACGAACGTCGAACCGGGGTTCGCATTGACCTCTCTCGTGTTCGCGGCGGTACCCGGCAGTCAGGAGTCGGTGGTCGTCTACAACGGACCCACCGAGGGTCAGGTGCTCTACCGTGCCTTCCGGTGGCGCAAGCCCACCCCGCCGCCTCCGCCGAAGCCGGTAAGGGTCCCCGTGGAGGCGCCGAAGACGGTCGAGGCGCCGAAGCCGATCTTCAGCCCGTGGGTGGTCACGACCGTCGTTACCGTCGGAGTGGTCGGCTTGGCCGGTGTCTGCATCGTCGCGAGCGCCGGTGCGTGCGGAGTGGCGATCGGTGTCGGCGCCATCGGCGGTACGGTGGCCGCGTCAGGCTGATCTGCTCGTTGCCGTCCCGGCCGGCTGGAAGGAATTTTCCAATGTCGCTGCAAGCGTTGTTCAACAACTTCGTCAAAGGCGTGGCGGAGCAGTTGGCCGAGTACGGCTTCGATCAGGGAAAGGGCCGCGTCTTCCGTCGGTATTCACCGACGGGCGACGCGCTCGTCATCGAAATTCAAATGTCCGACCACGCCAGCAAGGCGGAGAAAGTCTTCTACATCAACGTGGGCCTGGTTCTGGCGCCGGCGTGGGAACACGCCCGGCAGCGCTACCGCCTGCCAGCGTCCGAGCAACCGCGGCCGCTGCACGCCATCTGGGAACACCGGATCGGATTCACCACCTTCTCTGGTGGAGACCAGTGGCGAATCGCCGACGAGGCCGGCGCCGCCGAGGTGTCCGCGCGGGTGCGCCGGCGCCTGGACGAGGCGGTGGCGGAACTGCTGCCGTTGCTGGACCGCGAGAAGTTCCTTGCGGTGGCTGACAGGCGGGAGTTTCTCGGGGCTGGTGGCTGGCGCGTACGGGCCTGGTTGCTGGCGGAGCAGGGTCCGTCACCGGAGCTTGAACACCTGCTGTTCACGGAGCGGCCAGCGCATACCCACAAGTCGCCGATGATCCAGGGGATCTGGAACTACGCGAACAGCAGGTCCAGGGCCGCCGACTCGGGGTGACGGTCCGCAACGGGTCCATCCTGACCTGTCCGTATAGCTGCTAGGCGGCTGGCGTGGCAAGGCTGGTAACAGGTGGACCAGGACGATCAGACCACGCGACAGGTAACGGCTACGGCAGGAAGGGCAGTATGAGTGGGCAACGGTCCGTAGGATCCCGGCTCATGTCTCAAACTTGGAGGGTCTCACGGCTCGGACGGTTCGGTGTAATTGCGTTGGCTCCTCTGTTTGGTGTATTGGTATGGCTGCTCTGGGGCAACGTACTGGTTAGCTTTCTAGCCGTTCTTGGTGCGCTTGTAGGTTGGTGGAAATTCGCCTGGCGTCCGGCCGTGGTCCTTGCCGGCGCGGAAGTGATTGTGCGAAACCCCAATGTTTCCCGGCGCATTGATATTCGTGATGTTGTGCATGTCGAGCCCGGGTATGGGGGCTTGACTATCACGACCTCGACGAACGAACGCGTGGTTGCGTGGGCAGTGCAGAAATCCAACTTCGCCAAGTGGACCGGTAGGCACACTCGGGCTGACGATGTCGCAACCTCCATCTTCCGCGCCAGTCGGAGCGGCACTGAGGCCAATTCATCGTGATCGGCCTGGTGGCGGTAGCTGCGGGAAAGGGCTGTCGACGGGGGAGGGCTACCTTTAAGAGGGTGGTTGGGTAGCTTTCGTCCATTGTGGGTTTGGGTCGGCATGTGAATGTGAGCCGTGGTCGTAACCGGTAGGGTCCGGCCGCGTTAGGCTGATCATGGGTGAGCGTGCGGCGTATCCGAATGACCTGACCGATGAGCAGTGGGCGGTGGTCGGTCCGTTCCTGCAGGCGTGGAAGGACCGGCACCCGTCCGTGTCGGGGCATCAGGGTCGCGACCAACGGTGACCCAGCCGACGCTGCTGACCCTGCTCACCGGACGCGAAACCGCCGCCGGCCCCACCGTCGAGCGGCTCCGCGCTCAGATCGCCTCCCTCGATGAGCAGCTCACCGTGGCCGAGACCGAGGTCGCCGAACTCGCCATCACCCGCAGGACGCTCCTGAGCCTGGGCGGCCCACTCGACGCGGCGGCGCCCGCTGACCCGACCGTCGCCAGCCCTGCCTACCAGCAGATCCTCGCCGTCTTCCACGCCGGGACCGCACCGATGTGCGCCAAGGACATCTGCCAGGCGCTGGGCACCGGCACCACCGCGAAGGACACCGAGAATCTCCGCGCCAAGCTCAAACGCCTCGCCGCCCGCCAGATCCTCGCCGAACCCGAGGCCGGACTGTTCACCCTGGCCTCGCCAACAACGTCCGCGTAACCCACCATCAGGGCCTCTAACCAGCCGCCAAGCCCACAGTGGACATAACCTCCCGAACCACCCTCTTAGAGCTCCATGGACATTTGAGCAACGTCTGTGGCCAGATTGGCGTCGACCCGGATGGTGCCAGGCTCGTCAAGTACACGATGAACGCGGTGTTCGTGGCGCCGCCGTTCGTGATCAGGCTTGCTGCTGGTTCCCACGCTGCTGCGCTCGCCCGCCGGGTGGTATCGGTCGCGGCCTGCCTTGAGAGGCTTGGCATGCCGACCGTACGGCTCGCCTCCGGTGTCGCGTCTCAGCCGATCTTCAGTGGGGACTGGGTCGCCACGGTATGGCAGCATGTCCTGACCATCAGCGACGAGCCCAAGCCGGTCGACCTCGCCGCGCCACTTCGTGCCCTCCACAACCTTGACCAGCTCGATGTAGCGTTGCCGCACTGGTCGCCGATCGAGAAGTTCCGTCGGCGCCTCGATGCTGCCGAAGCGTTACCGCCCGAGGAAGCCGCCGAGCTGGAGCAATGGTCGAGGACGGAGCTGGGGATTGGGGCAGCCGGCCTCCTGCGAGATCTCCGTCTGCGTTGCGACAAGGCGGAGGAGGATCTCGATCGGGTCCCGTGGCGGCTGCCGCGAGGCCTCATACATGGGGACGCTCACACCGGGAACATTCTCCGCCCAGCAGTAGGCCGCATTGCGGTTGCCCGCGCGGAGCCTCTGCTCTGCGACTTGGACGGGTTGTGTATCGGACCGCCGGAGTGGGACCTCGTACCGACCGCCCACGGGGCTACGCGGTTCGGTCGCTCACCTTCCGACTACCAAGAATTCGTCGATGCCTACGGGGTCGACATCACGGCGTGGACGGGCTGGCCGGTTCTGCGTCGTGTTCGGGAACTGCAGCTGGTTACCAGTACCATCGACACCCTTGCTGGCCGCCCAGATGTTGCCCGTGAACTCGCGCATCGACTGCGATCACTTATCCTTGACGATCTCGAGGCCACGTGGAGTCGCTACCGGTAGTACCTGTGTGTTTCGCCACCGGACAGGACATCGTCTTCGGCATTGGAAACAGACGGGGCCCGTGCGCCTCCACGGTCGGCTGCCGATTGGCAGTAGCCGGCGCTCGCGAAGATCTGTCACATTTTCGGGTGAGTGGCTGTCACTGCCGGGCTGGCGCCACTCGTCGCGGTCGCGCACTAAGCACGCTGCCAACCCTCGTCAGTACCATGACGAACGGTCATCGCCAGTTGCGGATGCAAGCGGCTCAGGCTCAGGTGACCGTGACGGCATGATTGCAGCGGCTCCGGAAGCACCAGCTTCTCATCAGCAGGCCCGCTGATGCTCACCCCAGGTCGCCGAAGTAGTCTCATCCTCGCCGACCAGCAGCGGCACATCATGGACCGACAGGTCCGCCCGGGGCCTGGCGTACCGCACCCGATGGCGCCAGCGTCCGTGTTCGAATGCCACGTCGGCGTCGATCTTCGCCACCACGGTCGGCTCCGCCTGCACGTACGGCAGCTGTTCGGGCCGGTCCAGATGGCCGGACCAGGACGCGGGCAGCGGCTGTGGCCACGGGTGGGCGACCGCGCCGCGGCGTGGCATGCGTGGCGGTGACAGCAGCTCGGCCAGCGCCGCATGCTGGTGGGTGGTCAGGGGGTGGGAGTCGGCCGGTGTACCGGAGCCGTCCCCGCCGGTCGAACCGGCCCAGCAGCACTGTCTCTGGGCGGCTGATGCTGCCGGTCACCCCGCCGATGATGGCCTCGGTGACGATCCGGGTGCGGAACTTCGACCAGCCGCGCCGGCCGGGCTCGTACCGGCTGTCCCGGCGTTTGCTGACGACGCCCTCGATGCCTGCCGAGACGGTCCAGTGCAGCAGCCAGTCCGCCACCTGCCGCATGTCGGCCGTCTGCGGCGTCACGGTGAGCTGTGCCGGCGCGTCGACGAGCAGTCGTTCCAGCCGGGCTCGACGTTGGGACAACGGCAGATCGAGGATCCCCTGCCCGCCGGTGTGGGCGAGCAGGTTGAACAGCACGTAGTGGGCGGGGCGCTCGCGCGCCAGGCGCAGCAGGTCAGGGCCGGCGGTGACCCGGCGCTGGAGCTGCGCGAAGTTGGTCCGGCCGCGCTTCCAGACGATCAGTTCACCGTCGAGCACTACCCCTGGCGGGATTGCCGCCCGGATTGCCCGGGTGACGTCTGGGAAGTGTGTGGTCAGATTCCTGCCGGCCCGCGACTGCAGGTACACCCCGTCGGTCTCGCGGAAGGCGATACACCTCCACCTGTCTCACTTCGGCTCATGGACCAGGCCCGGGCCCTCGGGCACCACGTCGACGGGCGCTGCGAGCATCGGCGCGACCGGCCGCCGCAGCACGGGATCCGCCCCGGCGCTCGCCCGCAGGCGGGCTGGAGTCACCGCCAGCCCCCACCACACCGGCCGTGTACGGCACTCATCTTCCGCCCGTCCCCCCACGTCATCGTCCGAGATACGTGGGTGGCCTCGGGAGGAGATCCGCGACATCGAATGCGCCAGCGACGGGCTGCAGCATGGCCCTCGCCTAACGAGCGGCGGGGTCGGCGGCGACCCTGAACCGGTCGGCGAGGCCACCGCTAGGCTGCTGGCGACGGCCACGTGCAGGTGGAGCAGCTACGGGCGCAGGCCACCGACGGCGGGTCCCCGCAGCGGGTTCAGCGTGGGGACCGGCCTCCGCCCGCGGCGCCGCCCGGTCGGGCGGCAGAGTTTTGTGCGCGGCGTCCAGTGCTCATTGCGCACGTACCGTCGGAGGGTGGACGTGCTGCTGCGCGGCGGGCCCGGTGACGGCCAGGTGGTGCCCGACGGCGGGGAAACCGTCGTGTGGCACGCCTGCCTGTACGAGATCACACACGAGTACGGGCACCGGCACGGCCGCGACCTGCGGGTGTACCGGCATCGCCCCGACTGCTGCGAGCCGTACGGCCGAGGCGGCGAAGACCGCTGCGAATGACCCGCCTGGCTCCAGCGCGAGTTTGTTCGGCACCCCGCCCCGTCAAGCGATCGAACATGCGTACGTTCGGCGCGTGGAAGAGGTGGTCCGGAGATGGTGGAACGGGAACTGGGGGCGCCTGGCCCGCCGCGACGTGTGGCTCGTCCGCCAGACACGCTGGAGGCTGATCGCGCGCGCTGGCGACAGCGAGACCGGGAAGGTACTGCGGTGGGAGTTCGACACGGAGCCGGAAGCCCTGCACATGGTTGATCGTCTTCTGCGTGCCGAGACCGCAGGCCAGTGGCGCGAACAGGACCCCGCGTCGTCCCCGGGGTTGCAGCCGCGAGAGCAGCGCCCGAGGCGGCACCCAGGCTCGGCACCTTCGTAATGTCAATTCCAGTGCTTCGGTGAGCAGGTCTGGTGGGTGGCCGGCGGTGGTGTGGTGGCCTGAGCGCAGGTCGCTGAGCCGGTGAGCCAGGTGCAGCAGGTGTGGTCGGGGTCCGACGCCGTGGGCGTGCAGGAGCTGGTTGAGCTGGCGGCGGCCGGCGGGGTCGAGCATCCGCCTTCCCCTCGAGCGCCTCCCGTGAAGCTGCCGTCGCTGCCTGGATCTATGGCTGACTCCTGCGGGGCTTGGGCTCGGTCGCGGCAGGCTCGGGCCCGATGTCTTTTTCGATCTTGATGACCTGCAGATCGATCATCCGTGCTCGCAGCGCCATGCTGGTATCCATCGTCAGCAGCCGCACTCCCCGGCCGGCGTACGCCTGCAGGGCAAACGCCCGGTCGATGATCTCGTCGTCGTTGTCTTCGAGCCGCACATGGTGCGGGTCGTCGAACAGCACCTCGATGGTGACCTTGTCCCGGGGCATCCCGCCAGCCTCTGAGACCGCGGAGAAGCTCTTGTCTGCCTCTCGGATCGTTACCCGCGACTGTGGGGCGCGCAGGAGCTCGTCAAGCACGCCGAGGGTGTGCCCGGCCCGCCAGCGGACATGCTGGTTACTCGACTCCTTGAGACGGTCGAGTTCGTCGACCACGACGCGGGGCACCACCAGCCGCACCGGCTCGAATCCGAGACCCAGTTCGTGGGCGTATTCGATCTCTCTGATCTTCGCGGAGTGGCGGATGAAGACGGTGGTGTCCACCACGGCGATCTCGGCGTGGTCCTGCGACCACCGGTGGACCTCGCTGGTGAGCGCGGCGTGTGCTTGGTCGAGCGTCTCCGAGCGGTCCGTGATCTCCATGCTGAGCAGGTCACGGGCGAACTGATTGGCGTGATCGGCGAGGTCTTGCAGCCGCCAGAATCGAGGGGTGAAGACCAGTCTGTCGATGTCCCTGCTGCTGATCCGGTTACGCATGAGTCGCGCGGTGTCCATCGCCCAACTCAGGTAGCCGGGCAGGTCACGTGATGGTTTTGGCTCCGGGTTTTGCGCTGGAACAGCATGTCCAGCACTGCATGGGCGTCGGCGCCCGCCGACAGGTTGACAAGCACGCCGGTGATCGTGCCACCGCAGAGCCTGGCGTCACCACGCGAATATCGCAACGTGCCGGGCCGGCGCCTCGGCTTGGACCAAGGGACCAGGAGCGCCAGATGGGCCGCCGCGAGGGCTATTCGGCCGCCGTGCGGCCAGCGCTCGAGAGTGTCGCAGGTCGAGCAGGGCGCCCTCGGTGAGCAGTTGACCTCCCCACGCATCCCTTCGCGGCGAGCCTGCGCCGCTGCCAGGCTGCTTGAGGGCGGAATCTCGAAGGACCGCTGTCGGCGGCCAGTGAAAGATCCCCATAGGCGGCCATTTACCGCCCCGCTGATGGCCAGGGTTCTCCCCGTGGACGGCCAGATACCTCCCCGCTGATCATGACGAGACGCTGGTCGGCGAGGGTCGGCGGCGTGAAACGCGGCAGGGAGATCGTGGAAATTTTGGAGGCATACGACCTCACGGGTAGTTACCGTGCGGCGGCCGAGCTGGCCGGGTGTGATCACCACACCGTGGCCCGGTATGTGAAGTTGCGGGCCGAGGGACGCAGCCCCGAGGAGCGGACCCAGCGGGCTCGGCCGATCGACGAGTTCATGGACAAGATCGAGGAGTTGGTGGCCCGCTCGGGTGGCCGGGTCCGCGCCGATGTGGTGCACCGGCGGATCACCACGATGGGCTTCGCCGGCGGAGAGCGCACCACCCGCCGGGCGGTCGCGGCGGTGAAGAAGTCCTGGCAGGCCGGGCAGCGACGGGTGTTCCGCCCGTGGATCCCCGAGCCCGGTTTGTGGCTTCAGTTCGACTGGGGCGAAGGCCCACGCATCGGCGGCCGGCGGACCACGTTGTGGTGCGCGTGGCTGCCCTGGTCCCGGTTCCGGGTCGTGATCCCGGTGCTGGACAAGACCCTGCCGACGGTCGTGGCCTGCCTGGATGCCACCCTGCGGCGCCTGGGTGGGGTGCCGGCCTATGTGTTGACCGACAACGAGAAGACGATCACGGTGGAGCACGTCGCGGACATCGCCGTGCGTAATCCGGAGATCGTGCAGGTGGCCCGGCATTACGGGATGACGATCCGCACTTGCGTGCCGGCGGACCCGCAGTCCAAGGGCGGCGCCGAGAACACCGTGAAGATCGCCAAGGCGGACCTGGTCCCGACCAGCGCGAACCTGCTCGGCCAGTACCGCACGTTCGCGGAACTGGAGGCGGCCTGCCGCGACTTCACCGACGAGGTCAACGCCCGCATCCACCGCGACACCCGACGCCGCCCGGCCGAAGCCCTCCTGGACGAACGCGACCGGCTGCATCCGCTGCCGGCGCAGCCGTTCACCGTCGCGTTCGGCACCACCCGCCGAGTGAACTGGGACTGCACCATCTCCGTCGACGGAGTCCGCTACTCGGTCCCGCACCACCTGGTCGACACCCGGGTCTGGGCCCGGTTCCACGGCGACGAACTCATCGTCACCGCCGTCAGCGAGGACGGGCCGGCCGAGGTCGCCCGCCACCAGCGGGCCCAGCCGGGCCGCCCGTCGATCCTCGACGAGCACTACCCGCCCCGATCACGCCAGTCCGACACCGCCGATCGGGTGCCGCGGGCCCGCACCGCCGACGAGGCCGCGTTCCTGGCTCTCGGCCCCGGCGCCGCCGCGTGGCTGGTCGAGGCCGCAGCCGCCGGGGTCCGCGGGGTGCGCCGCAAGATGGCCGAAGCCGTCGCTCTCGCGAAGCTGCACGGCGTCGACCACGTCGACCGGGCCCTCGGCACCGCCGCTTTGGCGGGCAGGTTCGCCGACAACGACCTGATCCGCATCCTGGCCCACCAACGCGACGACGACACCCCACCCACTCGGGCCAGCGAAACCCACAGCCTGCAACCAGGCACCTCTGCCTGGTCAACCTTCGGCACGACGACTGGAGAACAGTGACCATCACCCCGTTGCGGGTCACCGGCGCAGCCGGTGACCCGCTGACCGAAGCGATCGAGCTCACCCGCCGGCTGAAACTGCCGCACCTGCGCCGGGCCATGGCCGACCTCATCCCCACCGCGAAAGCGCAACGCTGGGACCCGGCCGAAGTCGTGCGGGTCCTCCTCGCGGAGGAGGCAGCCGGCCGGGACCAGGCCAACCTGCGCACCCGGCGCAAACGCGCCGCGTTCCCCGCCGGCAAAACCTTCGGCGACTGGGACGAGCAGGCCTCCTCGATCCCGCGGCCGACCCAGGACGCCCTGCGCAGCCTGGAATGGGTGCAGCGCAAGGAGAACCTGTCCATCTGCGGCCCGTCCGGCACCGGCAAGAGCCACTTCTGCGAAGCCCTCGGCCAAGCCGCCGTCGAGGCCGGCATGACCGTCGCCTGGTTCACCATCGAAGACCTCGGCGTCATGGTCCGCCGCCACCGCCCCGACGACTCCGTCGCCCGAGCCATGGCCAGACTGATCCGCACCGACCTGATCATCATCGACGACATCGGCCTGCTACCGGTCTCCCCGGACGCCGCCGAAGGGTTCTACCGCCTCGTCGACGCCGCCTACGAACGCCGCAGCCTCGCGGTCAGCTCGAACCTGCACCCGTCCGGTTTCGACGAGATCATGCCCAAGACCCTGGCCACCGCCACCGTCGACCGACTCCTGCACCACGCCCACGTCGTCGTGACCCAGGGTGACAGCTACCGGTTCAACCAAGCCACCGCCGGACAGGGCGTCAAAGCCTTGCACTGACCCCAGCACCACCCCACAGGCGGGGAACTATCTGGCCGCCACTGGGGAGAAACCATGGCCGCCAGCGGGGAAAACTACTGGCCGCCTACGGGGAGATCTGATTGGCCGTTGACACCCACCCACCTCAACCACTGCCACGACCTCGAACGCGAAGCCGTGAGCTTCTTCGCCGGGCTGTTCCGCGCCCCCGAACGCTGGTGGGGCTGCGTCACCAACAACGCCGCCGACGCCACACTGCACGCCCTACACCTGGCACGCATCCGACTCGGCGCGGCAGTCGTCTACCACTCGGCCGCCGCGCACCCCAGCGTGCCGAACGCGGCACGGCTCCTCGGACTGCACTCCATCGCCATCCAGACGACCGAGACCGGCGAAATGAACTACCACCACCTCACCCACGAACTCGCCCACCACCGCGGCCCCGCGGCGGTCGTCGTGGCGAGCATCGGCACACCCTGGACCGACGCCGCGGATGACGTCGCAGAGATCCACCGACGCCTGGACCAGTTCGCCATCATCAGACGGCACGTCCACAGCGACGCCGCAGGCACCGGCATCCCGCTGGCCCTCACCGACGACCCTCCACCGTTCGACCTGTCCGACGGAGCCGACAGCATCAGCATCAGCGGCAATGGCGTTCTCGGCCTACCCGTGCCCGCTGGCGTCCTCGTCACTCGCCGCCGACACGCCACAGCCGCACTGACAAGCGCTAACCGCAGCGGCGACCCTGTCGACGCCCGCAGCGGCCTGGCCACGATCATGCTCTGGCACGTCGTCGCCAGTCTGGGCCGCCAAGGACTCCGCGAACGCGTCCAGTACGGCATCGATCTGGCCGCCTACGCCGAACAGCGACTCCACGACATCGGCTGGCCGAACTGGCGCCGCCCAGGCGCACCAGCCGTTGTCCTGCCCACACCGCCACCAGACGTCACCGCTCGATGGACCCTGCTGGCCGCCGGCAGAATCAGCCGCATGACCTGCCACCCCGGCATGACCTACCAACACGTCGACGAATTCGTGGCCGACCTCGCGCCGTACAGCGTCGACCACCCCCGCACCTACCGACATGCTGCGGCCACCCGCGAGCCTTTTCGCAGCTCAGAGCTATGGTGACCAGATGGTGATCAACCCCGGAACCCAGCCAGTAGAGAACTCATCAGAGGCTACAGCCGCAGAGAACATCGAGGTCTTCGTGCAGGCACTGCACGAGCGCGGCATCCAGTTGTCCGGCCCCGCGACGCGCGACTCGTCAAGCGACCGTGACGGCCGCTACGGCTACCTGCTCCCGACAGCAACGAGCATCCGGATCTTGATGCCCGGCGTCGAACTGACCCGCGTACGCGACGACCTGACCGCCTCGGCGCCATGCCTCTTCGTAAACGATCGTCCGTGGTGGTGGTCCGATGCGGTAAAGCAAGCTGCCGGCGCCATCAACGTCGCCGCCTAAGAGGCAGCCCCGCGCCGCAGTTGACGGCACCCCAGCCACTCGGGGCCAGCCGCTCGCATTCTGGGTTGGGAGGATCCGTCACTGGCCTATCTGCCGCTGGCGTTGTTCTTAGTCGATTTACACTCCTCGTCGTCGGCCCTCCCGCAGGATGAGCGAGGGGGCGGCGATGAGAAACACTCACAGCCCGGGAAGGCGGTGAGCCTCGGGCAACGTCGGGTCGGTGCGACAGACCCGCCTCTACGGCGTCCCGTCGCACCGATGCTCGCCACGCCAGTCGACGCTGTACCCGAGGGCGCCGACCTAATCCACGAACCCAAGTGGGATGGGTGGAGGTGCATCGCATTCCACGAGGATGACCGCGTCTACCTACAGTCGCGTGCTGGCAGGAACCTGACCACATACTTTCCGGACATCACCCGGGCCGTCCGAACGCTCCCACCCGGAGTGGTGCTGGACGGCGAGCTGATCGTTTGGGAACGGGGCCGGACAAACTTCGCGCTGCTTCAGCGGCGAGTCACCGGCGGTCGCGGTCTACTACGCATGGTCAACGACCACCCCGCCCACTACGTGCTGTTCGACCTGCTAGCCGCCGCCGACGGTCGGCCGGTCCTAGACCTGCCCCTATCGGACCGGCGGGCACAACTGGAGCGCCTGCTCGGTGGCGCCCCCGCCCAGCTCACGCTGACGCCACAGACAACGGACATGGGGCAAGTGTCGGACTGGCTGACCGAATGGACTGTCGCGACCGGCATCGAGGGGGTCGTGACCAAGCGGCTCGGGAGCCGATACCAGCCGGGACGGCGTTCCGGCTGGTGGAAGTTTCGGAAGCATCTCACTACGGAAGCAATCGTCGCCGGGGTGACCGGCAGCCTCCACAGCCCAGAAACGCTGCTGCTTGGTCGGTTCGATCGGTGGGGCCGGCTCCGATACACAGGCCGCACTCACCCGCTGCACACCGACCAGCGGCAGGAGCTTGGACTGCTTGTGTCGGCCGCTGCGGCCTCTGCATCACCGCCGCGCCGCCGTGGTGCATCCGTGGCCGCAGCCGTTGCCGGCATCGTGGTCTGGGCAGCTGGACCGGCCAGAGGCATTGCGGTACGTGCAGGTGGTGCCGACAACGGTGGTGGAGATCGAGGCGGACATGGCGTTCGAACACCAGCGATGGAGGCACCGGGTCCGATACGCGCGGGCCAGGCCAGACATGTCGGTGTACGACGTGCCGCTGCTGCTCGGCGAAGTCGAAGGCTACTTCGGCGGACCATGAGCCCTATCGCTGTCCGACCTGTATGCCACGACTGACCAGCCGCCTGGGCGGGCAGCTTTATCGCCGGGCAAGTGCGCGCCCTCGTCTGGAACCACCAGCGAAACGACTTTGTGTGCCAGTGCCGTCGGATCATTCTCGGAGCCGAAGAGATTCGCTAACCGCCGGTGCTGCGTCGAACGCTTACCGTGTCTCCGAGACGCCACCCCTAGCTGTCACTGATTCGTCTGAGCAGTCAGCCGCCCACTGGCCGACTCCCCTTGGGACCGCACTACCCGCAAGGAGCCCACGTGACTGGACGCATCCCCGCCGACGAGCAGCTGCCAGGCTGCTGCACCCACCACGGACTCTTCTACCCCGGCCGCGACAGACGCTGCCGCAGGCACGCCACCCCTAAGCAGCGTGCTCTCGTTACAGAACTCGACGCACGTGCCAACCACTTGGGTGTTCTCAACGGCGGCGAATGGCCGTACGGACCCAACATTGACGTCGAAGCCCGAGCCCGACTACTTGACTGGGCCGACGGGTACGGGCTGCGGTTAGCGAAAACTTCCTGCCAGAACCTGCACTGGCTAGCCAGAGGCCGGTGCGGGGTGCGGCTATGCAACCGGCTCGGCAGATGGATGGACCACGTGACCCGCTGGAATCGGGGCGGAGAGCCAGCGCTCATCCTCGCTCAGCCATACGGGCTGTCTGGTGAAGACGTGGCTGAAGTGGGTCAGCTGGCCGCAGACGAAGGGCTGCATGTGTCGGTGGACGCGCGAGGCTGGTACGGGTGGGGAACGGTGGCGGTTGAGGTGTGGGACGCCGACGCCTACGAAACCATGATCCGCAGTCCGAGGCGAATCGTGACGACCAACTAGTTCCGAACCAACGTTCCGCAGTGGGGGTGGCCAACAAGGCACCCCCACCGCGCGCAGTTTCAGGCGACCGTCACCCCGCCGTCCTCGTAGGCACTGCGCCGCGGCTGCTCGATCTCCAGCAGCTCAACCCACGACTGGTCACCCAAGCCGACCTCGATCCGCAACCGCATCGGGGCGCCCTTGTAGTCTTCCCGCCACGCCGCACCACCACCGCTGTACCAGTGCGGCGCCAAGACCCGGTCGATGGCAAACAGCCACGTGTCAGTGACTGCCTTTCCGCCCTGCTCCGCGCTGCGATGGTCTTCGCTGCCGCCCTCAATGCCAGGACGAAACCAGAACGGGCCCCACACCTGCCGCTGCTGCGCCTCCAACGTGACGCCACTGCCCGTACGAGGCGGCGGCCGTTCCTTGTCGTCGCGGACCGTCACACGGATCCAGTCGTACCGTTCCACCTCCCGCGGCCCAACCAGCTTGACTGCCAGCACACCTGAGTCAGGTCCGTGCCGCAGGTCGATGGCCACCGCCAGGTCGGGCCGCATCTCCCGATGCCTTCTGGTTGCCTCTGCTGCGGCCTGGTCTCGTCGGGTGCCGGCGGAGGTGCGCCACGCCAGCGTGGCGATCACCGCACCCACTACACCGATGGGCACCCCCACCAGGCCGGCGGTCTCAGTGAGGTTCACCGCTCACCCGTCCACTGCTTCGCCGTCGGCCGCGACAACGCCGCCACAATTCCCACCGCAAGCGGCACCACCAGCACCGCCACCCCCGGGTTCGACAGCGACGCCAGACCAAGCAGGGCCGCCAGCAGGTATCCCAAGAAGGGGGCCGGACCCCACCGGCGGTGCAGGCCGACCGCAGTCACCAGACATGCAGCGCCGACAGTTCCGAGGAACACGATCGCAGCGAGACGGTCTGAGCCGTCAGCGGCGACGTTGAGGGCCGAACTGACCACCATCGTCACCCCGATGATCCAGTACAGGCCGACGGGTATGAGCACGCTGTTGGGCATGCGCCCGCCGTGTTCGACTTCAGTCACCGGCGCATGGTCGCCGACAGCACCACCCCGAACACTGCTCGTGTCATGTAGTCGACAGCGGCCCAACCAGGCAGGCCTCTACCGGCCTCCGAACGGCCGGCGCCGGAACCCCGATGTGGCCGGCTGCTCCGGCGGCTTATTGACCTGAGAGGAGTACGAACGGTGCCAGGTCCGGCTGCCACCCGCGCCCTCGTGGCACTCGAAGTCGAGACGCACGTTCAGCGGCATCGACGCCTTCCATTCCAGCATCAGGACCAGGGTGGAGGCCGCCCCGGGTGCGAAATCCCTGCGTGTGATCGACGTCTGCATGCCGTCCCAGCCGCCGCCGATGCGGCCCACGAAGCCGCGTACGTCCGGCTGACCAGCGACGCTGATGACGACCGCATCCAAGGGCTTCCCCGACAGGAGTTTGATCGGTATCTCGGCGTACTGCTCGTCGATGCAGTGCCACAACCCGCCGTCGACCCGGAACTCCGGTCCGTCGGACTCGTCGCGCGCCACCAGTTCGGCCTGGAACTGGCGGCGCGCGAGCGCGAGCTGCTCTTCGGCTGCCAGCGCCTGACGCTGCGCCGTGGCGGCCGAGTCTCGTGCGGCCTCGGCCTGCACTTCGGCGCTCTTTGCCTGCCGCTTTGCGCTATCGGCTTGGCTTCTGGCGCTGATTGCCGCCCAGACCGCAACCCCGGCGCTTCCGATGGCGAGGACAGCAGGCCCCCACGTTTCCACGTTGATGTCGATACCCACGGACCGCCTCCACCGCTGCGTCGCTCGGCCGTGCAGGGTACGCGACCGCGCCAAGTCGCGCTGGCCGCGCTCTGCCGTCCGCACAACGGCCGTTGTCGCCGAGCAGCAGCACGTCCTGGACCGATAGGTCAAGCCGTGGGCGTAGGTACCGGACCGGTGCCGCCACCGGGTTATGTTCGCAGGTGGAGTCGACGTCAGTGCCTGTGACGACAGCCGGCGCGACCGAGTACCTGGCCGACGCGCTTAGGAACGGAACTGCGCCGCTTGCGGTCTGCAGCCAGTTCGTCGAGCGTCAGCGACTCGACCGGATCGGTAGCATGCTATTCATTCAAAGGTCCTGGCCTGGTCGCTGCTGTGACGGCGCTGACGCCCGAGTTGCGAGACGTCGCTTAGGCTGGGTTTGTGCGGGAAGAAGAGCTGCGCGACCTGGCCCGGCGCAACCGGCGGCTGGTGCGGGCGCTGGGTGTCGTGCGGGACTCCGGCTTGCCGGACGCCTGGATCGGCGCGGGCGTTATCCGGGATCTCGTTTGGGGTGAGCGGTATGGCGACGGCTTCGACCCTTCATCGGTGCGGGACGTCGATGTCGTCTTCCTCGACCCGACAGACCTGAGCCGCGACAACGACGACCGGGCCACCCGAAGGCTGGCGACGACTTGGCCGGAGCCGCCGTGGGAGGCGAAGAACCAGGCCGCGGTGCACACCTGGTATCCGGCGAAGTTCGGCGGTGGCCCGGTGGCGCCGTTGCGGACCATCGCCGAGGCGGTCGCCACCTGGCCTGAGTAAGCCACCGCAGTGGCCGTCCAGCTTGACGCGCGCGATCAGATTGTGGTCTGCGCGCCGCACGGCCTCGACGACCTGCTCGACGGAGTGTGGCGGCGCAACCCGAGCCGGGTCAGCCCGGAAAGATCCCGGCAACGACTCGCCCGCCACCGCCCCGCCGAACGGTGGCCCGGCGTCCACGTCGTGACCTGAAACAGGGCTAGCGGCCTGCCTTCGCGTGGTATTCGTCGACGATTTCTTGCGGGATCCGGCCCCGATCGGAGATTTCCTTGCCGGCCTTCTTCGCCCAGGCACGGATCGCCTTGTTCTGCTCGCGGTCGGCGGTGGCACCTGCCCGGCCGCGGGCGGCCCGTCCGCCGATGACGACGCCACCGCGGCTTACCTTCGTGCCGTGAGCGACGTACGGCGCGAACCCACCACGCAACTTCTCGGCGTTGGCGCTCGACAGATCGATCTCGTACTGAACACCGTCGAGCGAGAACTTGACGGTCTCGACAGCGTCTCCACCGTCCAAGTCGTCGACCAGCTTGTGAATAATCTGCTTGGCCACACCGCATCCTTTTTAAGAGAGTTGCGCCTACGAATACGGGGTGCAGAGTAGCTTGCGAGACGCCTGCTGAGTCAACCGGATGGGGTTGATGGCCAGCATCAGACGCCTCCGGACGTTGAATAGGCAATGCTGCTCGATAGCCTGAGGACCCGTAGGGGTTGGCGCGATCAGAGGCGCCCTTCGTCCCCCGCTCTTACGAAAGATCGGGCTCGGAGCCTGAAGGCTGTCGCGGCGAAGAGGGGATCTGCGCTGGGAGACGAGGGCTGTGTTCTGCGGGTTGCGTGGTGGCTCGCGGGTGGGGCGTCAGCCTGTCGACAGTATCTTGGAGTTGCTGGACTTTCACGGTGAGTATTTGCATGTTGTTCAGGAGTTGCTGGGCTAGCGGGGCGGCTGGGTCGCGTGCCTGTTCTGCTTGCTGAAACAGTCTGGTGTAGATGTTCGGGGTGTGGTCGGGTGGTGTGGTTGTCGGGTAGGATGTTGGTGAGGACATGATCTGGGCGCGTTGGCTCAGGTTGTGGGGGTCGCGTTCGCCGGTTGGTGGAGCGGCCCTCTCGCATTTATGTGGAGTTCTTTGCCTGTGGTGGCTTCGATGATGGTGGCTGTGTCGGTGATGCGGTCGAACCATTGGGGCTCGTTGGTGCGGATGGCGCGTCCGGCGGACCAGGCGATCGCGTCGGCGAGCCAGAGCCCGGGGTGGGTGTGATCTTTGATGTGGACCAGACGCACGCGGTGGCTGATGGCGTGTTGTTCGAGTAGCCGTCGGTAGGCGCGGACGTCGCTGCGGTCGGTGGCGGGGATGCGGCGGTTCGCGGTGCGTGCTTGTTGCCATTCGCGGTCGCTGGCGCGGCTTTCGAGATAGACGTCGCGCACGCGTTGGGTGTTGAGGTAGCGCAGGAGTTGTTCGAGGCTGACCTGTCGGGCGTACTCGCGTTCGGCGAGTACGCGGTGGATTGAGCGCGTGCTGTCGTCGGAGGTTTCGGCTGGTCGGGTGTCGAGGGGGATTTGCAGCGAGACGGCGGACCAGCCGGCGTGGCTGGCGGCGACGTCGAGCATGTCTTCGATGATGCCGACGTGTCCGCGGTGGTAGAGCTCGGTGGAGTGGTAGGGCTGGCCGCGTGCGGCGGCGCTGGCGGCGGCGAGGGCGGGGGCGACGTCGTCTTGGTCGATGATGACGGCGGACATGAGGTATGCGCCGGGCCGGCCCTGCGGTTGCCAGTACGACTCGTCGATGAAGGCACTGGGATACATCAGTCGATCTCCGATCCATATTCAGCAGCGATGCGCTGCTGTGCGTCGTGCGCGTGTGCGCGCAGCTGCGCGGGGACAGGTGTGCTCTGGGGTGCCGGACGGGTGTCGTGCACGGCGGTGACGCGGGCGGTGGTGGCGGCGACGGCGTCAGCGAGGGCGGTATTGCGGCTGGCGGCGCGGCGGGCTTGTTCTGCGGCGGCGGCGAGGCCGGCGTAGCGCGTGGGCAGGGCGCCGTCGTACCAGCGTTTCCACGTCGCGTGCTGGCCGTCGAGGGCCGTGGCCCGGCGGGTGCTGCCCGCGATCTGGTGGTCGAGACGGACGAGCTGCTGCTGGAGGTGGCCGATGTGTTGGGCGGCGGTGGTGGCGTGGGCGAGCACGTCGCTTTGAGCGGTGAGGCGCCGGGTGCGCGCGGGGCCGTGGTGCCACCAGCGCGGTTGCAGCCGCTGAGCTTGTACGCGCGCCTGTTGGTGTGCGGTGTGGGCGGTGGCGATCTGCTGGGTGAGGTCGTGGCGGTGGTGTTCGGCATCGGTGAGGGCGCGGTAAGCGGCGCGTAGGTCGTCGCCGGCGTAGGCAGGTGCGGCACGGTCGGCGGTCTGCTGCGCGGCGATGAGGCGGGCGAGTTCGGTATCGGGTGCGGTGGTGAGTTGTCCGGCGAGGGTGGCGGCGCCGAGAACGAGTCGGGCCCGGTGCCAGGCGTTCCAACGGCTGATCTCGCTGGTGTGTGGTTCAGGCCCAATGGGATGCTCGCCGGTGTACTGGTAGGTGTCGCGGTAGGCGCCGACGACCTCCGCGCGGGTGAGCCATTGCTGGCGACCCGCGTCATCGGAGGGAACATCGCCGAGGGCGAGGGTCCAGGCGGGCCGGGTCTGCGCGGCGTGGTGGGCGAGTGCGTCGGTGCGGCGGTCGCAGATCGCGGCGACCTGGCGCAGGGCGTCGCCGATGTCGCCGGTCACGTTGGCAGGCAGGCGTTCGGTGTGGGTGCCCCACTGCTCGGGACGCTCGGCGACGGCCGGGTCTGCGGTGGCGCGTTGCATGAGGCGGTCGATGCGCCAGGACAGGACCGCGGCGAGGTCGTCGGCGCTGTCCAGCTCGCGAACGCGGATGACGCGGCTCAGGACGTCGCGGGGGTCGTGTCCGGCGGCGGCGTAGGTGGTGAGTCGGGTGATGAGTGCGGGGAGGGCGAGGTCGCGGGCGAGGCGGTCGGCGACGGCGGGGCCTCGTAGTTGGCGGACGATGGCGAGGTATTCGGGGATACGGGCGCGGGCGGCGAGGTCGTCGTAGATCGGCGTCCAGACGTGCAGGGCGTCGACGTCTGCAAGGAGCTGCTGTTCGGTCTCGGTGGCGGAGCGCTCGGGTGCGGTGCGGCGCATGATGTCGGCGAGCACGGCGACGGCGGCGGTGGGCGGCGCTGGTGGGGTGCCTTCGCGGGGTTCGTCGTCGGTGACGACGTAAGCCTCGTTGAGCGTTCGGGCGCGGGTCAGCATGACGTAGACGCGCTCCAAGGAGGTGCTGTCGTCGATGAGCGCGCGGGCGGTGTCGACGGTTTGCCCTTGGACGGAGTCGACGGTTTGGGCGTACGCGAGGTGGGTGTGCCGGGCGGTGTAGGCGGCGGGGAGAACCGTCGTGGTGCCGGTGACGACGTTGGTGACGTGCAGTTGGCTGTCGCGGCTGATGGCCTTGATGCGCCACTGGTCGCGGTTGGTGACGTAGTCGGGGCCGGCGGCGATGCGCCGGTCGTTGCGTCGGGTGACGATGACGTCTCCGACGCTCGCGATGTTGTCGTCGCGCAGGCGCACCGATGGGCCGCGCTGAACGTGGCCGGCGGCGATGAGCATGGTGCGGGCGCGGTGGGCGATGTCTGCTGCCTCGTCGTTGGTGTCGACGAGGATCAGGCTGCGGCGCCCGGCGGTGGTGTCGGCGAGCCAGCGGGTGAGCATCTGGTCGACGAGGTCGGCTCGGTGCCCGCCGATGAGGCGGCGGTGTCGGTCGTAGTCGGCCAGGACGGTGATGTCGCCGTGGCGTAGCCGCAGCGAGGCAGGCCCTTCCCAAGGGTGGTGGAAGCGATGCACCTCCGCGAGGGTGCGAGTGACACCGAGCGCGGCGAGGTACCGCAACAGTCCACCGGGGCCGACGGCGGAGGTCTGGTGCGGGTCACCGACGAGGATCAGTTTCCCGCGCACCTGGTCGAGTTGAAGGGTGAGGCGGGCGAGGTCGTGGCTGGAGACCTGGGACGCCTCGTCGATGATGACCCACTGCCCTGGCGCGAACTGCCAGTCGCGTGCGCTGGTGCCGGCGGGTGGCCGCTGTTGGGCGTGCAGCCACCGGGCGATGTTCTCGGTACGCAGCGCCGTGCCGCCGGGTCGACGGGTGGCGTCGGCGAGCAGGTTCGCGGCGGCCTGGCCGACGGTGAGACCGAGCACGGGCACACCCGCGTGGGCTGCTGCGGCGACGACGGCCCGTTGCAGGTGCGTCTTGCCGCTGCCGGCGGGACCGATGACACCGGTGACCCGGCGGTCGTCACCGATGAGGAACCGCAGGACATCGGTCTTCTCGCCCAGCAGACTCGTCTCGGCAATGGCCGCGTCGATGGCGTGGGCGGGTGCGGGTCGGGCACCGCGCCGGCGGGCGTAGGCGATGACGTGCTGCTCGGCGGCCAGGACGCTGCGGGTGGTCAGGTGAAGGTCGCGATGGCGGGTGTATTCGCTGTGCTGGTCGCTGGCGCGTCGCAGGCTCGGCCCCCACTGCACGAGCGCGGGAGGTGTCAGGACGCGTAGGCCCGCGGTGTGCTGGGTGACGGCTGTGGCGGCGAGCTGCTGCACGCGTCGCCAGTCGTCGGTGGGGGAGTGGCCCGGGGCGATGCCGAGGGTCCGGCCGATGGCGAGTTCGAGGTGGTCGGGGCCGAAGACGGCGCGTTCGCGGCTGAGGGTGTGCACGGCGCGGGCGACCGCGAGGCGTTCGTCGGCGCGCACGGCGGCGTCGAGGACACGCGGCCAGTGAGCGCGCGGAACGCGGAGCTGGGTGGCGGCGGCCCGCAGTGTGGCTTCGTCCACGGTGGCGGCGCTTCCGGTGATACGCCGGGCATGGCGCAGCACCCTGGCCGCGGTGTCGGTGGTGCTGTCGTATGCGCGGCCGGCGAGCAGACGGCTGATCTGACCGCTGGTGTCGAGGCCGGCCTTGCGGTCTTCGGCAAGCCACCGCCGCACGGCCTCGTGCGTGGACTCGGCGCCCTTGTGCGGTCGGCGGGTCCGCAGGGTGGCGTGCTGCGCCCGAGCCCGCCATCGTCGGGTAGAGGTGCGCTGTAGCGGGTTCGAGGTGTGGTGAAGGTGCTCGGTGATGGCGGTACGGCGTTTGGCGTAGTGACGCAGGGACTCGTCGCTGATGCCGCCGATCTCGCGGATCCCGGAGTCGGAACGGGGCGCGAACGTGATGCCACGGCGCTTGCCTAGCTCGGCTTCGATCGCGCGGTCATAGGCGATCCGGGCGCCGATCGCGGCCCGGTAGAGGGCCTTGCCGTCCAGAGCCAGCCACTGGGGGTCTGCGCCGTGAGTGCGGGCGAGGACCTTGGCGCTGATGACGATGTGCGCGTGCAGTTGGGGGTCGCGTTCGCGGCTGAGGCGGTGGTCGAAGACCATGGCCGCCAGGCCGCCGGTGTCGAGCTGCCGGACGCCGCCGGCGCCGGCGCGGGCGTAGGCGCCGTGGCGTTGCAGGTGAGCGAGCACGGCGCGGACACCGGCGTGGTGGGCGGCCATGACGTCGCGTTTGACGTCGTCATCGCCGAAGGCCCACAGCAGCGACACGCTGTTGACCGGGGACGCGGTGACGTCGTACCCGGACACGGCCCGGCGTTCTGGTGCGGTCATCGCGTCGTACCACGCCTTGTCGCGCTGCTCGACAGTCGCATCGGGCGGAAGAAGGTCCAGTGCCCGCTGGGCGGCGGCAGCCCGGTACTCGTCGGTCTGCGGCGCGTAGGTGCGCCACCGCTGCCCAAGCTGATGGCCGACGCGCGGGTGCCGGCCTTCACCGATGAGCAGACGCATCTGCTTCTCGGTCACCCAACCGCTCACGCCCAGCACTGCGGCGCCGTCACCGGCCCACCACCCAGGACTCTCGCCTCGTGCGGTCGGGTCGGTGTAGTAGGCGGTGGGGTCATCGCCGGTCGGGGCGCGCAGGTCGTGCCGTCCGGCGGCGACCTGCTCCATCACGTACCGGTATCCGCTGCCAGGCGAGATACGCGTGATGGTCAACATGTCGAAACCGTAGAAGATCAACACGTTAGGCGGCTATGGAGAATGCAAGAGGGTGTGTCGCCTCTAAGGGTATTAGGTGATCATGGCGGGCGTGTTTGGGCAGGCAGGCATGCATGTAGCTGATCGGGGAGTGGTCGGGGAATGATTTCTGGAATTGCGGCTACTGTCGAACGAATTGGCAGATTGCAGGGTTGGGAATGTGTTGGCGGTAGTGGAATGCCGGTACGGTCGTTGTATGGCGAGTCAAACGGGGAATGATGCGGTCCGCGCGCTACGGGCGCGGCAAGAGGTGGAGCGGCGCGCGGTGCGGGCCGTCGCGCAGTCCGGGGCGGCGGTCGCCGAGGTCGCGCAGCGGCGCGCTGAGGTGCTGGCGAAGCTTGACGGGGAGGTCCGGGACGCGACGGCGGCGCATGAGCTGTCGGTGGTGGTCTTGGCGACGATGCTGCGTGATGACGCGTTGGCCGCTGAGTTGTCCGGGCTGGACGTGAGCAAGGTGCGAGCGCTGCGGCGCACGGCCGACGGGGCCGCGATACGGGAGCGCGTCGCGCAGCTCGGCGCGGTGGTGCCGAGTCGTCGTGGCCGTCCCCGCGCGGCGGCGAACGCCTCGCCCTCGGGCTTGGTGGACGAGACGGCGTCAGCCGCCGGCCCGTTGGCCGGCGGCTGAGCGGAGGCGAGTGCGGATCAGGTCATGTCCAGCCCGCAGCCGGGGCATACGAGGGCCGTTTCTTCGTCCAGCCAGAGTCCGTCCTGCTCCACTGCGGTGCACTGCTCGGGGGTCGGGGCGGGCCAGGGACCGACGATGACCTGTCGACCGGGGTAGACCCACTGCTGCTCTAGCGCGCCGTGGAAGGCGACGGGCGCTGTGGGGCGGGCCAGGGGCAGGGTGTGGCGGTAGCGCAGTTCGGTCCCTGCCAGGTTGGTAGGGGGGTACGGGGGGAACTTGCGGTGCACGCTGGCGCGGAAGCGGTCGAAGTTGTCGAACGAGGGCGAGCGCAGCTCGGCGCGGTCGATGAGGGCGAGTGCTTCGTATGGCAGGTCCCGGCGGTGGTGGTCACGGGCCGCGTCGAGGTGAGCGGCGGCGCGGGCGTCACGTTCGGCGCGGCGCTGATCCCGTAGCGCTTGAGTGGTGCGGGGTGCGGTGAGGGTGTGGGGGTGTGCGGCGAGGTGTGCGGCGACCGCGCGCCAGATGGTGTCTCGGCCGTGTCGGTCGGTGAGGGCTTCTAAGTGGCCGTCGGCGAGGTAGCGGACGGTGTTGTCGATGGAGAAGTTGAACGGGCCGTTGTAGTAGTTGGGAGCCCAGTCCTGGCAGACGTGAGCGATGGTGATCCGATCGGCGCGGCTGAGGGAACTCAAGGTTCTGCCTTCCGTTGACGGTGCGACGTGGGGTGAGGGGCGGGAGCGGCAGCCGGCGGCGGCGTGCTCGATGCGCGCCGATGCCGTCGCGGTGCGGCGGCCCAGCCGCCGAGTTGGCGGCCGGGCGGCGCGCTGATCAGTCGGTTTGACCGAGGAGGCGGCGGTGGTCGCCGGTGGTGACCCATCCGGCGGTATCGCCGAAGAGTCGTTCGGCGCGGTGGGCGAGCGTGACGGAGTGCAGCTCGGGTCGCTGCGCGTGGTGCTTGCTGCTCTGCCAGAGGTCGAGCAGGAGGGCGGCCAGGCGCAGAGTGTGGCGCATGCGCCCGGGGTTGCAGGCGTCGCAGCGGTGTCGGCGGGCGTACTTGATCAGGGCGACGGTGGCGGCGCGTAGCTCGATGGCGGCGGCGGTGTCGTTGATGCGCGTGGTGGGCCACGTCGGGGCGTGCTCGCAGAGGTGCAGGACGGTGAGCGCCTGTGCCATGCGGCGGCGGGCAGTGTCGAGCAGGTGAAGGACTTGCCGTGTGCGCTGGTCGGCGGGCAGCGTCGGTAGGAGCATGGTGGGGTCGGCTGGTGCTGTCATGGGGGACTCCTGCTGTGGGGTTTGGTGGGGTATTCGAGCGGGGTTCGCTATCCCTCTCGAACGCCTGTTGCTTGACCCGCTGCGGGGCTTTCTTCGTCCGGGTGGCCCGAGGCTTTGTCTGCGCTCCGGCCACCCGAGCGGATGCTGATTACCGGTAGCGGCGGCGCTGCATCGGGCGCGTCGTGGTGACGGTCGCGCCGATGTTGGGGTGCCACTCCTTGACGCCTCCGCCGCGTCGCTTGGCCGCGTACATTGCTGCGTCTGCCCTGCTGATTAGGTCGACGGCGGTAACGTCGTTGTGGTCCGCGAGGGCGAGCCCGAGGCTGGCGTAGCAACCGAAGTTCGTTGCCCCGAGGGTGACCGTGGTTGCGTCGAGCGCCTGAGCGGCGGCCTCGGCGTTGATTCGGGCGGTCTGCATGCCGTCGTCCGTGATGATCATGAACTCATCGCCTCCCATTCGACCGACCTTCGCGCGCGAAAGATTGAGCGCCGTCAGGGTGTTTGCTACCTGGCAGAGCACGAGGTCCCCGGCGGTGTGGCCGTGTTCGTCGTTGATCTCTTTGAAGCGGTTGAGGTCGAGAAGGGCGACGGATACCGGACGGGCGGGGTCGGCGAGCAGGGCGTTTAGATGCCTGAGCAGGGCGCGGCGGTTCGGCAGTCCGGTCAGCGCGTCGTGGTCGGCTTCGTGGCGGGCGGTGGCCAGGTCGGTGCGAAGCTTCGCGTTGCGCGCGAGTAGCACGATGCACGACGCGGTGGTGGTTGCGAGCAGGACCGTGGATGCGGTGAGCATGTGTGCTCTCCCTGAGTAGGGGGTTTGTGTGTGGTGTGCGGTGGGGGTTCGCCATCCCCTCCGAACAGTTCTTACTATACCCGGTCCTGTGTCCGCTGGCTACCTATGTCCGTCCTGTTCGGACGTGAGAATTTATGATCTTGGTGGGTTGCGGCCGGCGGCTACGCCGACCAGCTCGCGGCGTGCGGGCGTGGCGCGTCCCCCACTTCTTTCGGCGGTGGGGGCGAGTTCACTCGTCCCGCGGCGCGCGCAGTGGAGGTCAAGTTCGGGTGCGGGGTTTCGAGGAAAAGATCATGCGGGGTGTGCATGATGTTTTGCGAGCCGCGCCCGGACTTGACCGGAGCGAGCACGTCGCTAGCCTGTTGGGCCCCCACCGAAGGAGAAGGGGTTTTGGCAGTGCGGCCGGAGGCCGCTTCCGGTTTCCGGTCCGTCAGGACCGGGCCTGCGACCCGCCGCCGTCCGGCGGCGGCCATGGTGGGCCGCCGCCGAGCGCCGGATGGTTACCGGTCGGTGGTGGGTGGCTTGATCTGTTGTACGCGGTGCAGTTGCTCGATGAGGATTTGAGCGGCGGGCGTGTGCGTCCGGGGATCCCAGATTCGCCGGTAACCGCTCGTCCAGAGCAGCCGCCATATCTGGGCGGCGTGGCCTGGGCGGGCACCTGCCGGGTCGCCGGTGGTTGCGGGTGCGTCTGGTGGCTGGGTGCGGTAGCGGGTCATGGTGCCGGCGAGCATGGGGCATGCGGTCACGCTGTACCGGGCGCACTCGGGGTGCATGGCGGGTTCGGGGGAGATGAGTCGAGACAGGTCGACGTCTCGCATGGCGAAGACGAACGGCGGGGACATCGCGTTGCCGCAGATTTGGCAGATGCGGTCGGTCAGGGCCGCTAGGAGCCGTTCGGCGTCGATGGCTCCGAACCGGTGCCGGCCGTCGGGCATTTGCATGGTAATCCACGGTACGACCAGGCCGCCGATGGTGGGGCGGTGCCGCAGCGTGACGGGAATGGGGATCTCGAGCATGAGGGGTCTTTCTGGCTGGGGTGGTGCCGGCCGGGGCAGCCCGGCCGGCATCGACGGTCGGGAGAGCTGGGGTGGGTGTCGTCGGCCTAGCCAGTGATGTCCGCGCCGAAGCGGCGCAGCATGTCGGCGAGCGGGATCGCTTCGCGGGTGGTGCTGCCGTCGTGGGCGATGCTGAACGCGTGGAAGGCTTCGCCGGTCTGGTGCGGCGTGTACTCGATGTGCTCGACGTGCTGCCCGTGGAAGGCGGCGCGTAGCAGGGCGTGGATGGTGGCGGCGTGGTCCGTGACCGGCGTCGCTCCCGGGGTGGTCCTGCGGTTCAGGGCGCGGATGATGCGCCGCGTTCGTGACGGGGCGCGGGAGGCCGTGTCGGTGACGACGACCGTGACGGAGAAGATGCCGGTGCGGTACACGCGTAGCGCGCAGGTGGCCAGGGTTCCGCCGCCGGTCAAGTAAGTCAGGGTGCCCGTGACTTCGAGGGGCGCCGGTCCGGGGGTCACCGGCACCGTGTGCGCGAAACCGGGCTGGGCGCGGGTGCCCTCCCAGGCTCGATCCGCCTCCAGGTCGGTGCCCAGGGTGTCGGGAATGACGGCATACGGACGCACGGCCTCGATGACGGTGTCCGGGTCGGTGACGCACTCCGCCGCGCCGAGCCAGACGGGCATGGCATCAGGGCTGGTCTCGTCCAGTACGTCGGTGTTGATCACCTGGGCGAAAAAGCTGTGCAACGGGCGGTCCCACCCCACGCGCACGATGTAGCCGCTCCGGTCGGGGAGGGCGTCGAGCTGACGACTGCTCACAAGAAATCTCCTTGGGGTTCGGTGACTGTCCTGGTGGGGTTCGCCGTCCCGTCAGAACTATCCTTACTGTACCCGTTTTCGCGCCGGCCGTCCACTTGGGAAACTCGGAAGGGTGGTGCCGCCCGGGGGAGTCGCGCGTGGCGACTCCCCCGGGTGCTGTCACAGCTTGTTCTGGGTTTTTGGGTCGCCGAGTACGTGTACCTGCTGGCTCAGGATGAGCGGCGCGTCGGCCGGTCCCTTGACGTGGGGGCGGACGTAGGTGCGGCGTCGTAGCGCGCGGCCGGGTCCCCAGGGCTGCTCCCGAAAGAACCCGGACACCCACCATCGGCGGGTGTAGACGCGCGTTGGCGTGTCGCCGCTGGCGTCGCGTCGTGGCTGCTGCTTGCGGCGTAGCCGTACGAGTCGCACGAGGGGGGCGGGCCGGTTGGCGCGCTGGTACGCCTTGCGGGTCGCCTTGTCGGCCGGCTCGTCGGTGATCTCCGCGTCCGGTTGCGTGGTGAGGATCCATGTGGCGATCAGTGAGCACAGCATGAGGCGGGTCTGTTCGCTGGTGGGCGTGTAGGGCTGGCCGAACCGCAGTCGCGCGCCGGTGCTTACCGGGGCCAGCCATCCGATGCGCTCGCGGAGTCCTTGCATTTCGGGTTCGGTGAGTTGCCGGCCCTGCACGAGGACTTCGGCGGGGGTGTAGAAGGTGATCCACACTCCGCCGGGGACCGGTCCCCACTGCGCCGCGATGATCGGCACGGTGATGCCGGTTTGCAGACCGGTCGGTTGGTAGACCGGTGTGTGCCAGATGAGCAGTCCGTCGGGGGCGGGCATCTCCACCGACTCGATGCGTACGTCCGGAAGGTCGCGTGCGGCGTGCGCGGCGAGGGTGGTGAAGTCGGGGTCAATCCAGAAGATCCGCGCGTTCTCGACGTGATTGGCCATGAGCGCGGTGTACTGCCGTAGCGGCTCGGGGTTGCGGGCGTCCACGAGTGCGGCCGGCGCGTCGAGGGGGGCGCCGGGGAACATGTGTCCCGGGACCTTGTACGTCTCACCGTTGGCGAGCAGGTCCAGTAGGTACGTCCGGCCGGAGGTCCGCCAGAATCGCACCAGCCGATCGCGCACCTTCGGCAGCATCTGCGGGCGCAGCGACCGAAATTCAGGCGCGGCGGGGGCGTCGCTGAGGGTGTCGCTGGCGAGGCGGGCTGTGTCGCTGCTCGACAGAGGTCGCCGTACGGGGGTGTCGGGGGTGGCGGCAAAAAGGGCTTGGTGCAGGGGCCGTAGCACCCGTGCGCCTGCCAGGTGGCCATGGTGGCGGCGAGCCCGCTTGTGCGCGCGTCGGGTGAGCCCTTCGGGGTCGCGCTGCTCGACCAGGCGGGCGCAGCCTTCGCATGCGGCCCAACTGTTGCCGAGGTTGTGCATCCGCATGCCAGCCACGTCGGTCGACATCGCTACGTCGAGGTTGCCGAAGGTGAAGGTTGCCACGGGATGCGGCGCGGAGCAGAAGTCGCACATCAATTGCATGTTGGCGAGTTGTGCGAGGGGGACCGGGTCAGGGTCGTGGTCCTGGGGGCTGTGACCGGGGTGGAGGAACGTCCTCTCACCCTGGGCGGTGATGACCGTAAGGGGTGCGCCACACGTCGCGCAGCCGTATCCCTCGATGACTGGCAGGGTGTCGTCATGGATGCCCATGCGTCTCCTTTGGGGGTTTGTGTGTGGTGTGCGGTGGGGGTTCGCCATCCCCTCCGAACAGTTCTTACTATACCCGGTCCTGTGTCCGCTGGCTACCTATGTCCGTCCTGTTCGGACGTGAGAATTTATGATCTTGGTGGGTTGCGGCCGGCGGCTACGCCGACCAGCTCGCGGCGTGCGGGCGTGGCGCGTCCCCCACTTCTTTCGGCGGTGGGGGCGAGTTCACTCGTCCCGCGGCGCGCGCAGTGGAGGTCAAGTTCGGGTGCGGGGTTTCGAGGAAAAGATCATGCGGGGTGTGCATGATGTTTTGCGAGCCGCGCCCGGACTTGACCGGAGCGAGCACGTCGCTAGCCTGTTGGGCCCCCACCGAAGGAGAAGGGGTTTTGGCAGTGCGGCCGGAGGCCGCTTCCGGTTTCCGGTCCGTCAGGACCGGGCCAGCGACCTGACAGCACCCGACGAGCGGTGCCGGGTTCGAGTCTGAGGCGGGAGGCTATCGGCGCTGCCCTGTTTGATCGAGGATCGTCCAGAGCGTCGCGCGCTTCCACTTGCGGCGGTGGCGGCCTTTCGGACCGGCGGTGTCTTCGTCTGCTTGGCGAAGCACGTCGTCGGGTAGAGCGGTCGGGTGGTTGTATCCCAGCACGCGTGCGGCTTCAGCGGCGCCGACGAGTTCGTCGGGATCGCCGGAGCGGTCTGGGTGGCCCTGGGGAGTCGCCCGGGGGCGTCCGGTGTGTGGCGCGCCTTGGCCGGTGCGGCTGTCGGCGATCTCCCACACGGTGCGGCGCTTCCAGCGGCGGCGCTTGCGGCCGGTGGGAGTGAGGGATTCGTCGTCGACGCGCTCAAGCAGGAGTGGCCAGATCCGATTGCGCCCTTGCAGGGAGTCGACGCTTTGATAGCCGAGCATGCGCGCGACGGTGGTGGTGTTGACGAGTTCGTCGGGATCGCCGCTGCGGTCCACGGCGACGCTGGCGGCGCGTCGGGCCTTGTCCCGGGGTAGTTGGAAGGCGGCAATGTCGTCGGCGAGCCACCTGGTGCCGTCGACGCGCTCGGGGAAGCCGTTGGTGGCCCGTTCGCCGTAGAGGCGGTCCAAGTGGCTGACGGAGATGCCGAGCATCGCCGCAGCCTGGGTACGACCTACGTGGCTGCTGCCGTGGGCATCGCGGGTGGGCATGCGCCGATGATGCCGTATTGGTTGGTGGGGCGGCCGTGGGGGATGGGCGAGCCGTTCGAAACGGGCGTTGATCATGTTTATTGCTTCGCTGGTCGCTGATTGGTGTGTCGTAGGATGGCAGGCACGTGCTCGGCGTATGGGCCTTTGGGGGCCTGTGTGGCGTCGGCACCAGGCGGCCGGGGGGAGTTCGCCAAACTAACCCCCCGGCCGTTGCCCTGTCCGCCATTGGCACGGCGGTGCGAGCGTTGACGGCGCAGGATCCGGCGATGTCCGCCGGTGGCGTACTGGTCCGACGGGCTGCTGGTGGTGACGCGAAGGTAGTGGCGGGCGGCTCGGGCGAGTAGGCCGTACTGCGTGTCCCATCGCGCGATTACCCGCCCGCTCGGCAGGTGCCGCGCCACGTACTCGCGTCGCAGTGCGTCCCACCCGCCGACGCACACGGAGGTCGACTCGGCGACCAGCTCCCAGCGATCGCCTTCGGCTGAGGCGACGTGGGCGTAGCGCTCGCGGGCCAGCGACCAGCGGTCATTCTCGGCTTTGAGGATCAGGCCGTTCTCGGCGCCGTCGCGGAACAGGTGCTGCTGGCCGGCGCAGTCGCGGATCATCACCACGTCTGCCTGCGCGTCGAGTGGCTGGGGTCGCGTTGCGTGGCACTGCCAGTGACCACAGAGCGGTAGATGACGCGCCGTCGCGCGTTCGGAATCGGTGAGGGGGGTGGGCGGCATGGCTAACTCCTTGGGGCTGGCGTGTGGGCTCTGATGAAGGTTCGCCCTCTCCATCAGAAGAGCTACTACTATGCCCGTTTTGAAGGTTCTTGTCTAGGTCAGAGCGTCGTTCGTTGGGCGGCGGGCGTGCTCGGTGGTGGTGGGCGATCACAGCAGGGCGGACGGCGGAGCTGGCAGGCCGACGCGGCTGGTTGCGAGCGTAGCGAGCGGCCGGGTCGGCCGTTGTCTGCGGGAGCAACGGTCTGGACCAGTGCGGGCCGAGGCAATATCTGGGTTGAGGACAGTCGGAGGGATCGCGGGCCGCCTGGGCGGCAGATCGCCAGGACGAGCTGCATCGATGGTCACGGTGGGTCGGAGGGGCCTGGTTGCGACGGCGCAATAAGTTGCAGGGGATCGATGGCTTTTGGGTACGGCAGGCTGGTAGCCCGAGATGGGCCGTGGAACCTCGATGCAGCCGCCAGGCGTAGGTGTGCTTCGTCGTGGTGAGGGGGCGCGGTCGGTGAGGCCGTAGCAGAGGCGGCAATCGGTGTCAACGTTTAGCGGTCGGGCTCGAAGCCTGGGCTGTCGTAGTGCTGCCAGGCGTGGTGGTGGCGCCAGCGTTGGCACCAGCCATCGACTTTTCGGTTGGTGTTGGTGGCGAGGGTCACGGCTGGTGCCCGGTGGTGAGGCGGTGGCGCAGCTCGGACAGGGGGAGTCGGTGGCGTTGCCGTTGGCGTTGTTCGGTGAGGATGGCGACGTCGCCGAGTTGTTCGCGTAGCTGGTTTTCGGCTGCTTCGGCGGCGGCGTAGTGGTCAGGCAGGACGTGCAGCAGTCGCGCCCAGTGGCTTTTGCCGGCGCGGACGCATGCTCCGCCGCAGCTATTGTGTGGCAGGCCAAGGTCGTACAGCCGCGGTGGGCGCAGTCCGAGTTGACGGGCCCAGGCCAACAGGTCGTCTTTGTTCAGGTGCGGTGGTTCCAGCAGAGGAAAGCGGACCTCCAGGGGTTCCAGCCGGTGGCGATGGCGGACGCGCGGCGGTGGTCGCGGGGCGAGGCGTCAAGGCCGACGTACAGGGTGGTGGAGGCGGGGTCGGCGTGGGCGTCGAGCCACTGCCGGCAGGGCCGGATTTTCAGTGTGACGCTGCAGGGAGCGATGCGACTGTTGCCGAGGTAGCGGACGTCGTGGAAGAGCTGCCAGGGTGTGCGGCCGTCGGCTACGCGGGTGATGGGGACGCCGAGTTGGGCGCTGCTGTCGTTGAGCCAGCGATACAGGTCGGGGTCCTCGGTCAGAACGTCTGCAAGTTTGCCGCGGGTTCGCGAATTCTGAAGGCTTCCGTGCGGGAACTTGCGGGTGCGCCGGTCGGATGTGGTGTAGTCCGGGTGCGGGTTCGCGGGATCTCGGTCCGGAGGGTAGAGGTTCTGCCCGGTTTCCTGTTCAGGGGCGGCGGCGGGTCAGCGCCCATGCGGTTTCGGTCACGGCGGCTAGGGCGAGGCCGTAGGCGAGGTGGGCGACGAATCCGCGTAGGTGGGTGGCGATGGGGGTAGACCCGGTTGGGGCGGAGAATCGTAGCGCTGGGGTGATGCCTTCGTCGACGATGAGGGACATGGCCGCGCCGGAGGCCAGGCCGGCCAGCACCGGGTTGAGGCGGGTGGTGCGGCGTAGCAGGGTGTAGACCGGTGCCCAGCTGATCGCCAGCCCGTAGTGGAAGGCCATCCCCGCCCGCTGCCGCGCCGTGCCGTGAAGGTCGACGCCGAGCAGGCGGAGGGTCATGGCGACGGCGATCTCGTAGGGCAGGCCGGGGCGGGCGGCGTCTTCCCGCTTGCGGTCGGCGTCGGATTCGAGCTGGTAGAGCGTCATGCTGATCGGGTCCATCACTTTGGTCGCCGCGTAGCCGGCGGCCGGGGCGACGGCCAGGTCCTTGATCGTCTCGGTGAGCCTCATGGTGCGGTCTCCTTCGGTAGTGGGCGCGGTGCCGCTGGTATGCGGCCTCGCCGTTGACTATCCGGGGAGGTCGTGATCGTGCAGGAGTGCGCCGAATTCGGCGGTGCCGCAGGCGATCGCCTGCGTACGGTCGAGCAGGGTGCCGGTCAGGTGGGGGTGGTGGGCGGCCCAGGCGTGGGCGGTGGTGTCGGTGGTGAAGAAGTTGATGTAGCCGCAGGTGCGTTCGGCCGAGGGGGCGCAGCAGTCGCCGGCCGCGGCGGCGTACACGACGGTGGTGGCTGGCTGCCAGGTGGCCTGCTCGCCGTCGACGTGGACGACGATGTGGTGGCCGGTGGCGGGTTCGCTGCTGGTGATGGTGATCGGCTGGCCGAGCATGGCGGAGGTGCCGAGGGCGTCGATGGCGCACATGGCGAACACGCCGGTTCCGTCGGCGAGGGTCAGTCTGTGCGGGGTAGCGTTGGTGGAGAAGGGGTAGGCGGCGGTGAGGTCGCCGCGCGGGTCGCGCACGATCAGGTCGACGTCGGTGAGTTCGTCCAGTACTGCGTCGGGGTTCACCCCGGCGGCGTGGGCGATGCGGGCGAGGTCGGCGTGGGCGGGTGGCTGGCCGGTGTGCGCGTAGGTGGTCAGGATCGTGCGGTGGACCAGTCGGGCGGGTTGGCTGAGCTGGGCCGCGCGGTCGCCCTTGTTGAGGTTGAGGTTCTGGCTGTCCTGTGCGGTCATTGTGGTCTCCCAGTGGGGGGTCAGGAGGCGCAGCAGGACAGCTTCGCCACGTCGCGGGTGAAGGTCTGGGCGGCGAGTTTCAGGCCTTCGGCCATGGTGAGGTAGGGGCACCAGGTGTCGGCCATCTGCGCCACGGTCATGCCCGCTTGCACCGCGTAGACCGCGGCGGCGATCACGTCGCCGGCGTTGTCGGCCAGCACGTGCACCCCCCGGATGCGGCCGCTGCCACGCTCGGCGACGATCTTGACAAGGCCGCGGGTGTCGCGGTTGACGATCGCCCGTGGCACGAAGTCCAGGGGCAGCACGCGGCATTCGCAGTCCAGGCCCTGCTCGGCGGCTTGGGCGTCGGTGAGCCCGACGGCGGCGATCGCCGGGGTGGTGAAGATGACCCGCGGCAGGTGGGTGTAGTCCATGCTGCGGCCGGCGTTGTCGAAGGCGTTGTCGACGATCAGGGTGCCGTGCGCGCCCGCCACGTACACGAACTGCGGATGGCCCGTGACGTCGCCGGCGGCCCAGATCCGCCGGTTGCTGCTGCGCAGCCGCTCGTCGACGATGATCTCGCCCCGCCGGCCGACCGTGACCCCCACCTGGTCCAGGTTCAGGTCTTGAGTAAGCGGGCGGCGGCCGGTGGCGACCAGCAGCCGCTCCGCGGCCAACTCGATCGTGCCGTGACCGGTGGTGAGGGTGAGCGAGTAGCCGGCGTCGCCGCGGGCGACGGCGGTGACGGTGGCGCCGGTGTGCACGGTGATGCCCTCGTCGGCGAACACGCCCTCGATGGCCGTCGAGATCTCCGGCTCCTCGAACGGTGCCAGCCGGTCCACGGTCTCCACCACGGTCACCCGGGTGCCGAGGCGAGCGAACAGCTGCGCCTGTTCCAGGCCGATCGCGTTGCCGCCGATGACGATCATCGACTCTGGAAGCCGGTCGAGGTCCATCGCCGTGGTGGAGGTCAGGTAGCCGGCGTCGGCGAGCCCGGCGATCGGCGGCACCCACGGCGTGGACCCGGTGGCCACCACGTACTGCGCGGCCTCGATCGTGCGGGTGCCCCCGTCGGCCTGTTCCACCGCCAGGCGCGGTTGGTCAGGGTCGCCGGTGAACCGGGCCGTGCCGGGCAGGATCTGCCAGCCGTACTCGGCGGCCAGATCCACGTACTTGTCCGCGCGCATCGTCTCGACCATGCCGCGTTTGCCGTCGATCAGCGCCGCGAAGTCCACTACCGGTTCTGCCGGCCGCAGACCGGGGAACCGGCCCGCGGCAAGCGCGGTGTGTCGGGCGTCGGCCGCGGCCAGGAGCGCCTTCGACGGCACACAGCCGGTGTTCACGCACGCGCCGCCGACCGTGCCCTTCTCGACTATCACCACCGACAGGTCACGTCGTCGGGCGGCGATGGCCGCCGCGAAGGCCCCACCACCGGAACCCACGATCGCCAGGTCGTACGCCATGGCCCTGTCCTCCGCCCCGCTCAGCCGAGCCCTGTTACCCAGATGGGAAGATGCTACGCTCCCATCCTGGTATCCGGATGAATAGGGGATTGGTTGGTGGGTCAGGATTCCCGCGATCGGATCACGTTGCTGCCCAGCGAGGCAGGCGGGGTGGAGATGGTCGCCAAGTTCTTCCGCGCCCTGGGTGACCCGACGCGGCTGCGGCTGCTGGAGTTCCTGCTCCACGGCGAGCACACCGTCGGCGAGTGCGTCTCACACGTCGGACTGGCCCAGGGCCGGGTCTCTACCCACCTGGCCTGCCTGGCCGACTGCGGCTACGTCACCGCCCGCCGCGACGGCCGGCGTACCTTCTACACCGTCACCGACCCCCGCGTCGCCGACCTGATCTTGCAGGCCCGCTCGCTGGCCGCCGACAACGCCGCCGCCCTGGCCGCCTGCATACGCATCACCCCCAGCTCCGAAGAAAGCACCCGATGACGACACGCGACAGATCCTCGGTCGCCCCGACGGCCGCAGCCGCTGGTGGCGTGGCCGCCATGGCCGCGTGCTGCACGACCCACATGCTCATCCTGGCCGGAGTTCTCGGCGGGATCGGCGGGTTCGCCCAGGGCGGTATCGCCCTCGGCGTCGGTGCCGTGGTCGCCGCCGTGGCATGGCCAGCGGCAATCACCCTGCGCCGCCGGTCAAGCCAGTCGACTGCCTGCTGCCCCGCAGCTTCCGACGACCTGAACCGGTCCACCACGCTCACGGCCGGACCGGGCGCCTCGTCAGCCCGGTCAGCGTGACGTGCCGGATCAGCGCCATCCGATTGTTCTCAGGGAAGACCCGAAGCTGCGCCAGCCCCTCGAGAAGGCATCCCGGCCCTCGCGCCGAACGACCGGGGCCAGGCCGGCGTAGGCGGCCAGGTGGCCCAGGGTGGGAGACTGGGTGCGTCGCCGACGTCGAGCAGGATGCAGGCGGCGGTCCTGACGCCGATGCCGGGCATCAAGACCTACAGGGGTCAGTGCGTAGGAGTCGGCGTGCGGCGTCGGCGTATCGCATGGCGGTTCGTTCGCCGATGCCGAAGACGGCCGTCAGGTGCAGCGCGTCGGGGCCGTGGTTGAGGGCCTCCTCGAGCTGCCGGTCCATGCTGATCTGCTTGAGGGTTACGTTCAGGCCCTTCAGCGGCTTGTTCAGCCACCCTTCGCTGACCGGTCGTAGGTCGTGGCCGGTTTGCTCGCTGAGGAATAGGTGCCGGTTGAGGGTGTGGGGCCAGCGCCGTTGCCGGTCGGCAAGGTGCTGAGCGATCAGCGCGGCGGTGAGGTCGTCGATGCGGCGGGTGTGGCCGTTGATGGTGATTCGCCGGCTGGGTAGGTCGACGTCGTCGAGCATCATGCGGCGTAGCGTGATCGGGCGTGCGGCGTGGATGGCCGTCAGGGCGAGGACCAGGCGGTGCGCCGATGTGGTGCAGGCTTGGACGGCTTGGGCTAGTAGTGCGTCGGAAAGCGGCATGGGCAGGGTCGGCCTGAGAGGGTGGTTCGGAAGGGCATGTCCGGTTGTGGGTTTGGCCGCGGGGTAGAGGTCCTGCCCGTGGGGCTATGCGGCTGGCGGTGGCGAGGCGAGGGTGAACAGGCCGGCCTCGGGTTCGGTCAGGATCTGGCGGGCGACGAGGCGTTTGAGCTTGGCGCGGAGATTCTCGGTGTCCTTGGTGGTGGTGTCGGTGCCGAGGGCGTGGCAGATGTCCTTGGCGCGCATCGGTGCGGTGGCGGAGTGGAACACGGCGAGGATCTGCTGGTAAGCGGGGCTGGCGACGGTCGCGTCTGTGGGTGCCGCCGGGTCGGCGTGGCCGGTCAGGCTGAGCAGCGTCTTGCGGGTGATGGCGAGTTCGGCCAGCTCGGTCTCGGCTGTGGTGAGCTGGTCGGTGAGGGTGGCGATCTGCTCGCGGAGCCGCTCTGCGGTGATGCCGGCGGCGGTCTCGCGTTCGGTGAGCAGGTCCAGCAGCGGCGGTCGGGTCACCGTTGGTGGCCCGGGTCGCGCCAGGACGCGGTGGTGGTGCCGGTCAACCGGCGGACCAGGTTCGCCGTCGAGGCCCACCATGTGCGTGACACCGCCGAGGCGGGTCGGCTCTCGTACTCGCGGACCAGACGGCGGTGCAGCATCAGCGTGCCATTGGTCTGCTCCACCACCCACCGGCGTGCGATCGGCACGAACCCGGCGGCCGTGTCGGTGCGCTTGACCTGTTCGACGTCGATACCGTTCACCGCTCCGTGGATCTGCACGTCGTCTTTGAACCCGGCGTCGACCCATGCCTTGGTCACCGTCGGGGTGTGGGCCACGACGTTGTCCAGCAGTCGTACGCCGATCGCGTTGTCGGTGACCGACGCGGCGGTGACCACCACCGCGATGATCAACCCTAGGGCGTCCACCGCGAGGCCCCGTTTACGGCCCGGGACCTTTTTCGCGGCGTCCTTGCCGGTCGTGGCGGCCGGGACGTGGTTGGCGGCCCGGATCGACTGGGTGTCCAGCACCACCGCGGTCGGGTCCTCCCGCCGGCCGGCCCGCTCCCTCGCCTGGCAGCGCAACAGATCATGAATCACTTGGTCCGTGCCGTCATCGCGCCACAGGGCGAAGTAGTAGTAGGTGGCCGACTTCGGGGGCAGGTCGTGCGGCAGGTACGCCCACTGACAACCGGTCCGATTCTGGTAGAAGATCGAATTCACGATCTCCCGCAACTCGTAGCGGCCCTGATGCCCCGACACCGACGGATGCCGGTCTTTCCACGCCTGCAGGAACGGTCCGACCACCGCCCACTGGTCGTCGGTCAGGTCACTCGGGTACGCCGCACGCTCGCCCATGATCGACCCAACGCGATGGAGACCTCACCGGTTACGACCATCGCTCGCATTCACACACTGAGCCAAGCCCACAATGGGCAAAGGCTACCGAACCACCCTCTGAGACTGGATGTTGGTCCAGAGGAAGGGGTGTCCCCGTTGGGGCGTCCATCGAAGTACACGGAAGAGTTCCGGCGTGACGCGGTTGATTTGGTTCGCTCGTCGCGGCGGCCGATCAATCAGGTGGCCCGTGAGCTGGGGATGAGTCACGAGACGCTGCGCAACTGGGTCCGCGCCGCTGAACGCCAAATCCAGACGGGTTCGGGGGCCTCGGGCGAGGCGCTGTCGGTGGCTGACAAGGACGCCGAGATCGCTCGGCTGCGGCGTGAGGTCGCGGAGTTGCGGCAGGAGAAGGAGATCCTGCGTAAGGCAGCCGCCTATTTCGCGAAGGAGATGGATCGGTGACCGGCCGCTTCCGGTTCATCTCCGCCCACCGTGCCGTGTTCGGCGTCAAGCGGCTGTGTCGGGTCCTGGCGGTGTCCCGCTCGGGGTTCTATCGCTGGAGCGCCAGCGAGCCCGCTCGGCAGGCTCGCGCCGCCGGTGAGGCCGCCCTCGCCGAGCAGATCAGGGCCATCCACGCCGGCTCCGGCGGCACCTACGGCTCCCCGCGGGTGACCGTCGAGCTGCACCACCAGGGCGTGCGGGTCAACCGCAAGCGGGTCGAGCGGATCATGCGCCAACGCGACGTGGTGGGCCGGCACCTGCGCCGCCGCAAACGGACCACCATCGCCGACCCGGCCGTCCCGCCGGTGCCGGACCTGATCGGCCGGGACTTCACCGCCACCGCACCGGATCAGCGGTGGTGCGGCGATATCACCTACCTACGCGTCGGTGATGGCTGGCTGTATCTGGCCACGGTCATCGACATCGCCACCCGCCGGCTGATCGGCTGGTCGATCAACACCCACATGCGCACCGGCCTGATCATCGACGCCTTGGCCGCCGCGGTCGCCGCCCGCGGCGGCCGGGTCGACGGCGTGGTCTTCCACTCCGACAGGGGCGCCCAATACGGCAGCGGCGATTTCGCCGACGTCTGCCAACGGCACGGCATCCGCCGCTCGATGGGGCGGATCGGCTCGTCGTACGACAACGCCCTGGCCGAGGCGTTCTTCGCCACCCTCAAACGTGAACTCGACGTCGACCGCCGCACCTGGACCAGCGAAGCCGACGCCCGCCGCGACGTGTTCCGGTGGATCGCCTTCTACAACCACCGACGCCGCCACTCCGCACTCGACTACCTCAGCCCCGCCGACTACGAACAGACCCTCACACCGACTACGCTGCACCAGATCGCGGCATAACCCGGTGTCCACATCCCGGGGGGAACCTCAAGACAACACCAACATCGTCACGTGCCGCCAGGCGTTCGCGGGGCCTCGGCGGCGATGCGCGCTCATGCCACCAACAAGGCGGGCGTTGACCGTCAGCGCCCGTCACTGTCCGTGTGCCTACCCGCTCGGGACTCGTTGCGGTTGTTCTCGCCAGCGGAGTACAGCCCGCTGCCGGGGTGGGGGATGCCTCGGTAGGCGGGCGAGGGCTTCCCGACCGCCGGGCACGTCGTGGACTATCTGCGGGCCTACGAGCAGCGGTACGACCTGCGGGTGTGCAGGCCGCTTCGGGTTCCGCGTGGCGCGATCGGGCGGGCTTGTGTAGCAGCCGACCGCGAGTGCTCGGTGAAGATCACTTGCCAGCTTGCGTCGGAGCTGCGTTTCAGACTACTTGGTTTACGCTTCGATCTGCGCTAAGGTCTTGCCGACGCGAGCGGAGGATGATGTATGGCCACGATTGAGGTTGACGACGGCACCAAGCGAACCGTGTCCTTCGCCGCGCGGATGGCGAACGTCACGGAAGGTGAGATCGTGCGCCGGCTGATCGCCGATAGCTCCTTGGCTGGCGAAGAGCCAACCGAAAGAGAGAACGGCGTACCGATTTACGCCGACTACGAGGGGCACCGGACGCGAGCACTGTATTTCGCACCAGCCCGAGTTCAGATCGTCGACGGCCCACTCAAGGGCAAGTCCTTCAAGACTCCCACCGGCGCGGCCCGCGCGATTGTTCGCCACTACAACCCGAGGGTGAACGACAACCGCAACGGCTGGAGCTTCTGGCAGATCGACAACGGCGGCCCTCGAGTCTGGCTCCAGTCGATCCGCCCAACGAACGCGGACGACTGATCGCCTGGTCAACATTGTCAAACGATCGCCTGCAGCCGCGCCGCGCCCGTCTGTGGCGTACGTCAACGTGAGGCCTGCCGATGGTGGGCTTCACCCAGGATTGAAGGGGCACCCACCGACGGGTTCGGTCGCTGCCCCTCTTCCTTTTCTCTGGCGAGAGTGCTATCGGTGCCTAGGTTCGAGCAGTTCGACGACCGACAGGCCGGTCTCCCCGTCGACCAACTGAAGAGCCAGCTCTGCCCGGGCGGCCAGGTCGAGCGGGTGAATGCCCTCGGTTAGGGCCGCATGGGCCAGCCGGTCGAGCCCGGCACCGACCAGCGGCGCGCCGATGCGCAAGGCTGCCTGCAGCGCCACCCCCTTGGTCGACCCCCCATGCAGCACGATGTTGCGGGTCCGGTACAACCTCCGCAGCGCGATCTTGAAGGTAGTGACCGCTTTGTTCAGCTCGGCGCGGGGTTCGGCGACCAAACGGACCATCCGCTCGACGGCGGCCATGTCGCTGTGGCGCTGCAGCTTGCGTCCAGACAGGTAGGGCAGCGCCGTTCTGGCGATCATGCCATCGGCCACCGCCCGGGCACGCTCGATGTTGGTCGTGCACGACGTCAGGGCCGTGCTGAGCGTGTCCGGCTGGGGCGGATCGTGGCGGTGGGCCAACGCGGTTAGCTCGGCTCGGGGCCACGAGCAGGCGATGATCGCGGCGAGCCGGTCGGCGGCGACGGCCTTGCCGGAGCGCTCCTCCTCCTGCGGATCGTCGGGGTGGGTCAGCAGCGACTCCACAGCGGCCCAGCCGCCGGCGACCGCCGGGCCGAGCGCGCCTTGGTTGAGTGGTGCCGCCAGTTCCAGCGCGTCGTCGATCAGGCTGCGTTCGCCGTCAACGCGGTAGAGGTGGCCTTCGTGTACGAGCGCGAGGATGTTGGCTCCGCGCGCCGGGGTGAGCAGCGGTATCGGTTCGGAGTGGCCGTCGACCCAGATGGACGGGGCGGCGGTGATGCCGCTGCGGTTGCTTCGCTGGAACGACGAGCGGGCCACCATCCGTTCCACAAGCTGGCGGGCATGGTCGGCAGCGCCGTAGGCGTCTAACGCTCTGACCTCGTATCGAAAGCCACCGCCGGCGCGAAGACCGCGGGTGGTGAAGCCACGCGCTTTGAGCCATTCGATGACCTGCCCTTTGGTCATCCAGTTCGGTTGCTGTTCCGCTAGCGGCCGCTCTGGTGCGGCCAGCAGCACCACAACGACGTCGAAAGACCGCTTGGGCGCGCGTGCCAGTGTGGCAGCGGCTTCGATGACCTCGATCGCCGTGGCCTGGCCGGCATTGAGCTCGTTAGCCCAGACCGCGAGGTGGTTTGCGTCGTATCCCAGGTCTAGCAGGTGCCCGGCGACCGTCCGTGCGAGCCGCTCGGGCTTGGGTCGCTCGGCGAGGTTCTTGGCGACCGCGGCGGCCCACCGGTCGACGTAGCCGGGACGGGCGTGCTCGATGAGCTCTTTGAGACGTCGCCGGGCCGGGCTCGGGTCGGGCAGCGGCGCATTGAGTAGGGCTGTCAGCTCCTTGCGCAGCTCTTTTTCGCCGAGGCCGACGTCGGGGCCGACAACCGCGCGCAGCTGGTTGCGCTGCCAGTCGCACGCCGTGGCAGAGAGCACCTTCTGCGCCGCCCAAGCGCTAGCCTCCCATAACTCCTCCAAGGCCAGCAACGAGCCGACGTCCCACAGCCGCCGCGGCCAGGGGGTGCCGTCAATTGTGAAGAAGTCGATCATTCGGGCGATCACGTGCCGGTCGTAGGTCGAGGTGGCTGCCGGCGCGGTGGGCGTGGTCACGTATGTACGGTAGTGGGAGACCCCCGACAGCCGCCGTCCCGGCGGTGGCCGGCCAGGTCGTGTATTGTTTTTGGCAGACACAGAGGGGCACCCGCCGTAAGGCTACTGCCCCTCTTTTTTATGCCCTGATGTCTGCTTTCGCCTGTTGTGGGCTCGCGTGGGCCCCCTCGGCCCACGCCGCTGCGGCGATCCGCCGGACCCAGACCCGCACGTGATCTGCTGTTCTCCGGGATTGGTCTGCACACCCCCGCCTCGCTGCACTGCGGCACCGCTGGCGACGTGCACGACCAGCGGCAACGCATCCTCGATGCCGCCTGGCAAGCCCACCGGACCGGTTCACCCGCCGCCCCCGACCCGGGCCCTGCCCGACACCGTGTGGTTCAACAAACCAGCAGCTCTACAGAACACCTGACCACGAAAATGTCTCACTTGACTTGTGTCAGGTACCGCTCAGCGGATCCGCGCGAAAGCGGTACGCGTCGTCGGCCACCGATGGCTCCCGGCCGTCGGGAACGACGAGGCCCAGGATGCCGTCTCCCGTTGTCACCGCCATGACACGACCTTCCCTCCGACCGGGCGGTGAGCAGCTTGTCTCTCCGCTGGTTCCTGCCGCCCTGCCCGCTCGTCCGCGTCCCCGTCCTGTATCGATGCCGGCACTACCCGCCCGAGTTCAACTACCGGCGGCCGTCAATCCCGCTGAACTTCTGCTGGGGACGGCCCTCCCATCCCGCTGTGGCCGAGTGGCCGCGCAGCACATCCTGCGCGCGCTGGGCTGGCAGCCGGGACATCACCTCGACATCCAGCCGCACCGAGGGGTGCTCATCATCGCCTCGGCCGGCGATGGTCGGCACAAGGTGGGTAGCCGAGGGCAGCTGCCACTGCCGGCGTATGCGCGACGTATGTGCCGGATCGAGCAGGGCCAGCCGGTGCTGCTGGCCGCTCTTGTCATCCATGACCTGATCGTTGTGCACCCGATCGGCGCCGTCGCTCGGCTGCTCACCGATCTGCATGTCGAGGTGGCAGGAGGCGGCCATGTCTGCTGACCCTGCCACTGTTGCCGCAGCCCGCCAGGTCCTCGCGCATCTCGGTGTCACCCTGGCCGACCTCCAGTCCAACGCCGGCATGTCACTCTCGCTGCCGACGGTCGCCGAGTCCCTGCCTCGCGTCCTTGCGGCGGCGGGCCCGGGTGCGAGACGTACGTACGGCACGTACTGGGAGCGGATGGCCGCAGCGTGGGGTGATTGGCCTCTAAACCACGTCGCAGCGAGCGACATCGAGGCGATGAAACAGCAGATGATCGCCAGGGCCCGGCCGCGGCGTAACAGCCGCAGCGGCCGGCACGCTGGCGAGCATGTCATCGCCGCCGCCCGCGCCTTCTACTCCCGGGCTATCGCTGATGGCCTGATCGACGCCTCGGCCAGTCCCGCCCACCGCGTCGCCAAACCCCGCCGCCTCCCGAGCACACGCCGCGCCTTGACGCCACACGAACTGGAAGAGATCAACGCGGTGGCGCGGACCAGCGGCAACGACGTCATCCTCGACGCCCTCCTGCTGCGCCTGCACACCGAAAGCGCCTGCCGGCGCGGCGGTGCCCTCGCACTGCGGCTTTTCGACCTGGATCGCGCCAACGGGCTCGTGCGCCTGGCAGAGAAAGGCACCGTGCGGTGGCAGCCGATCAGCCTCGACCTCGCCGAGCATCTGCACGAACGCGCCCGCGTCCGCGGCGCCGTTCTCCCCACCGACCGCTTGTTGCGCTACCGCGACGGCCAGCCGATCAGCAGCCGCCGCTACGACAACCTGTGGAAACGCATCGGCGAGCGCCTGCCCTGGGCCGCCGCGCAGGGCATCTCCACCCACTGGCTGCGCCACACCACCCTCACCTGGGTGAAACGCCACTTCGGCTACGGAGTAGCCCGCGCCTACGCCGGGCATACAGACAGCCCAGGATCTTCCACCACCACCTACATCAAGGCCGACCTCCAAGACGTCGCTGACGCCCTGTCGGCGATGACCGGACAGCCGCACCCACTCGTCACGACGTGCGAGACCTCCAACGGGCCGGCGACAGGAACCTTGCCCTGACCGGCCAATCTGGCTTGCCCCCGGCGGCGCGGTGGGGGAGTGGCTCCCCATCGCGCCGCAGCACGGCACGGCAGGTTAAGGATTGCGGGTTGGGCGACAACAACACCAGAGCGCGTCCCTCCATGGATCGGTTGGTGGCGCTTCACCGCATGGCCTTGCGGCGGCCGACGGACAGCAAATGATCACATCGTGCGATGGCTTCGTCGCACTGTGCGGGTAGCCTGACGCCGGCCGAGCGAACCCGAGAGGGAAGATGCCCGTGGAGTACGACGAAATCGATTGGTTGCGCCGCCAGGACCCTGCATGGCGGCTGCTCCGTGCCGACCATGCACCGCTGGTGCTGCGGTTCCTCGGCCAGGTGTTCGTCGACGACAACGTCAGGTCAATCTCGGGGGATCGGCTCGCTGAGCGTCTCGACGACCTGCTGTTCGCGCTGAATGACCAGTACGGCGAGGGGACGTTCCCGAAGAGCGCCCGTGCCTACCTCGGTGACTGGGTAGACGCGGGCTGGCTACGCCGGTACTACCCGCCGGACTCCGACGAGGTTCACTTCGACGCGACCCCGGCCGTGGAACGCGCGCTGGCATGGGTACGCAGCCTGCAGGCACGCGAATTCGTGGGAACAGAGTCCCGCCTCAACATCGCCGTGGACCTGCTACGGCAGATGGCCTTCGGCGCGGAGACCGACCCTGACGCACGCCTTGAGGTTCTGCAGCGACGCCGTGCGGAGGTCGACGCGGAGATTACTCGGGTCCGCGCCGGTGACTTCACCGTGCTTGATGACGCCGCCCAGCGCGACCGCTATCAGCAGTTCGTGGCGACGGCGCGGAGCCTGCTCGGGGATCTGCGCGAGGTGGAGGACAACTTTCGGGCCCTCGATCGGCGGGTGCGTGAGCGGATCGCGGCGTGGCAGGGATCCAAGGGCGAACTGCTCGATGAGATCGTCGGTAGTCGGCAGGCCATTTCCGGGTCCGATCAGGGCCGCAGCTTCGACGCGTTTTACGACTTCCTGCTCTCGCTACGCCGCCAGGAGGAGTTCAGCGATCTGCTGGAACGGGTGCAGGCCCTCGACGCCATCGGCCATGCAGACCCTCGAATGAACCGAGTGCAGTACGACTGGCTGGAGGCAGCCGGCCGGACACAAGCCACCGTGCGACTGTTGTCGGAGCAGCTTCGTCGGTTCCTTGACGATCAGGCGTGGCTGGAAAACCGCCGGGTTATGGACGTTCTCCGCAGCATTGAGGCACGCGCACTCGCTCTACGAGATGCGGACACGTCTGGAGTGAGGGCGTCACTGGACGACACTCGGGTCGAGGTCGTGCTGCCAATGGAGCGACCGCTGTACCAACCCCGTGCTCGGCACGCCGTCAACAGCACCAGCACCGCCGACCCTGAAGTCGAGGTTGACATGTCAGCGCTGTTCCAGCAGGTGTATGTCGACCCCGCGCGTCTGGTCGCGGCAGTGTGCGACGTGCTTCGCGGAGCATCGCAGGCGTCGCTGCGGGACGTCATCGGCGCTCACCCACCGACTGAAGGGCTCGCCGAGCTGGTGGGCTACCTGTCCCTGAATGACGCCTCGTTCGAGGTGGTGTTCAACGAGTCACGCCGCGAGTCGATCACCTGGACCGATTCCGAGGGCAACCGCCGTACCGTCACCACCCCGGCGGTGACGTTCGTCCGGGCGGGGGAGGGGAGTGGCCAATGACCGTGCCGGATACACGTAGTGAGCCGTCGCTGTCCGTGGCGGTAACGCAGCTCATGAAGGGTGTGGTCTACCGAGACACTCATGCGGCGGCGTGGCAGCATTTGGCGGCGCTGCAGCCCCAAGTCCGTGATTACGTCGCTGTGCTCGGGTTGGTCGTCGTCATCGACGAGTCTGAGGGATACGCCTATCTGAAATCCCGGCCGGAGGATCCCGATCTCCCGCCTGTGCCGCGGCTGGTGCCGCGTCGGTCCCTGTCGTTCCACGTCAGCCTGTTGCTCGCCCTACTGCGCCGCAAGCTGGCCGAGGCCGATGCCAGTGGTGCGGATCCCCGGCTCGTGCTGACCCGCCGCCAGATCATCGACATGCTGACGGTATTCATGCCTCCTGGCGCCAACGACGCCCGCCTGGTCGACCAGATCGACGCTCACCTGACGAAGGTCGTCGAGCTGGGATTCCTACGCCGGACGAAGGACAAGGAACCCAGCTTCGAGGTGCGCCGCATCCTCAAGGCGTTCGTCGATGCCCAGTGGCTGGCGGACTTCGACTCCCGCCTTGCGGAGTACGCCGCCGAACTCACCGAAGGCGAGGAAGACGCCGCATGACCCGCCACGGCTACCGCCTGCACCGGTTGGAAGTCCGCAACTGGGGCACCTTTGATCAGCGGGTCTGGACCTTCCACCTCGACGGAGCCGACAGCCTCCTCACCGGCGACATCGGCTCCGGCAAGTCCACCCTTGTCGACGCAGTAACGACGCTGCTGCTACCCGCCAACAAGATCTCTTACAACAAGGCGGCCGGAGCGGAGACCCGCGAGCGGTCGCTGCGCTCCTACGTTCTCGGCTACTACAAATCCGAGAGCAATGACGCCACCGGCACCTCCAAGCCGGTCGGATTGCGCAGCGGCAGTTGCTTCTCGGTGATCCTCGGCGTCTTCGCTGACGAGACGCAAGGAACGACAGTCACCCTCGCCCAAGTGTTCTGGCTCAACGACGCCAACACCGGCCAACCCGAGCGCTTCTACGTCACCGCCGGCACCTCCCTGTCGATCAGCGAAGACTTCCTCGACTTCGGCACGGAGATCTCCCAACTACGTCGACGGCTACGCCAACGCGGAGCCAAGATCGCCGATCACTTCCCCGAGTACGGCCAAGACTTCCGCCGGAGACTCGGCATCGCCTCCGAGCAGGCAATGGACCTGTTCCACCAGACCGTATCGATGAAGGCAGTCGGCAACCTCAACGACTTCGTCCGCAGCCACATGCTCGAACCCTTCGACGCCGCATCGGTGATCCGCCAGCTCATCGACCACTTCGACGACCTCAACCGAGCTCATGACGCGGTCCTTCGCGCCCGAGAACAGATCGCCGGGCTCACCCCGATACTCGCGGCCTGCGACGCGCACGACCAGCACGGCCAAACGCTGCAAACCCTCGACGCACAATGCGCCGCCCTGCCGCACCTCGTCGCCCGCCGCAGCGCCGACCTCCTTGACGCACAGATCACGAACCTGACCGACCAGCTCACCACAAACCGGACACTGCTCGGTCGGGTCGACGGGGAAATCGGAGCCCTGGAAGAAGCACACCGTCGCGCCGACCTCGCACGAGAGGGCCTCGGCGGCGGACGCATCAGGGAACTCGAGCGCCAAATCAAAGAACTCTCCGCAACCCGCGACCTACGCAGGGGCCGCATGACAGGCCTGAACGCCCTGCTCGACGCAGTCGGACTCGCCCGCGTCGCCGACGCCACCACCTTCGCGAACCGCCAGATGGCAGTCGCCGAGGAAATCCAGCGATACGACATCGCGATCGCCGACCTTCACACCGCCGCCACCGACGCAGGTGTCCATGTCCGTGACCTGGAAAAGGACGCAGCCGAGATCAACGCCGAGCTGCGCAGCCTCAGCGGCCGACCGAGCAACATCCCACGCCACAACCTCGCCCTGCGGCAACGACTGTGCGCTGGCCTCGACCTACCCGAAACCGAACTCCCCTTCGTCGGCGAACTCGTCCAAGTCCGCGCCGAACATGCCGAGTGGGAAGGCGCCGGCGAACGCGTCCTACGAGGCTTCGCGCTGTCGCTGCTCGTCCCCGACGAGCACTACCGGGCAGTTGCCGACTGGGTCGACGGACACCATCTGGACGGCCGACTCGTCTACTACCGGGTACCAGCCGCCGTGCCCAAGACCGTCGAGACGCCGCAGCTCAACGCCGGCCTCCAACTGTTTGACACCCTCGACCTCAAAGACTCACCGTTCACCCCGTGGCTGCAACGGGAACTTCGGCACCGCGCGGCACACCAATGCGTCACCACCATGGTCGACTTCCGACGCGCTCCCAAGGCGATCACCCGCACCGGCCAGCTCAAGGACCCCAACGGGCGCCACGAGAAAGACGACCGCAGACGCATCGACGACCGCAGCCAATACGTCCTTGGCTGGTCCAACGAGTCGAAGATCCACGCCCTCGTCGAACAGGGCCAACGAATCGACCGACTCCTAGACGCTGCCCGCAAGACCGAAAGGGAGCTCGCCAGCAAGATCAAAGCCCGAAGCCAGCGGCTGGGCGAACTCCACAAGATCACTGTCTACCAGGACTTCGCCGACCTCGACTGGGAAGCAGCCACCCACACGATAGAACGCCTGCAGGACGAGAAACGTCGCATCGAGTCCGGCACCCAAGGTATCGCCGAACTCACCGCCGAACTGGACCGCCTCACGCAACTGCTGCAGGCCGCGAGACACCGTCGTGACGAGCACAGCAACAAGATCGCCATCACCGAGAACGCGTTGAAAGCAGCCGAGTCTCGCCGCCAAGAGGCCGACGAGCTTCTCGACGCCCCACGTCATCAAGTGGCAAGTGCCCACTTCCCGCAGCTCATGACGCTCATCCCGGCCCAACCGGCCACGCCCGAGGGCTGGGACCGCCTCCGCGAATCACTCATGGCGACACTCGCGCGCCAGCGGGACGACACCATCAAGAAGCAGAACCAGGAGAGCAACAAGGCGGTCAGCCTGATGGCGGCCTTCCGCAGCACCTACCCCCTGGAGACCGCCGAGATGGACGCCTCGCTCGCGGCCGCCGCCGAGTACCGCACCATGCACCAGCGCCTCATCCACGATGACCTACCTCGCTTCGAAGCCGAGTTCAAGACCTACCTCAACACCAACGCCATCCGCGACATCGCTACCTTCCACTCCCAGCTGCGCCAACAGGCCGCCCTCATCAAGAACCGCATCGCTACGATCAACGAATCCCTCGTCGGGATCGACTACAACCCAGGCCGCTACATCCGGCTCGACGGCAATCCGAGCCCGAACGTGGAGGTCCGCGAGTTCCGAACCGAGCTGCGCGCCTGCACGGACGACGCCCTCGGCCACGATGACTCCGAGCAATACTCGGAACGCAAATTCCTCCAGGTCAAAGCGCTCATCGAGCGCTTCCGCGGCCGGGAAGGCCAGACAGAGACCGACCGCGCCTGGACCAGACGCGTCACCGACGTCCGCAACTGGTTCACCTTCACAGCCACCGAGCGCTGGCGAGACGACGACACCGAATACGAGACCTACGCCGACTCCGGAGGCAAGTCCGGAGGGCAGAAAGAGAAGCTCGCCTACACCATCCTCGCCGCGTCCCTCGCCTACCAGTTCCGTCTCGACGCCGAGACCACCGGCACATTCCGGTTCGTCGTCATCGACGAAGCCTTCGGCCGCGGCTCCGACGACTCCACCCGCTTCGCCCTCGCCCTGTTCCAGCGTCTCGGCCTGCAACTGCTGATCGTCACACCCCTGCAGAAGATCCACGTCATCGAGCCATACGTATCCGCAGTCGGCTTCGTCGACAACCCCACCGACAACTTCTCCCGCCTGCAGACCCTGACCATCGACGAATACCACCGCCGGCGACAGGCCCACACCGGCGCCGACCCGGAGGCATAACTATGCCGCGCAGCCGCAGCAGCCAACGAGCCTCATGGACCACCATCGAGGACGCCATCGCCGTCTTGCGACGCCGCTGGGAACGCGGCGACTTCCTCCGCGACGTTGCCCAAGGCACACCGCCAACACCGGTCGCCGTGCTGCTGAAAGGACCGACCGCCGGGGAAACCGCCGACAACTTCGGGGATGTCCAACAGTGGGCCACCCGCTGGCGCGAAGTCGACGGCCGATCCGTGCGTGTCGAGTACCGCAGCGTAGGCGGCCGGCTCATCGGTACCAACCAGCTCCCACACAAGGCATGGATAGACACCCCAGACCTCCTCTGGCGAACGCTCGGCGTCCAGGCCCAGGTCGACCGCTATCAAACCCTCCTCGACCTAACCCGCACCGTCTCACCCCCGATAGCCGCGTGGGCCGCCGAGCGCCCAATGAAGCTCCTCACCCACGAACAGGACTGGATTCGCCTGCTCGACACGGTCGCGTGGATCGACCATCACGCCGATCCCGCCACCTATCTGCGGCAGATCGACGTCCGCGACGTCGACACCAAGTTCGTCGAGACCCGCCGCAGCATCCTCGCCGAGCTACTCGACCGACACCTCCCCGCTGATCGAGTCAACGTCGCTCACCCGCCGTCAGCCTTCGCTGAACGTTACGGACTACGACCCAAGCCTCTGCTCGTTCGAATCCGCTTCCTCGACAACCACCACCGCCCCGTGCCGTACAGCGACCTCACGGTCCGCGTGAGCGAACTGGCTACCACACCCCTGCCTGTGGCGACCGTCTATGTCGTCGAGAACGAAACCACCTTCCTCGCCTTTCCGCCTATCCACGACGCTGCCGTGATCTTGGGCGGCGGCTACGCCGTCGCGAAACTTGAGCCCCTGACATGGCTCCGCGACCGCGACCTCGTCTACTGGGGCGACATCGACACGCACGGCTTCGCCATTCTCGATCGACTCCGCGCCGCCTTCTCACACACACGCTCAACTCTCATGGACCGCGAGACCCTGCTCGCCCACCGCGCACACTGGGGTCGCGAACCGACCCCCACCCGCCGATCACTTCCGCAGCTTACGGAACAAGAGCGGGCACTTGTTGACGACCTCGTCAATGACACATTCGCTCCGTCTCTTCGGCTAGAGCAGGAACACATCCGGTATACAGTGATAAGCGATGCCCTCAAGGCTTCGGCCGATTGACGTCCGGACAGTTCCCGGGTCTCGGGAGCCTCCTGCCCGGTGCGGCCGAGAAAGAGTTCAATCTTGACTGGGGGCGCTTCCGTCGTTCGCTACTGTCGGCGGCAGTAAGTCAGCAGCCCTGAGGGCCAGCCGTTCACCGGCGGGGCAGGCCTTGTTGGCCCGCCCTGGCGCCCCAGGCTTCGGCGCGCTTCTGATCCTGCTCACCACCCAGAGTGTCGCCCAACCGGCGGCACCACGACAGGCCGAGCCGCTGGCCGAGCCCAACGACTCCATAGCCCCTCCGCCATGGCCTCACCGCCGCGCCGTCCCTGTTGCTACCGCGTGAACTCAAGCACTTGGCGGCGGCCCAATTCTCCCTGCCGAGACTGGCTACGTTGCTGTCCTCTCTGCAGGCGCATTGAGTCGGCTTCCTTGGGTAGTTAATGAATGCTCATAGGCAGCTTGCGCGTGTAGTGTTTACGCATCGTGAAGTGCTAGGATTAACGCATGAGCACCCGTTTGTATAACGGATGCTACGCGTGGGGGTTCATTTCCCCCTCTCGGACACATCATTACCACATATCGATCATGGGTCGAGCGAGTTGACCTGCACGGATGCTTCTGTAGTCGGTGTGCAGCGCTCCTGATCGCAGACGATGGTGATCTTGTTTCTCTGCAGGAGCACGACCAGGTCGTGTGGGCTCTGGGGGTCGCTGGCGAGGTTGGGATGACCGGCGAGTCTTGTGATGATGTGGTCTTCCCTGAGGTAGAGGATCTTGCGCTGGCGGTTGGTGGGCTGTTGGGTGCTGGTGTGGCCGTGGCGGCATCGGTAGCCGGGGCGTTGATTGATCCAGTGGGATTCCATTTTTCGGCCGCATGGTCCGCAGCGCAGTAGTCCGGTGAACAGGTAGCGGCGGGTGGTGCCGTCGTGGGCGCTCCGGTGGGAGCGGACGGCCTGGACGGCGACGAAGTCCTGTTCGCTGACCAGCGCGGTGTGGGCCCGTTGTTTGGAGACCACCCAGTCTGCGGTCGGGTTCTTTCGGATGGGTTCTCGCTCCGGGCGGCTGGCGTCGGTGTCGGTGTGCGCGGGTTGCCGGTTCCAGACCTGCCGGCCGGTGTAGCGGGGGTTGCTGAGTATCGCCGCGACCGTTCGTAGGGTCCACCGGTCGCCTCTGCGGTGGGGATTGCGGTCGGGGTCGATGCCCGACGGGCAGGGTATGCCGGCGTTGTTGAGGGCACGCGCGATGCTGGCGAGACTCCGGCCATCCAGGCGTTGGGCGAACATACACCGGACGTGTCCGGCCGTGGCCGGATCCAGTTCGAGGCGCCGAAGCCGGCGACCCCAGCGGGCGTGCGCGGCGTTCGGATGAGGGCCGGCGTCAACGAGTCGGTAGCCGTAGGGCGGCCGGCCACCGAGATACCGTCCCTGCTCCCGGGCTTGGGCCCGCATCGCCGTGACGACCCGGAACCGGGCGCGCTGCACCTCACGTTTCGACTGGGCGCCCAGCATCATGATCAGCGCTTGGTGGGTCGGGTTGTGGTGATCGACGGGCCCGTCCGTCTCGGGCAGCCACAGCTGAACACCGTGCTGTTCGAGCACGGGTGCCAGGTGCTGCAGTTGGTTAGCGGAGAACGCCCGTTCGTACTCGCCGACCACGATTGCGTCGAACCCGCGATCTGGGTCGTTGAGCGCGGTCAGCAGGGCGGCGGCCTGCGGGCGCTGCCGCCAGCTGCGGCGGCGGGAGCAGCCGACGTCGAAGTACTCGGCGACGATCAGCCCGTGAGCGGCGACGAGCTCGTGGCGCAGTCCCGCTGCCAGTGCCGGGAGGTAACCCGGTCCTGGTGCTCGACGGTCGACATCCGGCCATAGAACGCAAACCGCAGACCACCGCGCCGTCGTGCAGGCGGTGGTGCGCTGGCTTGCGGCTGGCTGTTGAGCCATCGGCTCAGGGGATCTTCGACATCTTCACTCTGGTTCTCCCACACGCTCACCTTCCTACGAGGAATCCTCGCGCTCGGGTCGGACAGGAAGTCCGCCTGCACTGGCTGGACAGGGACTCCGTCGACGAAGCGTCGCCGGACGTGTTGCAGGCGATGGTGAAGGCGCTCGCGCAGGCGGTGATGTCGCACCTGTGGCCCTTCCGTCGCGCCACCCTTGTTCGACGCCTTGGTCGATGGGGCTGTGGGGGAGAGCAAACGACAGCGCGAGGAAGGCAACCAGCCTGCGTGACCGCATCCGGCGGCCGTCTGGAAGGCCCGACGCGACGGCTGTTCCTATCTACGCAAAACGCCCATCGTACGCAGGTGTCGTAGACCATGCTCATGGATGCGAAACTTGTGGTCGGGGTGGAATATCGCTTGGGCGAGATGCTTGGCCCCGGCGATCCAACCGGGCCCCCGCCGTCACGTTGTCCAGGGCCCGGGCGCCTCGTCCAACGACGTCCACCGAGCGAGTGATCCGATACGCCTCATCATGGCTCTGTCGGGTCAGACGCGGGGATCCCCTCGCTCGCGTGCCAGCTGCTCTCTCTGCCCTCTCTAGTTATCTTTGCGCTTCAGCCGCAGTGTGCGAGAATCGCACTGTGGCTGACATCGACGCACAGACGTTAGGCGAGCGCATCCGAGATGCCCGCAAGCGTGCGGACCTGAGCCAAGAAGACCTCGGACGAGCGGTTGGTCTTGAGCGCACAGTCGTGAACAAGATCGAGGGGGGCGTGCGCAAGGTCACGGCGCTCGAACTGGCGGACATTGCCGCCGCGATCGGTGTGCGCATGTCTACGTTCTTCGAGGAGCCTGTCCCAGCGCTTGTCGCGCATCGGTCCAGCCAAGGGCTGGACACTGCGGACTCGCAAATCGATGCACTGCTTGCGAAGTTCACCAACGAGGTCGAGTTCGTCGCCTCATTGGGCGTCGACGAGTTGGGTCTCGATGCTGCTGACGTAGTCGCTCAGGCTGACATCACGCAGCCCACGACCAATGCCGAGGCCGAGACGCTTGCTGTGAAAGCGCGCGACTTGATGGCCATTTCGGCAGAGGAGCCGATCCGCCAGCTCTCCGACTGCGTTGCCAACGTCGGGCTCCTGGCATTCTCTCGCGATGTCGGCAAGGATACCGCTGATGCCGCGACCATCTTGTTGCCTCGTGGAGGTGTCAGTCTCGTCAACAGCCACATGAAGGTTGGCCGTAGGCGGCTCGCATTGGCGCACGAACTCGGTCACTATTTAATTGCAGACGCGTACACCGTTGACTGGCGAGTTGCCGATCACTCCACTCATGCCATCCCAATGGAGTCGCGCCTCGATCGTTTCGCACGCGCGTTGCTGCTACCTACGGCCGTGATCACGCGGCTATGGCATGAGAAGGTTTCCCGTTCCGGCGAGCGCAGTGCGGCAATTCATATTGCAAGTGAGTTTCGGGTCGACATGGCCACTCTGGCAACGCGCTTGAAAGAACTGGGGCTAGCGGACAGTGAGACAGTCGCTTTGGTGCGTAAGTGTCGCACTACCCAAGCCGACATTGTTGAAATGAATCTGTACGTCCCTCTTGAAGAGATGGAGGGGACAACAGTCCCTCGACCATTTGCGCGTGCAGTATTGCGGCTTGTGCGCGATGAGCGAATCAGCCGCGAGCGAGCTCTTGACTTACTTCAAGGCACTTTCGACGAGGCGGATTTACCGAGCGTTCGCGAGCGCCGGACCGATGAGATCTGGAACTATGTGTCGTGATGGTGCCCGAGAACGCCTGGGTGTTCGATACCGGCCCATTGCGACACTTCGCGCTGCAAGGATGGCTGGGAGTTCTGCGCTTTCTCGCTGCAGAGCGCCCCATCTACATCCCCGACAGCGTTGAGCGAGAACTTAACGACGCCGCCGAGCATGTGTCGGCCACTCGCGCGGTACTCGACGCTGACTGGATTCGGGTTCACCGATCGACTAGCCCTGAATTCGCCGAAGCGTTCGCCCACTACGTCGATCGACTGGTCGCCGGCGGCAGAAACCTTGGCGAGTGCGGGGTTCTCGCCATGGGTCAAGTGTATCGGTGCGAAGTGGTGATAGACGACGCCACGCCGCGCCAGATTGCGAAGGAAAAGGGTATCCGGGTTACGGCGACTGTCCCCTTGCTGTGTGAGGCGATTCGCGCGAAGAAACTCACGACGGTGATGGTTGAGGAGCTAGCTGACAACCTTCTGGAAAGCAGGTACTACCTGCCCTTTGGTCCCGGCGGTTTCCGCCAGCATGTACTGGAGAACGGGCTTCTGGACTACGACGACCTTTGAACACGATCTTGCCGCGCCACGGCAACAGCAGCCTGCCTG